>OMYR01000003.1 GCA_900315335.1 uncultured Bacteroidales bacterium
AAACGATTTTTTGAACGTTTTTATCCAATTTTGAAACATTTTTTGGCAAAAGCAAAACAAAGAAATGGTACTTTTTTGAGAATATTCCGGCTAAAAAAGATGATTATTGTACTAAAATGAAGAATTACTATGCCATAAATCTAATATCTCTAAACAAAAAATTAGTGTTTAACATTAATAAATTAGTGTTAAACATCATTAAAATAATCTCACACACTAATTCCGTAATATCACATAGAAATCATTTCTTTTACTATGAAAATATTTTCCTATATATATTAATGTATGTTTTTTGAATAAAGTAATTAAAAAAACGCCCGAAAATTAAAACCTTCGGACGTCTTACTTTTTTGACTACTTCGTCTTATCACCCACCACAAGGCGAAAATGACAGAGTAAGTATATCAAGGATTATACATAGTTTTATCGTAAAAATTCAAAATATCAATGCAGATGCGGCGCATAGTAGTAGCAGGATTTTTAGGGTTTATGCCTATGGCTGTCGTGTAACTGTTTATGGCATCTTGCCATTGCTCTTGCTTTTTGTATATATTGCCTTTGAGATACCATGCCATATCATCGTCTTTATGCGTTTGAAGAAAATTATCCACAAGTTCCATAGCCTTATTGTAATCTTCCTGCTCCGTCAAAGACCTGACACCATTTAATATATATTCATTATTTGCTTCCATTCCAATATTCTTTTTTGCTATTCAACACTCAATTGCACATTAATTATATATCATAAATGTACCTGCCTTTTGCATCAAACGATCAGGCGAATCCGAATGATGATATGTAGCATACCAAGTATAAACGCCTGACTTCACTACCTCTCCTTTATATGTACAATCCCAAGCCTGCGTTACGTCATCGGTTTCAAATACTAACGTTCCCCAACGATTAAAGATTTTCAAATTAAAATCATAAATATTATCCACAACAACCTTGAACTGTCTGTTATCGTCTATATTTGAATGTATATAAATACCCGTCGGAGCCCAAATATGATGTTCGCGAACAACAGATATAGGTGTCGTTATCGAATCAACACAACCATATCCCGTTATACCTGTCAAAGTTACATAATAAGTAAGTACTGAATCTTCCACTTCAAAAGTGTGTCTGAAATTCTTATCAGTTGAAGTAGCACCATCGCTTATCGTCCAAATCCTATCAACAATGCCCGTCGTCTTATCATTAAATACAACAACAGGAGTAAGTTCGTCAATATAATCAGGTGTCATCGTCATAACAGGTACAGGCTTCTTTTCAACATATACCGTCATTGAGGCTGTGGATTCACAATGCAATTCCGGATTGCTATATGCCGTTACCGTGTATTTCGTTGTCGCTTCCGGAGAAACGGTATATTCTGACAAATTTCCTTGATTGACTGACGCATCGTTTGTAGACCAAACATATCCTTCCGCTTCGCCAATAACACCGACTAACGCCGTTTCTTGTTCGCATATCTTAGCATCCTCGTAACATTGAACCTCCGGTATAGGATATACATTGACCGTAGTTGTTTTGGTTGTCGCACAAGAGGCAAGTTTTGTCGTTACCGTTACAACATATTCGGTTGTTTGGTCAGGTTTAACCTCAATGGTCTTTGTTGTCTCGGCAGTTCCCCAAGTATATGAAACTTCTCCTGCATCATGCTCCGCTGTCAGTTTTGTGGAATTACCCTTACAAATATCTTTCGTTCCAGTTATATCAACAACAGGATATTTTACGACAGTTATCTTCGCATCATCCGTTGCACTACAATTTCTATTGTCTGTAAGTTTCAAAGTAAGCGTTCCCGTTGCTACGGGCTTAAAATCTGCCGTCATTGAAGAACTTACCGGATTGCCACCAAAAGTCCATAGATATGTATTTGTCTCTACTAATTCGTTCAAAGCCTCGGTATATACAACATTCTTACCCTCACAAACTGAGGTATCCTCGCCTATACTTACATTTACTTTTCTATTGACTATCCAACAAGAATCATATCTCTGACAAAGGGTGTCATTCTTGTTGCCATCCTTGAAGTTAATAATATGAAATTTGTAAAACACTTTTTCAACATCGGGATCTTGCGGAACGGTAGCAGTACCATTAAGGATTTGCTGTGCTGCAAGGCTCGTCGGCTCAACGAAATGGTATTCATCGCCACCTGTAAATCTAAAAGTAACTCTATCTCCTGCACAAATGGTGTCATACATAGAAAGAGAGTCTGTATTCATGGCAACCGTACCTGCATTATCGGCACTATTGTGTGAAATAGTCAAAGAAGGAACATTCAAAGGGTGAATCAAAATAGAGTCCCAAACATCAAACTCCAAGCCGTCCTCTTGACGAGTAACATTCATCTTGCAATAATACCAAGTATCGCCTTCATCTTCACTCGGATTGGCAATAACCTGATTATTGCTGTTCGGCGTCAATGTTTGCATTACACCTTGTTGCGGTCCTGAGGAATTTTTCTTATACCAAGTGTAATAGTAAGGCAATTCTCCGACAGGTTTTATACGCCAAGCCTCGTTGGTTGCTTCCCAAACGGTGTTATTGTAAGATTGAGTTTTTGGCGTACCGCCATTAGGTGCGTATTGATTATTGGTAATGGCAAGCGATTCGGTTGCATCTAAATTTTGAATACCCAATATCGCATTGGAACCATTGGTTGAAGTTTTGGCAGGTTTCCTCTTCAAATAAAATTCAATAACATTTGTCGTTTCATATAAAACAATCATAGAAGAAATATTAGCCGTATCGGCACTACCATAATTACCAAAAGAAGGTATATCATAAAAGGTAAGAATACACATACGGCAAGGATATTCACCTGAGAACTTGATATACATACCTTGATTTCCCTGTGCGTTACCATAATGGATATCAAACCAAGGTCCGTTTATGGAATTAAACGTAGGGTTCTTTTCACTTCCCCACATATCTCTATTATCCGGTAATGGTTGTGAAGTACTATAAGGACAATGCAAATAACTTCCCGCAGTAGGAGGAGTGTAAAGATTGATACCTTGCTGCTGAGCATACGCAAGCATAGGGCTACTGCTGTTAAACATATGAAGACCGCCATTGGAATTAGGCATAACGGTTGAGAAAGACTCATCATAAAAGAAAAATTTGAAGCCCGGAGTATCCGAATCCGGATTAGGCGGGAAATAATAATCAAAGTTAAACAACGCTCCCCAACAGTCATCAACAGGCAGAGCCAATTTTTCTCCTAAATTACCATTCGCCGGATTAAATGCAATGGGCGGGTCGTAAGATATTTTTTCGTAAGTGTAATATCCATTATCAGGGTCGGGATAGCCAGGTGCAAAACCTATGGGCAAAAGTATTCTCGATGCTGTATCGCAAGTAAGAGTTATACCATCTGTACGCTGCGCAGCCGAAAATACTACGGTATCTTCTCCAATTAATTCTTGAATTTCAATATTGGCACAACCCTGAGCCGCATTCTGTGCGAATACATTTGTGGAAACGCAACAAAGTATTGCCAAAGACAAAACAACAAATAAATTCTTTAAATTATACATATTAATGATGTGTGTTTATCTTAATAACTAAATTCCTCTTACTCACAAGATAAAAATATTGCGTGTTTTTATCAAAATAGTGTCCCCAATTATTTTTCTAATGTTTAACACTGATAAATTAATGTTTAACATTAAAAATGCAAATTTAAGAACTTTTCAACAAAAAGACACTCTTTTTATATTTTTTTTGCAAAACAAGTACTTTTTTAGAGAATAAATCGTTGGGATAATATGCAATAAAAATGCGCAAAATAGTTACGCGAGACAAAAGCGATTACAAAGCAAAGCGATAAAAACATTAAAAAAGATAAAAAAAATTTTGTCAGTTCAAATAAATGGCGTAATTTTGCAAACTCAAAAAAAAATTGTTACAACGATGGCAAAGAAACAGAAAGACGTTAGAGTACAGGTTATATTGGAATGTACAGAGCAGAAAAATTCGGGAGTTGCTGGAATTTCACGTTATGTTACAACAAAATCAAAAAAGAATACTCCTGAAAGATTGGAATTAAAGAAATACAACCCTTATTTGAAAAAAGTAACGGTTCATAAGGAAATTAAATAATAAGGAGATTAGAAAATGGCAAAGAAAGTAGTTGCAACATTGAAGACTAAGGACGGTGCAAGTTTCGCAAAAGTTATCAGAACTGTACGTTCAAAGAAAACCGGAGCATATATCTTCACAGAAGAATTAATGCCCGCAGACCAAGTTAAGGAAGCATTAGCAAAGAAAAAGTAACTTAACAATAGCATTATTTCAAAAAAATAATCGGTAGTTGGTTCTTCTAAAAAGTAGGAATCAATTACCTTTTTTGTATAAAAAGAATTTATGGGAATTTTTTCATTTCTAAAAAAAAGCGATAAACAAACCTTAAATCAGGGTTTGCAGAAAACGAAAGAGAGTGTTTTTAGCAAAATTTCCAAAGCACTAATCGGAAAATCCACTATTGACGATGATGTTTTGGATAATTTAGAGGAAATTCTCATTGGTGCTGACGTCGGCGTGGATACCACTCTGAAAATAATAGACAGAATACAACAAAGAGTGGCTAAGGACAAATACATTTCAACAAATGAATTGAACACCTTGCTTAAAGAAGAGATTTCATCTTTGATGCAAGAAAACGTTATAGGCAACGAACCTTTGGATTTTTCTTTTCCAAAAGGCGATGTACCGTACGTTATCTTGGTTGTGGGTGTTAATGGCGTTGGCAAAACGACAACAATCGGCAAATTAGCTTATCAATTCAAACAAGCAGGCAAGAAAGTTGTTTTAGGTGCAGCGGACACTTTTCGTGCAGCGGCTATCGACCAACTAAACATTTGGGCTCAAAGAACAGGCACTGAAATAATCGCTCAACAAATGGGTTCAGACCCTGCAAGCGTTGCTTACGACACATTAAAGAGTGCTTTGAGCAAAAAAGCCGATGTTGTAATCATTGATACGGCAGGACGATTGCACAACAAAATCGGTCTTATGAACGAACTGAGCAAGATAAAAAAAGTTATGCAGAAGTTAGTCCCTACCGCTCCTAATGAAGTGTTATTGGTCTTAGATGCTTCAACGGGACAGAATGCTATTGAGCAAGCAAAACAATTTACTCAGGCAACAGAGGTTTCGGCATTGGCTTTGACGAAATTGGATGGCACGGCAAAAGGTGGTGTGGTTATCGGAATAAGCGATATGTTCAAAATTCCGGTTAGGTATATCGGTCTTGGCGAACAGATGCAAGATTTACAAATTTTCAATAGAGAGGCTTTTGTTGAGACTTTGTTTGAAAACACAAGTATTGCTGAAAAATAATTTTGCAATAAAGCGATTGGTGGTGTTTAACACTAATTTTTTAGCATGAGTAACTAATTTACTAATGTGAGACACTAAAAAAATAATGACACACCTCAAAAAACTTACATCAAACACAAGAAAACGGAATAAATAAGCGATTTTTTCGTTTATAGAAATAAAAGACAACAACACAATAAAAAAACAACAATTTTTGAAAACGACTAATAGAGTAACTAATAAAAAACAGTAATAGAAATGAAAAAAATTTTAGTTGCGATAGCAGCAGTCGTTTGTGCCTTAAACTTGAATGCACAAAACCAGCAAGGATGCAAAAATCAGCAAAATTGTCAAAATGACAGCACCAAAACAAATTGTTGTATGACAAGTCCTCATCACTTTACTATGTCGTTAGGTTACGGTTTCTCACTAAGTGGCGACCATGATAATCTACTACAAAACTACAATACTGTCGAAAATCACAATTCAAAGATGCGACACGGTATTGACTATCGTTTGGATTATGAATACAATTTCCACAAAAATTTCGCCGCAGGTGCCGTTTTCAATATGTATAACGCTTTCGATTCATATTATGAGGGCGACAAAATGTTAGGTTCTTCTTCTGACGATCGTTGGATTTTCTTTGTCGGACCATCATTCACGGCTCATACCAATGTTATCAGCGAACATTATGTGTTCTTTGCAAAAGCAACAGCTGGACTTATGAATTTCCGTAACGTTCAACGTTGTTTGGTTAATTCAACGGATATAATGGGCAACCCTTCCCAAAGTATGGTCGGCACAACCTACAAACGCTATACATTCGGTTATGGACTTAGTGCAGGAGCAAGTTACATTTTCAATAAATACTTGTCTTTGGATTGCTCGATAGGTTATATGGGTGGTAACGTTAGCAAAGTTAAAGCCAATGATAAAACTTTTGAATTGGAAGAAAACGAAGATTTATCAAGGTTTAACATCAACGTTGGCGTTAAAATCAAATTGTAAAAACAACACAACCATTTGCCAAGGTGTCATAATTTCGCTTTTTGCGGCTTTGACAAAAAGCATATTAAAGCAGCGGTTTTCGTTTTAAGAAATGACACTTTGGTGAATGGTTAAACAAATGATACAGGTTTGAAAAAAACAATCAAAATAAATTTTGTAAGTCTTGGCTGTTCAAAAAACACTGTGGATAGCGAAACACTTGCAGGCAGATTGTCAAAAGAAGGTTTTTCGGTAGAATTTAATATGGAAAGACCTTCTTTTGATTTCGTTGTCATCAACACTTGCGGTTTTATCGACAAGGCAAAGGAAGAAAGTATCAACACCATTTTGGAATTTGTTCAGTTGCGAGAAAACCTTATAGAAGAGAAAAAGAAAGGATTTAAGATAATAGTTTATGGATGCCTTGCTCAAAGATACCAAGAAGAGTTGAAAAAATCCATAAAGGAAGTAGATTTTCTTGCAGGTATAATGTCCGATGACAAAATATTTGATTTTATTTTGAAAAACTCCCCAAAGCCTACCTTAACTATCCAAAACAAAGACCTCTCAACAGAAATCACAAAACCTATAACCGAACAAATTTACAGGCGACAATTATCCACCGTCAAGCATTATGCATACCTTAAAATTTCGGAAGGCTGCGATCGCCGTTGTGCCTTTTGTGCAATTCCGCTGATTAAAGGCAAACATATCTCCCGCCCTATCGAAGACATAGTTGCAGAAGCCCAAACACTGATTAAACAAGGAGTGAAAGAACTTATACTTATCGCCCAAGACACATCATATTACGGTTTGGATTTATATAAAAAACGTATGCTGCCCGAGCTTCTCAAAGAACTAATCAAAACAGATATTCATTGGATAAGACTTCAATACTCCTACCCTAATCAATTCCCTACCGAGGTATTGGATTTAATGAAAAAGAGCAATAAAATCTGTCATTACTTGGATATGCCCCTTCAACATATCAACAATAGGATTTTGGAAGCGATGAACAGAAACATCACATCATCGGAAATCGTTTCTTTGATTGATGAAATACGTTCCAAGGTTAATGACATCGCTTTTCGCACAACACTTATCGTTGGTTTTCCAAGCGAAACAAAAGAGGAGTTTAATGAATTGAGCGATTTTGTAAGCAAGATTAAATTTGACAGAATGGGTGCTTTCACTTATTCTAAGGAAGAGGGTACTAAGGCGGGAGAGATGAAAGACAGCGTTACACCGAAAGAAAAACAAAGACGTTTGGACGTTTTAACGGATATTCAACAGGAAATATCTTTTACTCTAAACCAACAAAAAATAGGTAAGACCTTTGAGACCATTATTGATAGAACCGAAGGCGAATATTTTATCGGCAGAACGCAATATGATTCGCCCGAAGTGGATAACGAAGTTTTGATTGCAATCAAAGATTTTCCCGACACAAAAATAGGCGAATTTTACAATGTTCTTATTAAGGACGCCACCGAATTTGATTTGTACGGAGAAGTCGTTGGGTAAATTTTTTGCGCACTTGCAATCATTATTAATATATAGGTGTAAAACACTTTGTCGCTGCTTTTCGCTACAAGGAATTTACGAAACGACAATATCTTAATAAAAAGCGTGTTACTGATGTTTAACACTAATCAATTAATGTTTAACACTATTTTGACAGTGTTAAACATTAATTTTTTAATTTCACATATTATTTTTTGTTCAAATGAGTGTCCTAAAATTAAACCGCAAAAGAAAATTGTCGTCATACGACTTTTAAGATTTTGGTGATTATTTCATCGGATTTTGTGAATTTGTATAAAAATTCGCTTGCCATTTATAAAATTTTCAGAACTCATAAAATTAATATCTAAACACCTGATAGCAATTAAATTTTACTTCAAAACAGAAGAAAAACACAAGATTTTTTTCGTTTGGCATATTTTTTTATTTTTCAAAAAAAGCGCACTTCAAAAACGTTGTCTTATCAACGCTTAATGCAGTTATCAACAATTGATGTTAAAAAGTTTTGAAAGGAAAACGGACGTATCTGATTTTTTGTCTGTACCTTTGCTAAACGAAACCAAGGGGAAGAGATGTTTCTCCCGATATAGAAAATAATAAAGCATAAACAACATAGTTTTAATAGGATATGAACACTGTACATATTACGAAAAGAGATGGAAAACAAGAAGTATTTTCCATAGACAAAATAAAAAATGCAATAAGAAAAGCGTTCCTTGCAACAGGTGGCTATGCAACCGAAAGTGATTTAACGGAAATTCTTTCAAGAGTAAATATCAAGGACGGAATGACCGTTGAGGAAATTCAAAATCAAGTAGAGGTTGCTTTGATGGCTGAAAAATATTATGCAGTGGCTAAATCCTATATGCTGTATCGTCAAAGACACCAAGAGGATCGTGAGACGACAAGCAAAGTAAAGTTCCTTTTGAATTATTGTGCTGCCGAAAATGCAGCAACAGGCTCAAAGTTCGATGCCAATGCTAACGTTGAATCAAAGAATATTGCAACCCTTATCGGGGAATTACCAAAACAAAACTTTATTCGTTTGAATCGTCGTTTGCTTACCGACCGCTTGAAAGAAATGTATGGTAAAGATTTTTCCGATAGATACCTTTACTTATTGGAAAATCACTTTATTTATAAGAATGATGAAACGTCTTTGGCTAATTATTGCGCCTCGATAACTATGTATCCTTGGTTGCTTAACGGAACGATGTCAATAGGTGGCAACAGCAAAGCCCCGACGAATTTGAAGAGTTTCTGCGGCGGTTTCATCAATATGGTGTTTATGGTTTCTTCTATGCTGTCCGGTGCTTGTGCCACTCCTGAATTTCTTATGTATATGAACTATTTTATACAAAAGGAATACGGCGAGGATTATTATAATCACGCAAACGATGTGGTTGATTTATCTTCAAAGAAGCGTACTTTGGACAAGGTTATCTGCGATTGTTTTGAGCAAATCGTTTATTCGATTAACCAACCGACGGGTGCAAGAAACTTCCAAGCCGTGTTTTGGAATGTTGCTTACTACGACAAGCCTTATTTCGAGAGTTTATTCGGCGAATTTGTATTTCCTGACGGTTCCAAGCCTCATTGGGACAGTTTATGTTGGTTGCAGAAACGTTTTATGAAATGGTTCAATAAAGAAAGAACGCGTACCGTTCTTACATTCCCTGTTGAGACTATGGCCTTGTTGAGCGATGGCGATGATTTCAAAGACAAAGATATGGCAGACTTTACTGCCGAGATGTATTCCGAAGGTCATTCGTTTTTCACTTACGTTTCGGATAACGCAGACTCACTTTCGTCTTGCTGTCGTTTGAGAAACGAAATCCAAGACAATGGTTTCTCATACACTTTGGGTGCAGGCGGTGTTTCGACCGGCTCAAAGAGTGTTTTGACAATAAACCTAAACCGTTGTATTCAATATGCCGTCAAACAGAATATACCATACGTTCAATACGTTGAAGGCATCGTTGATTTGATGCACAAAGTTCAAACCGGCTACAACGAAAACCTAAAAATGCTTTACAATAACGGAATGCTTCCTTTGTTTACGGCAGGTTATATCAATTTGTCGCGTCAATACCTTACAATAGGCGTTAATGGAATGGTTGAAGCCGCACAATTCCTTGGCATAAAAATCAACGATAACCCTGAATACGAAAAATTCGTTGCCGATATATTGGGAACTATTGAAAAATTAAACAAGAAATACCGTACAAAAGAATTGATGTTCAACTGCGAGATGATTCCTGCCGAGAATGTAGGCGTAAAGCACGCTAAATGGGATAAAGAAGACGGCTATCAGACATTCCGCGATTGCTACAACTCATATTTCTATATAGTAGAAGACGATTCTTTGAACGTATTCGATAAAATTCGTCTGCACGGCAAACGTTATATCGAGCATTTGACTGGCGGTAGTGCATTGCACTTGAATTTGGAAGAGCATCTTTCACAGGCTCAATACAGACAAATATTAAAAGTAGCTGCAAAAGAAGGTTGCAATTACTTTACATTCAACATTCCTAACACAATATGTAACGATTGCGGGCACATAGACAAACGTTATTTGAAGGAGTGTCCTGAGTGTGGCAGCAAGAATGTTGATTATTTGACGCGTATAATAGGTTATATGAAACGTGTAAGCAATTTCTCGGTTGCTCGTCAAAAAGAGGCAGCCGACCGTTATTATATAAATGTAAATAAAAACGAGAAACTTTTACAAGAGCCGTTGCCAACTCGTCATATAGAGTTTTCTAAGGAACAAGAGAAAGCCATTTCAGACACTTTGGCTTAAAATATAACGACTGAAAGAAGTATTAAGATGTTAAAATATTTCAATTACGATATTGTCTTTCAGGAAGTCCCTAACGAAGTTACGTTGGCTGTAAATTTTTCCCTTTGTCCCAATCATTGTCGTGGTTGTCATTCTCCGTGGCTTTGGCAGGACAAAGGGGAAATTTTTGATGTCCATACTTTGGAAAGTCTCATTAAGATGTATCACGGCAACTTTACCTGCTTGGCTTTTATGGGCGGCGACAACGACCCGCAAGCCATCAACGACCTTGCCCATCACATCAAACAGAATTTCCCCGACATCAAAACCGCTTGGTATAGTGGCAAAGAAAACATCGACCCCCATATCAATATTTCCAACTTCGACTATATCAAGATAGGTCCTTACAAAGAAGAGTGCGGCTCCCTAAAAGACAAAAACACTAATCAAAGATTTTACAAATTTTCCACTGACGGCAAAGAAGACATCACACATTTATTTCAAAAGAAGTAATCTTTATACTTCGCGAAGCATCATTTTATACTACACTCTAAACAACATCAATACACTTAACATAACATTAATAATTGGCAATAAATGAATTATTCATCGTTATGGAAAATGCATGAATAATTCTTCAAATGTTTTTCTGCATTTGAACAAACATCGGAGATATTAATCCTACAAATTTATAGGTATCGTTCAGATGTGAGTATTGAAAACATTTAATTTTCATTGACAGAGAATTTGTTTTTTCTGGTGCAAATTTCAAAAAGTTTTGGCTTTTTATCATAGAAAATTTTGGCTTTTCATTGCCCCTTGCACTGTTCTAATTTTCGTCAAACTCACGTTACAATCTCAACTAAAAAAATACGCCTTAACAAAATATAAAGACATTCGCAAACAAAATAAAAAGGACAAGAAATTTTAATTTTCCCATCCTTTGTTTATTATTTGAAAAATTTATTTCCTATAAATCGCCCTCATATTCCGTTCTGTTATTCGGATTTTCGTAATACAGATACAAATAATCCATAAATCCGTCCTTTAATGCAATCCTTACAATCGTTCCGTCCTTTGCCTTAAATACTGCTTTGGGTGTTTCTTGTGAAGAAAGCGGTTCGCTGCTATAACCAACCATTGCCTGTCCGTCGGAATTAACCGACACTTTCTCTTTATAACCAATCTTCTGTCCCGACACATACGTATATTTGCCGCCATTCGAAAACCAATCATACAAAGCATTATACTTGTCTTCAATATTCCAAAATGTCTTGTAATATTGTACTTTAATTCCCCACACTTTATCATTTTGGCTTTTAATCCAAAGTTTAACCTTTCGCCCGTTGAACTTACCGTTCAAGCAATCTTTATGACTATTGTAATCAAAGCCTTTGGATTGCAGTTGTCCAATCATCTCGGTCTTAGTTCCGTCGATTGGCACACCCATAAACTTCGGTGTTGAACAAAGATTTATTTGCTTTTCAAGGTGTAGGAAACAAGGGCGGAGATGTAAAAAACCTCTTGATACGTATTGGAGAAAAAGTATTTATCAACATAGTTCGCCCTGCCGTAATTAAATTCAAAGCCAACCGCAATATTATAGCCTAAGTCGTAACGATATGTAGCCTCTAAGCCGTAAAACAATTTGCCGTTGATAGTTTTTGTTCTGTCTTCCTTACCGAATATTACCCTGTTTCTGTCTTTTTGAAAAATCAAATTGCCAAAACATAAAGACATTCTAATCATATTACGCTCACTTTTGTTAAGGAAATTGTATCCCAAAGCAAATTGAATCAAGTTGGTGTTCTCTTGATAAGAGGCAATAAAACCATCGTAAAAGGACGTTTCGGTAGTATATGAAAGGTTGGTAAGTTTTAATTTGGCGAAATACATATTGTTTAAGCTGCCCTCAATTGCAAAAGACAACGATAAAGGAGAATAATCAAGAGTTTCTTCGGTAATACCACCGAAATGATTGTCGGGACGCCTACTAAAACCTATATTTAATTGACAACCTACGCTGTATTTTGGTACTCTTTGAGCATAAACGCAAGGTATAAAAAGCAAACAAAGAAAGAATAATATGTTTTGTAGTGATTTGCACATATAACAACACTAAGAAAACAGAATTATAGGAATTTTATTGTTTTTACCCCGAAGAAAACAAAAAGAGAGCCTTTCTTTTATCGGAAAAGCCCTCTTTCATTTAAGTTACTTAGTGTTTTTATTTCTTTTGTCTGTTGGCTTGCGGTCTTGTTAAGTCCGTCAATTGTCTTTTTGCCAACATCTCGCATTCGTACTGAGCGTCCTCAAAAGTCATTGGGAAAGGAGGGGTCTTTTGAGTAAAGGCACTTGCTCCGTGCAATGAACCCGTGATACCCAATTCTCTTGCAACTTTCAAATAACGGATAGCATCGATAACAACTCCGGCAGAGTTTGGAGAATCTATAACCGACATACGAGCATCGAAAGTTACAGGACTACCGCCAAAACCTTCCAATTCCAAATGGAATGTTGCTATTTTGTTATCCTTATAATAAGAGATGTATTCAGATGGACCGGCGTGTAAGAACGAATCATCGGTTGGAATGTTTCTTATGTCGTTTTGGCAACGGATAACATTCTCTTTGGAAATTTTCTTACTCTTCAAACGACTTTGATTAACCATATTCATAAAGTCCGTATTACCACCGCAGTTTTGTTGAATATGGCATTTTACTTTATGACCGCGAGCGAAAGCCAATTCTTGCAACATCTGTGAAAGAATACTTGCACCGAATTGGGATTTCATATCGTCACCAATCAAAGGAAGTCCTGCATCGATAAACTTCTGTTCCCAAACAGGGTCGGAAGCAATAAAGACAGGAATACAATTCAAGAATGCAACGTGAGCATCAATAGCACATTGTGCGTAAAACTTAACGCCTTCCTCACTACCGACCGGCAAATAATCAATTAAAATGTCGGCTTTGGTATCTTTAAGAACCTTGACAATATCAACAGGTTCGTGTTCGGTATCGACAACAAAAGTCGTGTCCTTCGGATATTTTTCATAATCAAGCATATGTTCAGAAACTCCGTCCAACAAAGGAGCCTTCTGAACGATTACATTACTTTTTGGAAACTTTTGCGGGTCGATGATGTTTATTGTACAGTTTGGTTTAGCGTATATAGCCTCGTCCAAAGTCTTGCCGACTTTTCTTGCGTCAATGTCAAAAGCAGCAACAACTTCTATATCCTGAGCGGTGTAACCGCCTATGTTTGCTGCCATCATTCCCTCGGGAGCGTTTTGATTAGCAGGGTTGCCGTAATATTCCAATCCCTGTATTAAAGCAGATGCACAATTGCCTATACCTGCTATCGCAATTCTAATCTTTTCCATTTTAATTCAAAAAATCTATATATTTTACTTTTATGTTAATATTCAAAAAAACAGTTACCGTAACTAAAACGCTCGTTACTCTATTGCGTAAAACAATGTGTCGCTTACTGCAAAAAGTGTTCCACTTGCATAATATCTGTAATAATCACATCGGCAAATGGAGTGTTTGTCGGATTGTCTTTCCAACCTTGACCTTTCAGCCAAATGGTGGAACAACCGAGTTGTTTGGTAGGCATAATGTCTTTCTTGTAAGAATCGCCTACAACAGTTGTATTTTCAGCCTTGCTTTGCAAACGCTCCAAAGCATAACTCCAAAGCCTTTTGTCAGGTTTGGAAATACCCACAACTGCACTCTCGACAACATCGTCAAAACAGTCTTTGATACCAAAATCTCTCAAAACCTCATCCAAATTACCATAAAAATTAGAAACCATACCTATATTATAATCCTTTGACAAACGTTCAAGCATAGGTTTTACGTTCGCGGTGTTTTGTTTTGCGAGCAAATAACACGAATTGGAGATTTGCTCAACATGGCGTTGGTCTTCGCTTATTATATTGTTGTTTTGAAGAAAATCAAATTGCAAAGCGACTTTGACAAGCAAGGTATCAAGGAAATTATCCATAGATTCGATATTACGTGTCGCTGCTATCTGTCTTTCTCCATACACATAGGCATCACGCATCTGCTGATCAGTCAAAAAGCTATTGTATTTCAAATGTTCTTCGGCAAATATATGATACCAATGTATGCCGTTGGTATCAAGAGTTGCCCCATAGTCAAATATTACCGTCTTTTCTTTCATATATAGTTAGTCGTTTTTGCCAAAACGTTTTACTTTTATCATTATAACTCCAATAATTATCCACGCCAATTCCGTTATCCTTGTCACCATACCAACAAAGACGCCCATACTTGCCGCAAGCCCTATGCTGTTTAACGCAAAGGTCAATCCCCCTTCTCGAATACCTACCTGCATAGGAAAAACAAAAACAATATTGGCAATTAAGGACGTTTCGGTGTTGATTATGATAGAATCAATCATATCTATCCCAACTCCAACAGCACGCAAAATTACTAAAATTTCCAAACATGAGAAAATCCTTGACAATGTTTCGTAAAACAAAGCCTTATAAAATTCCTTTCGATGTAGGTTGAATAAATCCGTAAATTGTTTGTCCGTATCCGATAATGTCTGCTGAAATTCTTTTGTCATTTTCTTTTTTACAAAGCGTTTCAACAATGGAACACGACATAAAAACTTGAAAAATCCTACAATAATACCTTTCTTGTATGCTTTGATAATGTATATTATCGCAATTATGCTGATACCGATAAATACTAACGAAGCAACGAAGACAAATCTCGGTGTTCTGTCGTATGCAAAAAATATCAAAAGCAGAAAACCTATTATCCAAAACACGAAATGCGAAAGAATATGCATCATTGCGTAATTAAGTACGCTTGAAGTCGCTCTTTTCGTCCCCAAATCATCCTTCATGGCCATTATTCTGTAAGGCTCGCCGCCCAATGCCATAACAGGAGTTATATAATTTATCGCATAGCCGCTTATCGTCAAACGGAACATTCGCAACCACGAAACTTTTTTCTTTTCTTCCGGTGTCAGGTATGATAATGTCCGCCACGACATAGTATTCAACGGATAAACCAATAGCCGCGTGGCAACGATAAGAAATATCCAAAATCCGACCTTTCTAAGATTTTCGACAAGGACATTCCAACCCAAATTGTAAAGCATTATCGCTATTATGACAATACCTACAACGAAAAAGAACATACCATATTTGCTTTTCTTGTCCATAGTCGAAAATTCCTTTGTTTATATATGGGTTTTAACGCCGTTTTTTAACTGTTTATCTAATGTACCAAATAATTTTTCCTCTTTTAACACTAAAAAAATAAGTACTGCATTCATTACAATAATGTCAAACAAAAAATAAAGCCAAACCATATCAATAAAAAGAGTAAAAAACAAGAAAATCACCCTTGTATTGAATTGCAATATATTTGTTAAAGGCATATATTTTTTGTTTTTCTGTCTTATATCTTCAAAAAATGTCGCCGACAGTTGATTACTATCCAATGAAGTCAATGTAGTCCAAAAAGATTGGAATTTAGGAGAGAAAAACTCCTGTGTTTTAGTGTATCTGTAATAAAACCACAAGGATATTTTGTCGATAGGATTTTGCTTAAAACTTGTACGTTTGTAATCTTCTTTAAGTTTAGCACTTGTATCGTGTTCGCTACCCGAATTTCCTTTTGCAAAATATAGATGAATATTACGATAATAGTCTGCCATACCTGCTGCCAAAATATGGGAAGCACCTGCAAGAGAAGCAATAATCCACATAAGCAATGTTGAATTGCCTTGCTCTACGATTGTCAGACGCAAAACCAACGCAAGATAAATGATAAAAAACCAAACATCACCTGCCAAACCGTCAAGCAATCTACCAAGACGAGTTTTGTTACCTGTAAGCCTTGCTAATTGTCCGTCTGCCGAATCAAAAGTATTTGCAAGAGTTAAAAGCACCATACCAATGATATTAAGTTTCAAATCATCGTAAAAAAACAACCAACCTCCCACAGCACCGATAAATATACTTGCAATGGTAATCATATTAGGAGTGATATGCAATGGTATTGCACATTTTGCCCAAAAGAAACCTATCGGACGGTTAAAATGAATATCCCACCACTCTTCGGTGTCGGAAGATTTCAATGAATTTGCAAAAGTTATTTCTTTCTTTTGCTGATTGTCGTAATTTGATTCGCTATTCATCACCTTTACCGTAATTAATTTATTTTGTTAACTTAATCATAAATCGTTCTACAATATTTTTTGCAGCAACGTCTCTACAAGAAGAAAAAGACGGAAAATCATTCATATCAATGATATAAAAATTACCGTCCTTATCTATTGCAACATCGCCTCCGTAAATATCCAAATCCAAACACTTGGCCGCTTTACAACATGTGAGAATAAATTTTTCTTCATTAAAACCAATTCTCTCGTCAGCCACATTAATTTTATTATTAAACTTATCCGTTTGAGGGTAGTAATAAAAGAAAAAATCCGTGCCACTTATGCCGTAAAATTTAGCAATATCGCCTTCTATATTTTCGGATATGACGGCAGTTTTGATTCCTCTTGACAAATAGTTTTGCAGCACTGCATAAATTTCATCTATACTGCATACTTTGGTTACATCTATCTGTTCTATGGTTTGAAAATCGCCTCTTTTAACCCATACTTCTCGATTTTTCAACCAATCTATACTCTCCAAATCCTTACTATTACAATCAACGACAACTGTCTTTGGAATATTTATTTCGTTTTGCCGCAAAATTTCTATCTGTGTCTCTCTATAACAATTCATACAAGAGAGCGTCGAATTGATTACTACACTACCCTTTTTCTCCCACCGACTCAGTTTTTCAATAACTTGTGGATTTCTTGCCATAGAAATAACATACGGATAGTATTCTTTATCAAAGTTTATCTGTGTTTCTTCCTTGCAATCCACACAGAAACCTTGCTGATGCAACAAATCCTTAACACAATTGATAATCCAAGAGTCTTTATTCTGTGAATTGGGCGAGTATTCCCTGTAACGCTCGATGCAAAGCACACGGGTAGAAAATGTTTTAAGCAATGCTTCCGCTTTTTGTATGTCTTCCAAATGGTCAATATCAATAACTTTGCTAAATGTAAAGGATTTGACATTCAAATGAGCCTCAATAAGCGAACGTTGATAGTTTCTCATACGGCTTATGCCATTATTTATGCAGTCATCAGCCTTATCTATCGCTTTTTTTCTTAAACAATAAACGCCTGCCGACACTCTGTCTATCGTTCCTCTATCGGAGATATTGTTATCGGCAAAAGCCAAAACATCGTCATTATCGTTGGTATCCACATACAATGGTTTCTCATCGTCAATATACTTCGTTGTCGCCATTAAAGCATCAAGAGTTTTGTGAGTTTTGAAAAACGAGATGTACTCAGAGAAATCCTTTTCGTTAAAAATGGTATCGACCGTTGTTAAACAGCATTCTTCGAAATCGTTATTATGAATAATATTCCAAAAACTATGCAACGACGAAGGAGTACTCTTAACAATAAGATTAATCCTTACGCCCCAATCCTTACCATACAAATAATTTTTCAGTTCATCGCTTTGCTCGTTGATGATTATGGATATTGTTTCGGCATCATTGGCTTTGAAAATACGAATCAAGCGTTCTATCAAAAATTCTCCATTAACCTTAACCAAAGGTTTAACACTCTGAAAACCTTCCTGCCTCAATCTGCTTCCCTCTCCCGCTGCTATTATTGCGTAATTCATATCTATTTTCTTAAAAAGTAAAATTAGCCTTAAATCTTATTCCCCACTTCGGAGCGTTAGGGTTGTCCAAATAAGTAAATCTCCTAACGTAATCTATACGAAGCACCTTAAAAATATTATCTATGCCTATATTCGCTTCTATATAAGGTTTTTCTTCCAAATGAAAAGTTCTGTATTCACCTTGACCGTTCCTTGAAAAATCAATAAGGTTGTTATGCTCCGACGGAGTGTTCGTATCGCTCAATCCTCCCCAAATGGCTTTCACAGCAAAGACTTCCCTTAATTTTAATCTCTTGATAAGCGGAATACGATTGAAGATAAATCCATTGAAATTGTAATTCAAAATAAATTGTGCATAATAATCGCTTACAAATTCAAAATAATTCATAAGATTAAACGATTCGTCTTGATAAGCCCAGTTTTGGTTGGCTTGATGGACGAATAGCAAAGGATATGCTGCCGTACCGAACACTTTACCTGCTTGCAAGGTTATATCCGCAAAACCAAAATTCAAAAGGAAGAAACGTTTTTGCAACATCGCTTGAACTTTATGAAACTCGTAATCGGCACCAAATATATTGGCTCCATACGTGTAGTTAAGTGTCCATATAGGCACAGTAGAGTTCATTGACATACGATATTTCTGACTTTGATAAAATGTTTCGTTTTTTGCATAGCGTAACTCAACGTTAAATGTTGAGACCGTCAAAGGATTATCTTTGTCATATTCCACTCTATACTCTTCACCAAATCCAGTATTGTATTTACCTATGCTGTGAAAAGTGCCTTTTAAGTTGGCAAGCGGCTCTATTGTCTTTCTTTCAAACTTGAACTTAGTGGAAAACTGAGAAACGGTCTCATACCAATATTCCGCATAAATTCTCTTGTCCAAAGTCATCATATCTATATCGCCACGATTAAAAGACAAGAACAATCTATCGTATGTACCCATAAGAAAGTTCTGTCCCGGAATATGAGTATTGCATTCATAACCCACAGTCAACAGATTGACAGGAAACTCCCATTGATGATACAATTTATCGGCGAAATTATACATCACTTCGGCGTTATACTTAAATGTTTTGTCTTTTGTTCCGTATGCAATAAAGCCGTTCAAAAACCAATGCTTGTTAAAATTCATATTGGTCTTGCCTCCCAAACGCAGCCTAACACCTTCAACACTGTTCCAAGACAAAGTATTTTCCACAGGGCCGTAATCCACTTTGCCCAAATCAACATATCCCGAAACAAACGCCATAAAAGTATTCATCAATATCTTATAAGCCGTTATGGAATTTAATGACGACGGTATGTCATATATATTCGCTTCACTTTGTGTCAATGGCGAAATTCTGTTTTCTTTCCACCACAAAGCAGAACGCTTATTGAATCCTTCAACCCTTTGTGTTACGTCGTTATTGTTATAGAATTTGTCGGGCATGGCGTTACCGAACTCGTAGTTGCCGTAAAACGTTTCTTTTTTGCTGTGCATCTTTACTCCATAGATGGAACCTTCCATTAAGGTCTTGTTTTCTGTCAGGCAAAGCTGGTCTCCGATACGCGTGTATTCCTGATTGATTGAAAAATTTTCCACGAAATTGACGCTTGTTTTCTTCGGAAAATCCAAAAAGATTTTCTTAACGGCATACGAGCTATCCTTTATAACCCACAGTTTGCCACTAAAACCAATATCCCTCATATTGGCAGGATTGAAAGCAAGCACGATGCAACTGTCGCCCTTGTATTCCACTGTGTCTGTAAGGAAAAACTGATAAAAACGTGTGGCAAAAGGAGCCAAAGGAGAAATCAAATCATTACTTACCACCCTTATGCTGTTGTCATACACATTAACGTAGCCGAAAACATCTTGAAGCATAAAATCAATACTCTGCTGCTCGATGAATTTGCTTATCGTAACGTCTTTTTGTCCGAGAAGCATTGTTTTGTGGCAGGCAGGATTTTTTCGGTAATGCTCTTCATAAAGATTTTCCATTAAATAAACAGGCATATACTTCTTGCCCGAAACCTCCGATATTTGAATATTGTCAAATAAGAAGCCCAACCTTTTGAAGCCTTTCTTATAACGCAGCGAATCATTGATATCCAAAAGCGATATTTCAGTTTTCTCATGTTTTTTGTATTGATAATAATCCTGAGAAGTGATATTGTTTTCCTTTTTATGGGCTTGAACATTTTCCATTAACTGAACGGCAGGATTGTTCTTACGTTTGTATTTCTCTTTTTTGGCAACAATTTTGGCTTCTTGCAACGTAACAACCTCGGGCATCATTTCCACGGTTATGTTTTGTGTCGTATGAGGTTTGACCTTCTTATACACCGTTTTGTAGCCTACAAACTGAAAAATTACAGTATCGAAATTTTGAGCGGCTTTTAGAGAAAATTTACCCTGTTCATCTGTTATCGTACCGATGAATACAGAAGATTTGGTGTTTGTGGTTACATTGACAAAGGGTATAACTTCCCCAGTCTTGCCATCTCGAACCAATCCATTGACAACAGTACTCTGAGCATTCGCCGTACCAACCGACAAAACAACCATTATAAAAATCAGTCCTATATACCTTACAATTTTCATATCACCAAAACACACTTTTCGTGAAATAAATAAAACGTTTTTATTTGCATAATATTATAATTTTTCAAGGTTTTTGCAAAAATTTTTCAACCTCATCGGCATAATACAACCATAATAACAAAAAATCATACTTAAAGACTTTTTTATCCTTTTACATATAATTTTTTGTTTAACATTTACGCAAAAAATAATCTCTCACATCAGTAAATTAATCTCTCACATCAGTAAATTAATCTCTCATATCAGTAAATTAATCTCTCATATTATTTTATTAATTACTCACACTATTTTTACGAACACTGCAACCATTTCAGTAGCGTTTGTTTGTTGAAAAATATTTTCGTAAATCATCACACTAAAAAAGGACGCCAAGTTTTTGAAACGTCCTTTTGTTTTAATATAAACCAATAAAAATTTTTACTTGTTATGATTTACTATTGTTTCATCGCAGGAGCTTTCAATGGTCTTTGATACCGTTTTTGCATCTGTTTTACTTGCTGCTCGGAATAAAACAATTTAGGAGAAATTTGCGACAAAAAATTGTTTTCATCTTCGTCTCTTTCTTCTTTATTGCTTGCCATAATTCCCGAAGGTATAAGAGAGCCGTTCTCATCTATGCAGGCATATTCCAAAACACCGTCTTCGCCATTAAGAAGAGTGTAACCGTCCAAAGTTTCTGCCCAACTCATACGCTCATCGCCCTTGATATAAAACGTTAAAGTCTTACCATTGGGCTGTTTGATTGTCTTGGGACGCGGATCTGCGGGAACGGCAAACAAATCACTCAACAAAAAAATCGCAAAAACGAATGTCGCAAAAATTCTCTTCATCTCTTTTCAACGTTTTTATTTATCCTTAACTCAACAACACTAATCCTTTTCAGTATTAACCTTTTAGTAAAAATTTCAGTCTAAAAATCTATTCTCCCAATAAGGAAAATAATCGGCAAGTTCTCCCGAAAAATAAAAATCAAAGCCAATAACACCAAAGGTATATACTTTGTCGCCAACAGTTATGTGCGAACCTCCGCATTGAGGGTCGGCACTCGGATTTGAAGCAGCAAAACCAACGTTAAACAATGTGAAAAGAATATCCGGTCTGTTGGAAATATCAAAACCTGCCCTCTTCCACTGGTTTCTTGTTTGATGAATAATACAACCTGTGTAAATGTATGAATAAGTATGGTCTTGATAATTCACCAAACGTTTGATACGAATGGAATCATTGACAGCACCGTTATAATCTAAGATATGTTCATATTTTTCTCCCATATAAAAAGGAGAAGTCTTGTCCTTCAAATGGTCTTCAACCATACGTGCCGTAAAATCTTTGATACCATTAACACCAAAAGAGAACTGACTCTGTACGCTTAACACTTTGACCGGACCGAGATACTTTTTGAACATCTCACGTTTGGAATTAAACAAACGAATCTGCTCTCCGACCAAACAACCGACTATCATACGAGGCTCAACACCCGTAATCCTTGCCGCTTTATTAATAGCCGCACTATCTTTTATGATAGAGGCTTTCAAGGCTTGCCATTCTATGGTATTCATCCACTCGATAGCGTTTTTGTTATTGTCTTTGACTGACGCCGAGCCATAAACGCTGTTGCCCTTTGCCACAAGATTTTTGTAGTTTTCGTCATTTTGCAAATACATCTCACAAGCACGAATCATCTGTGTAACCTGCTTATCGTTTTTGGAGTTCCTTAGTCCGTCAATAATCAATTTGGCATTGTGAGGATAGAGTTTGCCAAGAGTTAATAGTTTAACGTAGTTTTCAGTGTTAAACACCACGGTACTGTCTTGTGAGACTGTTTTAGAGTCTTCACTAATCGAGGCAAGATAACGATTGTTTTTATCCACAAGTCCCCTATTATTCGTCAGCCCAAGTTCATACACCGCCCAAGCACCAAACACGCCCAAACCGAATAGTGCAAAACCATAAACAAAAACCTTTCTTATTATTCTTACAGGCTTTTTGTCAAAAAATTCTTTCAAGTTCATTTTCTTAAATATGTTTTTTGAGAATTATTCTTCTGTCTTGTATTCAGATTTTAATATTTCTTCACTTAAAGCATCAGGCGACAAAGCATCGCTTACTTTATATTCTCCTATGGATTCCCTTCTAAGCGAAGAAAGATATGCTCCCGAATTTAACCTATCTCCGAAATCTCTTGCGATACTTCTGATGTATGTTCCCTTTGAACACTTTATCCGGAAAAACACCTCAGGTAATTCTATCTTGGTTATATCAAATTCATAGATATTAACTCTCTTGATTTTTATCTCCACCTCCTTATCCTCCCTTGCGTACGAAAACAGACGTTTGCCACCAATCTTCAACGCAGAATATACAGGCGGCACTTGGTCCTGCTCTCCCAAGAAAGATTTTGCAGTATCCAATATAAGATTTTCCGTAATGTGGTCGGTGGGATATGTTCGGTCTTCCTCGTGTTCCATATCGAAACTCTTGGTTGTTGCTCCCAAATGAAAAGACCCCGTATAAACTTTGTCCAATGCTTGAAAACTCTCGATTTGTTTAGTCCATTTTCCAAGACAAACAATCAACAATCCACTCGCCAATGGATCCAATGTTCCGGCGTGCCCAATCTTGAATTTCTTTTCTCCCGTAAGTTTTCTTATAGATGATTTAAGTTTTTTAACCACTTGAAAAGATGTCCAAGTGTAAGGTTTATCCACAAGAAAATATTGACCTTGTTTTATATCTATAATCATTGCCGATTAATCTACGATAGACAAACTAACCCCGCTTAACATCAAAATAATGATAAGTCCTCCAACTATTATCCTGTAATATCCGAAGGCCTTAAAGCCATATTTGGTCAAAAAAGAAACAAATCCCTTTATGGCTATTATCGCAACAACGAATGCTACAACACAACCCAAAATCAAAAGGAATATATTGCTGGTTGTAGCCCATGATTTGTCTTCCATCATAAACAGTTCCAAAAGGTCCAATCCCGTTGCAGCTGCCATGGTAGGTACTGCCAAAAAGAAAGAGAACTCTGCTGCTGCCTTGCGGGTAAGTTTCTGAGACATACCGCCAACAATCGTTGCCATACTTCTTGATACTCCGGGAATCATTGCTATACACTGGAACAATCCTATACGAAAGGCTCTTTTTTCGGTTAAAGCCGTTTTCTCGCTACCTTTATTGAAAATCTTGTCGCAAAACAACATAAAAATACCCCCCACAACCAACATAATGGCAACAACATCCACTCTTTCCAAAAACGTATCTATCAACCCGCTCTTCTTCCCCAACAAACCGATAACAGCAGCAGGAATAAAGGCTACCAACAATTTCCAATAGAAATCCCATTTGTGAATAAATTTCTTAAACGGCGTTGCGTTTTCGGGTGCAGGCGTGTGATTGAGTCTGAAAAACCTTTTCCAATACACACAAACGACCGAAAGAATGGCTGCAAACTGTATTATGATTGTAAAAGCCTTAACAAAATCATCGCTTTTCACTCCCATTATACCTTGTGCCAAAATCATATGTCCTGTCGAAGAAACAGGCAAAAACTCGGTCAATCCCTCAACTATCGCGATTATTATTGTCTGAATTGTATTCATCGTTACTTGAAAACTATAATTCTAATTGTTTTTTATTATTGATTTTCCCTCTTTCCAATATCACTATTTCAACCAAACAAACCAATTTATTAATCACTCACATCAGTAAATCAATATTAATGATTAATAAATTAGTATTTAACACTAATAAATTGTTTTCTTATGATATTTTCACGGATTATTCTTGCGAATCTTGTTTGCCTTTTTTCATTATGGCATACACCTCAACACATAAGCCGCCGACTATCAAAATAGGTGCGACAATCAATCTACGTGCATTGAATAATGAATAATTGAAAACGTCAGGGTCTTTGCTTCCCCCGCCAATCAACAACACATAACCCAAAACCAACAACACCACTCCGATTATCATCAAAATGTAATTTTCTTTGGTAAAAGCAAACTGAAACTGAGGTTTTGTATTCTTGGATTTACTTTCCATAATCAGGATTTAATTATATAGTTTGTAATTCTTTAAGTTCATATTTCTCATTACCGCAATGGACGAAAACAATAGTGAAAGCAATACTCCCAAAATTATTATCGCAACAGCGGCAAGCGCATAAAAATACGTGAATTGTGAAAAATCCACTTCGTTAAGTTTATTGGCAATAAGAATCATCAATATTGCCGCAAAAACATCTGCCAGCACTCCGCCGATAAAACCCAAACACATTCCTTTGACTATAAACGGGCGGCGGATATACGAAGCCTTCGCCCCAACCAATTGCATACTGCGAATAAGCAGTTTCTTTGAGCGAATGGTCATATTTATTGCGTGATTTATAAGCGTAATGGAGATGATAAGCAGTGCAATGATGATTATAACTCCGAAGGCACTGAAATTGTAATAAGCCGTATTTATATCGTTTATTAAATCGTCTCTGTAATCCACACTATCCACAACAGGCTTGCTTTCCAACGTTGTTATGAATGCTTTGATTTGTTTGACGGTAAAGTTCTCCGCTTTAAGATTAACTTGAATCGATGCCTGGTATGGATTAAAGCCGTCCAAAGCATCTAAATGTCCTTCGCCCATAACCTTATTCATCATCTTTGCCGCATCATCGGGCGATATGTATGTTGCATTTTTTATCAAAGCATTGGACTTTAATTCCTGGGTCAATGCTTTACCGTCTTCAAGGCTTGCATCGTCAGCCATATATACAGTAAAAGAAACCTCTTCCTTTACTTGTGAAGATAAATTCCATAGATGAAATGACAGCAAAATCATACTTGCCACCATAAACAAGACAAGCGATATACTCAAAATCGTTGAAAAATCTGCCGTTAAAAGTCCCTGCTTGTTCTTATATTGTTTTTTGTCTTTCATTGCCTTGTTATTTTACAAAGATACGTGCATAAAGATTTTGCAAAAGTACAATTTTCTTGTCAAACTGCAATAAAATTTTTAAGATTTCGCAAGTTTATCATCTATATTCAATAGATATTGAGCCGTAATCCTACTCTTTTGTTCTATAAGCACACTATGGTTGCCTATCGTGTCGTGAATGGCATCTGAGGTGTAATGTCGTATCGTTACCAACTGCAATCCCTCATTGTAACGGACTATAAAATCCTGTTCCAAATCTTTTAGCAATTGCGGTAATATGTTTCTGTTTTCTTCAAAGCAGACAGAAAAACTTATTGCCGAATTTTGCATAAGGCTTACCTTTATCTTGTGTTTTGCAAGTATTGAAAATATTTCCGATAAGCAACTCTCAGTTGCAAAAGACAAGTCCTTCGGCATTATTGAAAGTAATATCTGATTGTCTTTGAATATATAATTCGGCACTATCGGTTTAACGCTTTCGCTTTGGCATATAACCGTTCCTTTTTCCTTTGGATTGAGAAATGATTTGATATATAGAGGAATTTTTTTGTTTTCAAGCGGTTTTATTGTCTTTGGGTGTATGATTGATGCCCCATAATAACTTAACTCCACCGCTTCGGTGTATGGCATCGACACTATTTGAACCGTTTTCTCCACTCTCTTAGGGTCAGCGTTGAGCAATCCCGATACGTCTTTCCATACAGTCATACTTTTGGCTTGCAGACAATGAGAAAGTATGGCTGCCGAATAATCCGATCCCTCTCGTCCCAATGTCGTTGTAAGGTTTTCTTTAGTTCCGCCCACAAACCCTTGTGTTATTACCAAGTCTTGCTTTTCCAACAATGGCAATAGTTTTTCTTCCACCATATTTTGAGTGTCCTGCCACATAACATTGGCATCGCGGTAATTGTTATCCGTTTTGATTATCTGATAAGAAAACAGCAAGGTATTGTCAATCCCGATTTGATTAAGGTAATACGAAACTATTGTTGTAGAAATCTTTTCGCCATACGAAACAATACTGTCGTAAAGAAAGTTATAATCCGACGAAGGTATGATTTGGATTTTTTGTTTTAATTCTTCAAAAATCCCTTTGATGATATGTGTTATTTCTTCCCTTGCCTTTGTGTTTTCAAACAAGTCATTGATTATGCCGATATGGTATCCCAACAACTCTTCGTATTGCTTAACGAAAAACACTCTATCGTTAAACCATTTATTGACTATGTTTTCGAGTTTATTTGTTGTCTTGCCCATTGCAGAGATTACGACCACTCTTTTTTTGCGTTCCAACAACAAAATTTTCTCTACATTCTTTATGGCTTTTGCACTATTGACACTTGCCCCGCCAAACTTCTCAACAAAAATATCCATAATCCGTTTTTTTGACTTACAAAAGTAAATAAAAAATCTATACTGACAACCGTTTTAACTTTTCTCGAAGAAAAAAAATTATAACTTTTCTTTCTCTTTGGCGTAAAAGCGAGATGTTTCAATAATCATTTTATTATATTTTTTGACATAAAAATAATAAATACCAAATTCGTTCGTTATAAATTCTCAAATAAAGTTATCCGAATATGAAATTATCGCAGTTTAGATACGATTTACCGAAAGAGAGTATTGAACTCACACCCGCAAAACAAAGAGATGAATGCCGTTTGATGGTTGTCCATAGAAAAGACGGCAATATTGAACACAAGATGTTCAAAGATATTATCAATTATTTTGATGAAGGCGATTTGTTCGTTATGAACGACACGAAAGTCTTTCCTGCGAGATTGATGGGTACAAAGGAAAAGACTAACGCCCGTATAGAAGTTTTCTTACTTCGTGAAATCAATCCTAACACACGTCTTTGGGATATACTGGTTGAGCCTGCAAGAAAAATAAGGATTGGCAACAAACTTTATTTTGGCGAAAACAACGAATTGGTTGCCGAAGTTATCGACAATACAACATCAAGGGGAAGAACCTTACGTTTTTTGTTCGACGGAACCAATGAAGAGTTTCACAAGGTATTGAAATCTCTTGGCACAACGCCTCTTCCGACCGATATTTTACAACTTCGTCCTCTTAACGATGAAGATGCCACAAGATACCAGACCATATTCGCTCAACACGAAGGTGCTGTGGTTGCTCCTGCAACAGGATTCCATTTTACAAGAGAACTTCTCAAAAGAATGGAGATAAAGGGTATCGATACGGCATATCTAACTCTTCACGCAGGATTAGGTAATTTCCGCCCTATTGAAGTTGAGGATTTGACAAAGCATAAAAACGATAGCGAGGAAATGATTATTACCGAACAGACTGTTGAAAAAATCAATTCTGCAAAAGCAAACAAACACAAAATTTGTGCAATAGGAACTACAACAGTAAAAGCCCTTGAAACGGCTGCCACAATAGACGGCAAAATCAAACAATTCGACGGATGGACAAGTAAATTCATTTTCCCTGAATATAACTTTCAAGTACCGGATGCAATGGTTTGTCAATTCAATCGTCCATTGTCGCCAATGTTGATTATGGCTTGCACTTTCGGAGGTTATGAACTTATAATGCATGCATACCATGAGGCTTTGAGTGAAGGATACAAATTCTTAACTTACGGAGATGCAATGTTGATTATCTAATAGGATAATCCGTTTGATGTTATGAAAAAATACGTTATAATTTTGGCTTGCGGCTTAGGTGCAAGAATGCAATCCTCTACTCCAAAACAATACATAGAACTTAACGGTAAGCCGATAATTTTTCATACCATTGAAAGGATTTGGAATTTTGACCATACATATAATATTATAGTTGTTATCAATAAAGAACATACCGATTTATTTACTCAACTAAAAAATCGGTATGCTTTAACTGTTCCTTTCTCGTTGGTATTTGGCGGAGCGGAGAGATTTTATTCTGTCAAAAATGCGTTGGACACTATAACCGATGAATATTCTTTGGTTGCCATTCATGACGGCGTTCGCCCTGTTGTCGAGAAACAAATGTTTGAGCAAGGTTTCTGTGTTGCGGCAACTCTCGGCAATGCAATATGTGCCATAAAAGCCACAGACAGCATACGTTTAGGAAACGAACATACAAATGAAAGCATCGACAGAAGTAAAGTATTTTTGGTTCAGACACCGCAAATTTTCAAAACCTCTGTAATCAAAAAAGCATACTCACAACCATTTCAACCGACATTTACCGATGATGCTTCCGTTGCTCAAAACATTGGCGAGAATATAAATATCATTGAGGGGAGCAAGACCAATATCAAAATAACATATACTTCTGATTTGGCAATTGCACAACATTTTTTGAACAATACACAATAGCAAAAAATAATATGGGAAACTATAAAATTAGTATTTAACACTAATAAATTAATGTTTAACATTATTAAATTAGTATTAAACATCAGTAAATCCTTTGGACACATAACATTTATAAAGAGTCCCAATTTATTTTTAACACTGCACAAAATAATTGCAATATGGAAAAAGAAGTTATCGATTTGTTTGAAAAGACTTTTAACGAGACTATCGAAAGCATTGAAAAAGTATCTGCATCGGGCAGCAACAGAAAATATTTGCGTCTGATTTCAAAAAATCACCGCTGCATCGGTGCTTACAACGAGGATTGCAAGGAAAACAAGGCTTTTATTTCATACGCAAAACAACTTAAAGCCAATGGTATAAACGTTCCTACTATCTACGCTGAGGATTTGAACCATAACGTTTATTTGCAGCAGGATTTGGGAAACGAGACCTTATTTGATTTCCTTAAAACCCACAGCCTTGAACAGACAATGCCTTATTATATTAAGGTTATGGAACAAATCGCAAAAATCCAGACCATAAAAAACTTCGATTACTCACACGCTTATCCCGCAAAGACTTTTGACAAACAAAGTATGTTGTGGGATTGCAATTATTTCAAATATTATTTTCTTAAATTTTTTGACATACAATTTGACGAGCGTCTTTTGGAAGAGGACTTCAATCGCCTGACGGATTATCTGCTATCTTGCGAAAACGATTATTTTATTTATCGTGATTTTATTCCGAGAAACATTATGATTTGCGATAATGAGTTGTATTTCATCGATTTTCAAGGCGGCAGAAAAGGCAGTCTGTATTATGATTTGGCTTCTTTTCTTTTCAATTCCAAAACGGATTTGGATAACCTCACAAGAAAAAAGCTCTTTAATATATACCTTGATAACGTTTCCCAATACACGAACATCAATAAGACTGAAAGTAGGAATTATTTGTTTGCCTACGTTTATCTTCGCCTTATTCAGAATATGGGAGCGTATGGTTTTCGTGGTGTTTTCGAGAAAAAAAAGGATTTCATTAAAAGTATTCCTTTTGCATTGAAGAATTTGGATTTTCTTTTGACTAATGTTGATTTGGGTATCGATATAGAGCATTTGAAAAATTGTTTTTACCAAATCCTTCACAGCAAAAAAATCCAAGATACCATAAATCAAAACAAACTGACGATAACCGTGCAAAGTTTTTCTTACAAAAAAGGTCATCCTTGCGATATTTCGGGCAATGGCGGTGGTTTTGTGTTCGATTGCAGAGCTTTGCCAAATCCTGGAAGAGAGCAAAAATTCAAGCAAATGACGGGGTTGGACAACGAGGTAAAGCAATACTTGGAAGCATATCCACAAACGAAAGCCTTCTTTGACAGTGCGATGAATTTAATCAATATGAGTGTTGAAAATTATTTGGAAAGAAAATTTTCGCATCTAAGCGTCAGTTTCGGTTGTACTGGCGGACAGCACCGAAGTATTTATTTTGCTCAGAAGTGTGCCGATACATTATCACAAAATCCTGATTTGAACGTTATTATACATCATATAGAACAAAATATTTAATTTTTTTCATTTTATTTTTTGTGCATATCGTCAAAATATCCTAAATTTGCAAAATCAAAAGTTCGGGTCTGCCTAACAATATCAGACAAGAGAAAAATAGTATTAAACAACAAGGAAATAAAGTTAAACAACAAAAAAATAATCATAGCGATGAAAAAACCAGTTAAAATAACTCTGTTATTAGTCGGCGTATTGGCTGTACTTGCTTTGGCAGTGGCTTTGTTCAACAGTATTATGACTCCTGTAAAATTTCAAGAAGAGTACAACGCACGTTCAACCGAAGTTATCAATAAACTAAAAGATATTCGTACTTTGCAAGAGCAGTACAAGAACACTAACAACGCTTATTGCAACAATATCGATTCTTTGATTGATTTTGCATTTAACGGCAGCGCTTTACTTGTTCAAAAATTCGGTACTGTTCCCGACAATATGACTGAGGCTGAGGCTTTGAAACAAGGTATATTGAAAAGAGATACAACTAAGGTTAATCCTCTTGAAAAACTATCCGCAGAAGGCAAATTATTGACTCCGAAAGACAAAATAAAAGATTTGAAATTTATCCCTTATTCTGACGGAAAAGTATTTGAGATGCAAGCCGGTACTTTAAGCAAGGGCGGTATAGACGTTGCAGTCTTTGAAGCAAAAGCTCCTATTGAATCCTACACCAAAGGTATGGACGAACAGACTGTTACCAACCGTAAAGCCGAACTTGAAAAAATGAGCAACGGTGCAGGTTATGCCGGCTGGAAAGTAGGTTCTATGGACGAGGCTGTTACCGACGGTAACTTCGAATAATCATTCAAAAAACATTTTGCATGAATACTTTCAGATTAGAGTCCTTTACACAATCGGACAATCAAATAGTAACAAATGAATCAAATTTATCCATTTGCCCAACGGCAAATGGGTTTATTTTTGCAATAATCGACCGAAATTTCAGACTGAACGCTTTGGGCGAGTTCGTTGTGGATTTAACAGGCAGTATGACCCAAACGATGACTAATCTGAAAGCATGTTTTTCTTCGATAGGCGTTTATATCTTTAATTTTAACCATATAAGAGTCGTATGTCCAAGCGAAAGAAATACTTGGATTCCGTTCAAGTTGTATGACAACACAAAAGATAGAGAATACCTTAAAACAGTCGCTCCTATATACTCCAACGACAAATTAATATCCAATGTGTCGCAGAAGATGGACGCTGTCGAGATTTTCGCTTATTCTCTTCAATTGTACAGTGCCATGAAAATCCTTATACCGAAGGCTCAATTCGTTTCTCCTTCGTTTGTTTTGGGAGAATATGCTTTTGACGTAAGTTCATTTATGCAAAATACTCTTATATTGAACAAACGCTCGGTAATGGATTTTGTTGTTTTCAAAGGTAATACCTTCACCCTTGCAAATTCATTCGACTACAAGACTGCCGACGATTTGATTTACTTTATACTATTTACTTTGCAGCAATTGAACATCAACACGGCGGAAGTTAATCTATTGCTTACAGGCGATGATTACACGGCAGAAGAAATACACTTGCTTAAACGTTATGTAAAGCACGTATCTTATGCTAACCCATTGGAAAACGTCTCTGCTCCTTCCGAATTTGACGGAATTAATTTACAGAAATACTTTTTATTACTCGCTTAAATAACTTTAACATCTTACATCACAATCAATGAGAATAGTTGCAGGAACATTGAAAGGCAGACGATTGAATCCTCCTATGAATTTACCCGTCAGACCTACGACCGATTTTGCTAAGGAAAGTCTTTTCAATATTCTGCGGAACCGAATAGATTTTGAGCACTCCAACGCATTGGATTTATTCTGCGGAACGGGTAATATATCTTTTGAATTTGTATCTCGCGGTATCAAGAGCATAACAAGTGTGGATATAAACCAGAAATGCATAACTTTTATTCATCAAACCAAGGAAAAGTTCAAAGTCGATAACATCTATCCGTTGAGAAGTGATGCCTTTGTTTATTTAGGTCGAAGCAAGATGCAGTTTGATGTTGTCTTTGCCGACCCACCTTACGACATGGAAAAATTTGACCTGGTAGCCGAATTGGTGTTAAAGAGTTTTATCGCTCCTGACGGCTGGTTTATATTGGAACACGCAAAAGAGCATTGCTACGACACTCACCCTTGGTTTGTTGAACAACGCCATTACGGTAAAGTCAATTTCTCTTTCTTTCATCGTCCGTTAGAAGAAAACTCTTCGCAAGAAACAATTGATGCTGACCAAATGTCAATATAATAAACTTTATATACCTTACACCCTCTCGACACACCTATTTTTCTTATGCAATGCAGATAAACGAAACAACAAAAGGTCATATAGTAATTCTTCTTACCAATATCATCTTCGGTATAAACACCCCATTTGCAAAAGACGCCCTCAATGTTGTAGGTCCGAACATTTTAAGCACGTTTAGATTTGCCGGCTGTGCTGTATTGTTTTGGCTTGCGTCCTTTGTATTCAAAACACCTAAGACAACCAAAAAAGATATTTTTCTACTTTGCGTTGCTTCTTTGTTCGGAATTGTTTTCAACTTGTTTGCATTCATTCTCGGACTTAGCAACACAACGCCGACCAATGCCTCGATAATAGTGAGTATGACACCTATCTTCACTATGATTATGGCTGCCATATTCCTCAAAGAACCTCTGACTTTCAAAAAGATTATAGGTGTTGTATGCGGACTGTCGGGTGCATTGATTTTGATATTGACTAAGAGCGTAACCAGTGGCGTTATCGTCAAAAACAACAGTTTAGGCATTGCCCTTTGTTTAATAAGCGGCATCTCCTACGCATTGTACCTGACGCTGTTTAGAGATTTAATACGCCGCAATCACCCCATAAATATTATGAAATGGATGTTTTTGGCTTCCACCATAGTCGTTTTACCCATAACTTGGAGCGATATTTCTTCGTTCGATTACAGCATTCTGACAACCAAAACATGCTTGGAAATGTGTTATGTCGTTCTTATGGCAACATTCCTTAACTACTTGTTTATACCAATCGCCCAAACACGCTTACGCCCCACAACGCTTTCGATGTACAACTACATTCAGCCTGTTGTAACGACAATCATCTCAATAATAATCCTTATGGACGTGCTTACTATCTACAAAATTATCGCTGCAATCCTTATCTTCTCTGGCGTTTATATCGTAACCACATCCAAATCCAGAAAACAAGCCGTAGATATTCAAAAAGCCTCCTCAACACTTAAAAAGCTAACCAAATAATCTACCATAAAGGAACATAGCACGAATGGTTTGATAATAGCAATACGAAAATTTTAAGCAATCGAAAACTTAAAAACCTTCAATCCGAAAATGAAATTATTATTCTTGACAATTCCGCTTCTTGCAATGGTTTATGTGATGTTTAGAATTTATAACATCTTGCCTGCGTTCAAAACTCTTGGCGTTGTTCTTGGCATCGGACTTTTGGCAGGTATGGTTTTGATGATAGTTTTCGGTATGGAGAAACTCCCTATGACGCTTGCAACGATAATATACCAAACCACCACATCATGGCTATTTATTTTGCTTTATCTTTTTATGATATTCCTGCTTATGGATGTTTTGCGATTGCTGAATATCATTCCCAAAGAATTGTTGTTTAACTCATGGAAAGGTACGCTAATTATAACGGTTGTAATTGCTGCGATTTTCGTTTATGGCAACATTCATTACTATGATAAAAACGTGTGGAAGTAAATATTAAGAGCGATAAAGTTACAAAGCCTACAAAAATCGTTATGGTCAGCGATTTGCATCTTGGCTACCACAATCAACGCAAGACCCTCGCCAAATGGGTGGATATGATAAACAAAGAAAATCCCGATATTGTCCTTATTGCTGGCGATATTATCGATTTTACGACCTACCCACTCTTTGAGCAACGCTCTTACGAGGAATTCCATAGAGTTAAAGCCCCGATTTACGCATGTCTTGGCAATCACGAATATATTGCCCGAACAAACAAGACGGCGGAGTTTTTCAACAAGGCCCATATAAATTTGCTGATAGATAGTTGTGCAAAATTTCAAAATCTTTTAATCGTCGGCAGAAACGACCGTACGGCAAAAAACAGGAAACCCCTTAATAAACTGATTAACTCTGACGAGACCGACAAATTTATTATCCTCCTTGACCACCAGCCATACGATTTGCAGCAGGCTCAAAACTCAAAAGTGGATTTTCAATTCTCGGGACATACACATCGCGGACAGGTCTTCCCCGTCAATCTTATAACCGACATCATTTACGAAAAATCGCACGGAGAATACCATAAAGGCTCAACGACTTATTACGTTTCTTCGGGTCTTGGCATATGGGGCGGCAAGTTCCGTATCGGCTCTCAAAGTGAATACGCCGTCTTAACGATAAGCAACTGACATTTTAAGACATAAGATACCCACCGCACAAATTTTTATAAGTATCATTGGTTTGGAATGCTATCCGCCTATTCCAACTCACCTTTTTTATTGAAATTACAGAGCGACTTTTATACTAAATATAGAGTGGCTTTTACACTGCAACTTTACGCTAAATTATATACGGCTTTTACCCCTAAATTATATAGTACCTTTTACGCTAATACATAGCGGCTATGCCTAAATTAAAATTTCAAGGGCGAGCAGGAGGACGAATAAAAGGTTTAATTGTCCGCTTTTGAAAAGCAGTTGATTGTAAGTATCGCCTTGTGCAACCGTGATTTTCTGATATATAACGAAGAACGGAATAAACAACAAGTTGGTAAAAGACAGTCCAAAGGCATAAAACGATAGAGACAACACAAAAATGCTATACATCAGCAGTAAACTCTCGCCGAACTTCTTGCCGAACCTTACAGGTATTGTTTTTTTGTTTACGGCTTTATCGTCCTCTATATCCCGCAAATTGTTTATCATCAGCACCATCATCGAAATCATTCCACATATGGCACCCACACAAAGTGTCGATTTATTTACCGAAGCTGTATTGTGCCAAAGCCAGGAAGTATCCGTCATCATGGTACAATCCACCAAATATTTCGCTCCCAAGACCGCAAAAACGCCATAATACAGAAAACAAAACACATCCGCAATGCCGAGATAGGAAAGCGAATGCGAGGTCGCGGTATATAGCCACGCAAAAACTATTGCACTTATGCCGATAAGGACGATAGGCAAACCGCCAACAACAACCAACAACGCCCCGGTCAATACCGCAACGCCAAGAGTGATATATATCGCCTTTTTCATCTGCAAAGGCGTTACCAATCCCTCAGCCAACGCCCGCTTGAACCCTACTCTGCCTTTTTTGTCGCTACCTTTCTTAAAATCGTAATAATCATTGATAAGATTACTTAAAACCTGCAAACTCAAAGCCGACAGAAGCGTTACAATAAAGACAATAACAGTTGCAACGCCGATATATTCAACGTCTTTGTTTTCAAACAATAACAGCCCTGCTGCAATCACAGGACAAATGGATGCGAAAAGTGTTTTGGGGCGTATTATCCGCCACCAAAGTCTTAAATTGCCCGAAGAGGCTGATGAGGTTATCGTCTGTATCATCGCTTGTTTATATTTTGAAATGAATACAAATAAAAAAATGTTTATTTCTTATATGCCGTGTAAATAGATGCTATACCGAATGTCAGGTTTTCACACTGACAGTTTTCAAAACCGGTATCTTGAAGATATTTGATAAACGCCTCTTCTTTGGGGAACTCTTTAACGCTTTTCATAAGATACTTGTAGGCGCTGTTGTCCTTGGATATAATTTTGCCGACAAATGGCAGAATATAAGTGAAATATATATTGTAGCCAAAGCGTATGAAGATGTTTTTGGGATATGTAAATTCAAGAATGACCATTTGACCGTTCGGCTTTAAGACACGATACATTTCGCTCAGTCCAAGATTTAGGTTACTGAAATTTCTAACCCCGAAAGCACATGTAATCACATCAAAGGTATTGTCCTCAAAGGAAAGATGTTCTACGTTTTCTTGTTTAAGCACTGCCGTTGTTTTGACATCAAGATTAGTATCAATCAAAAACTTATCAATCTTTTGCTTTGCCTTTTTAAGCATCTGCTCGCTAAGGTCTATACCGGTAAAAGCGATATTTTGACATAAGAATTTTTGGGTTTTATAAGCCTTAATCATCTGCAAGGTCAAATCTCCCGTACCTGCCGCCACGTCCAAAATTTTTAGTTTTACGTTTTTTTCATCAATGCTTATGGCATTGGGGTTGTACCATTTAAGTTTTTTGACGGTTTTTTTTCGCCATCCTTTATCAATATTAAGGGTAAGCAGGTGATTCAAAAAATCGTAATGTTCGGCTATTCTGTCGAATAAGGAGTCTATTGTTTTTTTATTTTCTTTTACCGAGAGTTCTTTTGCCATAATTTGCTTGTTTTAAGAGTCTGCAAAGTTACGCAATATTACTTTTCTATACACAAGATTTTTCTGATAAGTATAAATATATATTCGCGTAAAACAATAAAAAAGACAGTCCAAATGAATGAACTGCCTTAAAATTCGTACTCCGGATGGGACTTGAACCCATAAGAGCGCATTGCTCACGGGATTTTAAGTCCCGCGTGTCTACCAATTCCACCACCAGA
>OMYR01000017.1 GCA_900315335.1 uncultured Bacteroidales bacterium
AACTTATCCAAGTCAGCCCAATACGTGCATCAAAGTTGCGCAACTTTGATGCACGTATTGGGCTGACTTGGATAAGTTTCGAGCTGTTTTGAATAAAAACTTCACTGCGCAAGCCGAGAAGTTAAGGCCGCCAAACACAAACTTCACTTGATAGTTTTCGTACTTCAAGTAATCAGACGCAAAACAGCCTTGTCTGTTCTTGAAATTCAAACGATTGAACGTAAATATGTGAGTGCGGGGTAAAGACATAGCCGAAAAACTATTCAAGTTCCTGAGGAAGAAAATCAACCTTTTGGATAGAGGCATTGTTTATGGCATTGACCAAATCTTTTGAGGGTTGGAAAACGCATTTTACCCTTGTTATGGTCTTACGGGTAACGTCTTCGGGGGAGTTTTGCGCCTTGGCGTCGAATTTTAACCGCAACGTGCCAAGATTACCCAATTGAACTTTGCATCCTTTAAGCAATGCCGCTTTGACAACATCGCTCAACTCATCTAACGCAAGCCCCATCTCGTGGCGGGACAGTGTGCAATTGGTTTCGACTTGCTTGCAAAGGGTTTCGTTTGAGACGAATGATTTCTCCAATAAGGCTGCAATGTACTTTGTTTCAACGGTGTTTGTCTTGAAATCGTTGTACTTCTTTACTTTGATAAAGTACTCTAAATCCATATTCCTGATGTTTTAATTGATTGTACTGATGATTGATTATATTTCTTCGTTTCTCGGGTTTTTGTTATCGCTTGCAAAGGTACAAATGTTTGACGAATTAATATCATATTCAACTAAGAAAGTTTTTATATCAAACGAAAAAAACGAAATTTTTAATAAGAAAACACGAATTGGCGATAAGAAAGTACGAAATGGCGAAGTATAAACACGAAATGGCGACAAGAAAATAAAAGACAGGGGAGGGAAGCCAAGAAAGTGGGTCAAGAGATTTTGGAAAAGTCTTGAAGGGGTTTGTGTTTGAGGAAATATTGTTTTAACAGGGCGTTGTCGGGTAATGAGAGTGCGGGGTCGATCTTTACGATGTAGTCCGCCAAGTCTCTTGCCGTGCGTACAAGAGGTTCGTCTTTGACGATGTCGGCGATTTTCAAGTCCAAAACTCCCGATTGTTGTGTTCCCTGAATGCTTCCGGGACCTCTCAACGCCAAATCTTCTTGTGCAAGCACGAAACCGTCGTTGGTCGAGCACATAATATCGATACGTTTGGCGGATTCCTTGCTTAAATTGTCCTTGGTCATCAAGATGCAATACGATTGGTTCGCACCGCGACCCACACGGCCGCGTAGCTGGTGCAGTTGGGAAAGACCGAAACGTTCGGCATTTTGGATAATCATCACCGTTGCGTTGGGCACATCGACGCCGACTTCGATAACCGTTGTCGCAACCATTATGTTGGTAACGCCACGTTTGAAACGGTTCATCTCATATTCCTTATCTTCGGCTTTCATCTGCCCATGAACGATGCTGACTTGGTATTGCGGCAACGGAAACTGCTGTGTTATGGAGGTGTATCCGTCCATTAAATCTTTCAAATCGAGTTTCTCGTTCTCGTTAATCAAAGGATAAACGATGTATATCTGTCTGCCGACATTTATCTGCTGACGCATAAAGTCATAAACCCGCAAAATTGAGGAGTCGAACAAGTGAATGGTGTTTATAGGCTTTCTTCCCGGCGGCAGTTCATCGATAACCGAGTAATCCAAATCCCCATAGACGGTCATTGCAAGGGTTCGCGGTATAGGTGTTGCGGTCATTACGAGAATATGTGGCGGAAGTGTAGTGTTTTTGTTCCACATCTTGCTGCGTTGTTCCACACCGAAACGATGTTGTTCGTCTATAACGGCAAGCCCCAAGTTATGAAATTTCACGCTGTCTTCTAAAATGGCGTGAGTTCCCACTATAATATCGATGCAGCCCTCTTCCAAATTGGAGAGAATGTTTTTGCGAGCCTTACTTTTGACGCCGGACATAAGGAGTGCGACATTAACGTTAAGGCCGCTCAGGAAATTGGTTATGGAGTTGTAGTGTTGTTGTGCCAAAATCTCGGTGGGAGCTAGCAAAGCCGCCTGAAAACCGTTGTCCAAAGCGATAAGCATACACATAAGTGCGACCAAAGTCTTGCCGCTTCCCACATCGCCTTGCAACAATCGGTTCATTTGATGTGAGGAACGCATATCGTTGCGTATTTCTTTGATGACACGTTTTTGGGCTTCGGTCAAAGAAAATTTAAGGTTGCGTGAGTAGAAAGAATTAAAGACATCGCCGACTTTGGAGAAGACAAAACCTTGTGATTTCTCCTTTCGGTGGCTCTTGGTCATCTGATGTTCCAACTGCATAAAGAAGAGTTCTTCGAATTTCAAGCGTAGTTTGGCTTTGGAAAGCAGTTCGGGAGATTGTGGGTAGTGGATATTCTCCAAAGACTGTTGAAGAGAAATTAGGTTATAGTGTTTGACGATGTATTCGGGCAGTGTCTCGGCAATATTGCCGTGGCATTCGTTGATAAGGTTAAGGGTAATCTTGGCAAGAGCCTTGGTGTTCAGAAAAGAGTTCTTCATCTTCTCTGTCGTTGAGTAGATAGGTAGAAACTTGCTGTCGTTGGCAGAATTGAAATACGTCTCTATGGGTTCTATTTCGGGGTGAATGAAGTTAAATTCGTTGTTGAATTTACTCGGTTTGCCGAACACCACGTATTGTCTTCCCACATCCAAACGGTCATAAATCCATTTCAAGCCTTTGAAAAAGACAAGTTCAATGCGCCCCGTCTCATCTCCAAAACCTACTATCAAGCGTTTGGTCTTGCCGTTTGTTACGGTTTGTTTGTCGATTACCTTGCCTTTGATTTGAATATGAATATCGTCGCTGCGTATTTCCCTTGCCTTGACAAAAACACTTCGATCCACGTAACGATATGGAAAGTAATAAAGCAAATCCTTATAGGACGAAACCTCCAACTCCCTTTGCAAAATAAGAGCTCGCTTTTCTCCCACACCTTTTAGGAACTTGATATTGCGATAAACAATGCTATCGTCCATAAACTCAACTATGCCGTGCTTTTGATTAAGAAAAAAGAAAACAAATTACGCTTTGAAGTGTTTGTTTTGGAAATTATGATGTACATAATTAAGGCTTCAAAGCGTAATGTTAATGAATTTATCTTTTCTTTAAGGAAAGAATTTCTCTTGCTTCGTCGGAAGAAGCAACTTCTCTTCCTAATTCTTTTGCCAATCTGACTACTTTATCCACCAATTCGCCGTTGGATTTTGCCAAAACGCCTTTGGACAGATACAAGTTGTCTTCAAAGCCTACTCTTACGTTGCCGCCCATTGCTATACCTGCCGCTGCCATAGGAAAAGCATGTCTGCCTATGCCCGTAACTGTCCAAGTGCTGTTAGCCGGAATGTTATTAACAAGCCAACAAAGGTTTGGAACAGTTGCAGGAGTGCAACCGAAAACGCCAAGAACGAAGTTAAACTGCATCGGATCGGCAGGTACAAAACCTTTTTTAGCCAATGCAAGGATACTGTCCAAGTGTCCCATTTCAAAACATTCGTATTCAGGTTTGATATTGTTTTCCAACATACGCTTGCCAAAGGCACGCATCATCGGCATCGTGTTCTCAAAAACATCATCTCCGAAATTACAAGTACCGCAATCCAAAGTAGCCATTTCAGGCATAAGTTCCGTCGGTTGCAAACGCTCTTCGGCAGTCATACCGACAGCACCGCCGGTTGAAGGAATGATGATAACGTTCGGACATTCTTTGTATATGGCGTCAATACACTCCTTGAAACGTTCTTTGCTTTGAGTAGGTGTGCCGTCGTCTTCCCTTACATGTAAATGAACTATGGCTGCACCGGCATCAACAGCACTTTTAGCCTCGCGAACAATCTCACTGACCGTGTAAGGAACGGCAGGATTTTGTTCTTTGGTAACCTCTGCACCGCAAATAGCAGCCGTTATAATAAGTTTATTCATAGTGATTAAGTGTCTTAATGTTGAAAATAAAAAGTTATTTGTTAAGTCTCTGACACTCTTTCGGAGTAACGCACGTTCCACTTGCACGACAAACCACAACAGGCTCAGCCAACACTTCTGCCGCAGAAGCACTTATATCCGTTCTTGCAGTTATAACTTTTCTTGCCTCAAAGGTCATCTTTCTTGATGTGTTGCCTACCTTTGTTATCTCGCCGTATGCTTCGATATAATCGCCTGCAAAAACAGGAGCAAGAAACTCTACGTTGTCGTATGCACAGAATAATCCCTCATCGCCGTCCTGTTTGATAAGCAACTCCGTTGCCACGTCGCCAAATAGGTTTAACATTCTTGCACCATCAACCAAATTGCCACCATAATGAGCATCGTGCGCGCTCATTCTTAATCTTATTGTACTTGTTACTTTATCCATTTTATTTTTATGTGTTTTTCATTCCTCGCAATCAAAGACAAACAGATAAGAATGTTATTCCGCTATCTGTTTGTCTCTTGCCAAATTATTTTTATGTGAATTACGCTTTAACGATATAATCTACGAATAAGTAAGGTGTCTTTACGTATTCCGGTTTAATCTCTTCGACTTCTTCTTTAACCTCTGCAATAACCAAATCAGCGGCAGTAGCCATAAGAGGGTTGAAGTTCTGAGACGTACCTCTGTAAATCAAGTTGCCGTACTTGTCGCAAACACTTGCACCAATCAAAGCAACATCGGCTCTTATAGGTTTTTCAAGCAAATACTCCTTGCCATCGACGGTTAGTTTCTGTTTGCCTTCTTCACAAATGGTTCCAAGACCTGTTGTAGTCAAGAAACCGCCCAAGCCTGCACCACCTGCGCGAATGGCTTCTGCTAACGTTCCTTGTGGAACCAATTGCACTTCCATTTCTCCGTTAATCATTTTTTCGCCGGTTACAGGGTTTGTTCCGATATGAGAAGCAATAACTTTTTTGACGCAGTTGTTGGCAACCAATAGTCCGCTGCCGTATTCAACAAATGAAGTGTCGTTGCAGATTATTGTCAAATCTTTGACATTGTTTTTAACCAATTGTTCAATGATTTTGCATGCCGAACCGGAACCTAAAAAGCCGCCAATCATAACGGTCATTCCGTCTTTAATCATAGAAGCAGCCTCTTCTATACTTATTCTTTTACTCATGATATATGTGTTTTTAATTATTCCCTATCCATTCTGTTAAATAGCACGGCAAAGTTACAAAATTTTATTGAATATACTTAAACGTATACTTAAAAAAGTAAAATTTTCTTCACTAACCACAAAAATAATCACTCACACTAATTTACTGATTACTCACATTAATTTACTGATTAGTGAAACTAATTTCGCGATTTCACTCTTCGTTTTTTGCTTAAATAATTTAGGATTTTTGTTAAAGGAAACGAATGTTTTTATCTCTCAAAACAAATAGTTTTCTTAAAAGCGCAGGTTTAAGGAAAGTCCAAAAGAGGAAGAATTTGCGTTTGATAAGGAAAAGATATTTGTCGGATAGTAGTAGGGAGTAAGGTTTAGAGATAAATCTTCTGTTAAATCGAAATTGAAAAGATGCCCATAAACGTAGGCATCCAACACCTGAACGGCATAAAAAGCAATACCGATGATGATACTCAACTGAAAATTGCTTTTGTATGTGTTGTAAAGATTGTAAATACCTTCGTTGGTGTAGGAAACATAGTCGGGTAGGAGTAAATCCGTATTGCCGTTGATACGGTTATAGTATTCGTCTTTGAATTTACTTCTGTTTTTTCCGTTTGTTATTGCGAAATAAGTTACCGTTGCTGCTGCGGCATAGATGATAGGAACTTTCCAAGCCTGATGATTATACACTTGTCCCGCACCCGGTAAAACGGCAGAAAGAACTGTCGCCTTTGTAGGGGAGTGGTGTTTTTTTGCCAAAATAACACTATCGTTGGCAACATTTGTAGCAACGGAATCAAATCGGACAATAGAGCTAAAAGTATAATCACCGCCCGCTCTTAAAATATTTGGCATAAGAGCGAAGAAAACAAAACATACACTACAAAACAGCGTTATGATAAAACGTTTTGATTTCATTATTCTTTGTTCAAAACTTCCATAATACGTTTGAACTCTTCATCGTTTTTGAAAGGTATGTTTATGTATCCTTTTCCGCGTTGAGAGCGTTTTATGGATATTTGCGTATCAAGTCTTTCCGTCAGACGATTTAAGCAATCTTTATGTAATTCAGGCAAAGGCTTTGAAGAGTTTTTCTTTGTCGCAATGGTCTTTTTTGAAGAGTCTTTATCGTTTTGTTTTGTGTGATTTACCAACGCTTCAACCTGACGAACGCTCAGCGATTGCTCAACTATTTTTCTTGCAAGGTCTATCTGTTGTTTTTCGTTGTCCAATCCCAACAACGCACGGGCATGACCCATAGACAACTTGTCCTCTCGAATAAATATTTGTATCTCGGCAGGAAGTTTCAACAAACGTACATAATTTGTAACGTTGGAACGACTTTTGCCAAGCCTCTTGCCAAGTTCTTCGTTGGTTAAACCGGTTTGTTGCAACAAGGCTTGCAAAGACAAAGCAATTTCCAAAGCATTCAAATCTTCGCGTTGTATGTTTTCGATTAACGCCATTTGCATTTGTTCGTTAGCAGTAACAAGGCGAATATATGCAGGAATTTGCTTCAAACCTGCCATTTTGCTTGCTCTGTAACGTCTCTCGCCTGCAATAATGATATACTTATCGTCTTTCTTATTAACGGTAATCGGAACAATGACACCATTTTCTTTGATACTCATCGCCAATTCTTCAAGGCTGTCGGTATCAAACTCTTTTCTCGGTTGGTCGGGATTAGGTGTTATTTTGTCTATATCTATGTTTGCTATTTCGGCATCTATATGCGAGTGTTGAGTAATATCGTTAGTTTTGTTTTCAATATTGCCGAACAACGCTTCAAGACCTCTACCTAATGCAGGTGATTTTGGCTTTGTCATAATCTTAGTTTTTGGATTCTCGTTTAATTATCTCTTCTGCCAAGTTCATATAATTAATCGCTCCCGTTGAGTTTGCGTTATACATAACAGCACTCATACCATGCGAAGGAGCTTCTGCAAGAACGACGTTATTATATATAATGGTGTTAAACACCAATTGTTTCAAATGTCTATAAACGTCTTCTGCCACTTGCTTGTTAAGACGTAATCGTTTGTCAAGCATTGTCAAAAGTATTCCCTCAATATCCAACGAAGGATTTAATGAATTTTGAACTATCTTGATTGTATTGAGAAGTTTTCCCAATCCTTCCAAAGCAAAATATTGGCATTGTACCGGAATTATTACACTATCTGATGCAACAAAAGCGTTTATCGTAACCAATCCCAATGAAGGAGAACAATCGATAATCACATAATCGTAATTGTCTTTTACCGATTCAAGAACTTGTTTTAGTTTATATTCTCTGTTTTCAATTTTTGTCAGTTCGATTTCGGCTCCTACCAAATCAATTCTTGCAGGCAATAAATCCAAATTCGGGGTAGATGTTTCAACGATTACTTTTTTCGCTTCGATGTTATCCATCATACATTCATAGACACTATATTCCAAATTATCCACATCAACACCCAAACCCGAAGATGCGTTAGCCTGTGGGTCGGCATCGATAAGCAACGTTTTTTTCTCCATAACAGCAAGAGATGCAGCCAAATTTATGGCTGTCGTTGTCTTACCTACTCCGCCTTTTTGATTTGCTATGGCAATAACTTTTGACATTATTAAAATTTTAAGTGTAATTAAATTATTGGTGTTTAATAAAAATTTAATAATTGCTTACAATATCGTCGTTAGAAGTGTTATCCTTACGAATTTGTTCGATTTCTTCTTTCAAAGGAATGCTTGTCTTGATGTATTCAATCATATTTTCAAGCATATTGGCGAATTTGTCGTAATCTTCTTTATACAAAAATATTTTGTGTTTGTCGTAATCAAACTCACCACTCTGTTCGTTGAATTGTTTTTTGCTTTCTGTGATTACAAGATATTTCTCGTTATTTTTTGTCTTCTTAACATCAAAGAAATAAGTTCTTTTCCCTGCTCTCAGAGATTTGGAATAAACATCTCTACTGCTTCTGTCTTCTCTATTTTCCATTTTTTTTATTATCTTAATTGAGTTTGCAAAGTTAGTAAAAAAAAATAAAACAACTAAATTACTCCAAAATAAAGTTTGGTTTTAATATTTATCCAACTTTGGTGTAATCTCTTGCACCAAAAATCTTGCTACCGATACGAATCAATGTTGCGCCTTCTTGTATTGCGATGTCGTAATCGTGGGTCATACCCATAGATATTTCCTTAAAGTAAGGTTTGTCTTCAAAGAAGTCGTTTTTTAATGAAGTGAAGATGTTTTTCAAGTTTTTGAACTCTTCGCGAGTTATTTCTCTGTCGTCGGTAATGCTACCAATGCCCATAACACCACAAATACGAACATTGTTTAATTCTTTGAACTCTTCGCTATTCAAAATATCCCTTACCTCGTTTTCCGATAAGCCGAATTTACTTTCTTCGTTATTGATATCAATCTCAAACAAGCAATCAACAATTCTATTTACTTTTACAGCGTGTTTATTGACTTCTTTTAACAATTTCAATGAGTCAATGGAATGAATCATTGTAACGTAATCGATGATATATTTGATTTTGTTTTCTTGCAGATGCCCGATGAAATGCCAAAGAATGTCTTTGGGTAAATCAACATGCTTTTGCTTCATCTCTTGAGCCTTGTTCTCGCCGAAAACTCTTTGTCCGCAATCATAAGCCTGCATCAAATCTTCGTTAGGTTTGGTTTTGGAAACGGCAATCAATGTTACGTTTTCGGGAATTTCTTTTCTGATGTTTTCTATACTTTGTTGAATGTTCATTTTTCAATTTTTTGTTTTAACGACTGCAAAATTACTGCAAATATATTACTTTTGCAAAACAAAATACTATCTTATGATAAAAAGGAATGTAATAAAAACGATTATATTATTGTTAATAACAACATTATTTACATTTTGTACTTCGTCAGATGATGACCAGGCAAAAATAGAAAATGTTGTTACATCGTTCTACAAAGCATTGAATAACGGAGATTACAAAGAAATTGGGACGTTGTTTAGTGGCGATATGAAGCAAGATATGAGGAAAATTAAAGATGATATTAAAAATTTTGTCGTCTTTAAGAAAGTTGATTTGAAAGATGTGGAAATAAATGGCTTGACGGCCGTTGCTACTGTGGAGTGTGTTGATGAATTTGGCAATGCAACAGAAATGACCTGGGATCTGATAAAACAAAACAATAATTGGAGATTAAATAATTTCAACACCTCAAAAGCCCAAAATGTTAATACTAAAATTTTGGATACACATACCAAAATTCAAACCGATACCACACAAATTCCGCAAGATATTACCACTGAAACTTTAACTGAGAACAATAATGATAATAATTCGTAAAATCCTTTACACCATTAATGTTTTCTGTGCATTGCTTCTACTATTAATTTATGTAGCAGCATTTGTGCCGCAAGATATGTTTTCATATATTTCTTTGGTGGGTTATGCTTATCCATTCGTGTTGGTGGTCAATGTTGTTTTTGTTGTTTTGTGGTTGGTGTGGAAGCCGAGAAATACAATCTTATCATTAGTTGCAATAGCCATAGGGTTTGATTATGTGTCAAGATTTGTTAATTTTTCTTCCAATGACCAAACCAAAAAAGAGATAACTGTTTTAACTTATAATGTGCATGATTTTGTTCATAACAAAGACTCTGAAAATTATTTGGGTGAGGAAGTTTTGGGCGACTCTATATTGAATTATATTGCTTTGACTAATGCAGATATTCTTTGTTTGCAAGATTACGATGTGAATATCACATACAAAAAAGGTTTTCATAAATATCTTTTGGATTCTTTGGGCTATCATCATTTTTACTATTATCATTCGCATAGGGATAATGTTTCCAATTGTGCCATATACTCAAAATATCCTATGACCAACACCGGTAGTGTTCTCGAAAAGGATACTCAAAATTATCTTTATATTTATGCCGACATCAAAACGCCTTATTCTCTTTTAAGAGTTTATAATCTTCATCTTGCATCGTATATGTTGGGAAAGGACGAACAAGAAAATTATGCCCAAATCATTAAAGGCAAAGTCAATGAAAAGCAATCTAAAAAGATTGTCTCAAAACTTATCGATGCCAACAGAATACGTGCAAAGCAAATCCGTTCTCTTTTGCCTGAAATGGAAAAACAACAACGCCCAGTAATTATTTGCGGAGATTTCAACGACCATCCGTTTTCCAATACTTATAAAAAATTTTCTAAAATCTATACAGACTCTTTTGTTAAGAGAGGTTCGGGAATTGGCAGCACTTACAATGGAATTTTTCCTGCATATCGTATAGACTATGTGTGGTATGACAAAAATAGATTGGAATGCACATCATACTCTTCGCCAAAAATGGATTTTTCTGACCATTATCCGATTTTGACCACCTTTGTTTTCAAAAAGGAATAACGAAAAAATTTTTCTTGATAGCGAACAATAAAAATCAAATAACGATGACAAAAAAACAAAGATACGATTTAGCCATAGAATACTTAAATGAAATGTTTCCCAATGCCGATACGGAACTTGTACATGGCGATACGTTTCAATTGCTTATAGCAGTAATACTTTCCGCCCAATGTACAGACAAGCGGGTTAATGAGATAACGCCTGCTTTGTTTGAGAAATATCCTACGGCAGAGGATATGTCAAAAGCAACTCCCGAAGAAATTTTTCCATATATCAAAAGCATATCTTATCCAAATTCAAAGGCGAAGTATTTGGTGAATTGCTCAAAAAAACTTATGGAAAAATTTAATGGAATAGTACCGAGCGATGTCGATGACCTGCAAACATTGCAAGGAGTGGGTAGAAAAACAGCCAATGTCATAGCAGCGATAGTTTTTCATCAAGCAAAAATGCCTGTGGATACTCATGTACATAGAGTTTCAAGGCGAATAGGACTTACGACCGATGCCAAAACCGTTCGCCAAACCGAAGACCAGTTGATGAAAAACATTGATAAAAAAGACGTGGGGCTATTGCATCATCAACTTATACTTCTCGGTAGATACGTATGTAAAGCGAGAAAACCTGAGTGTGAAAAATGTAAATTAACGTCGGTTTGTAAAAATTTCTTAACTTTGCAGCGTAAAATAAAAACAGGGGAAAATCAGTTATAGATAAAAAAGAGAGTTTTTCTATGGGTTTGGAATGATTTGCGGGTACTTGCGAACGTATTAAAAAACCGAAAAAATAAACAAGAGTAATAACAAATAAAAATCATACGATATGAAAAAAGTAGTGTTTGTCTTATTGGCAGTAGTTTTTTTGGCAATGGGATTATCATCTTGCCAATCGAGTAAATGTGATGCTTACAAATCTTCTCATTATTACACAAGAGAAATATTAAGATAATAAACGATAAAACATTGTTATCTATTATCTTTTTGGATATGCAATACATTGATAGCGGTGCTTGAAAAAACGCCGCTTTTGTTGTTTGTTTTAATTATCTGTATTGCAAAAATTTTTTCAATAAGTGTTTTTATGAAATTAGTGTTAAACACTAATAAAATAATGTCTCACATTAAAAAAATAGTGTTAAACATCAGTTTTGTGATTTGTCGTATTATTTTAATGGAAACACTCATTGTTTTATTTTTCGTAAAAAGGGTGTTGGTATTGCAAGGTATGTCTTAAATCATCAGTCTTCAAATTGATATAAATTTCGGTGGCAGTTATACAAGAATGGCCTAACATCTCTTTGACTGCGACAAGGTTGGCTCCGTTACGTATAAGTTCGGTGGCAAAAGAATGACGTAAAATATGTGGGTGGATTTTCTTTTTTATGCCAGCTTTCAAAGCCGCTTCATTTAACATTTTATTGATTGCTTGACGTGTCATTTCGCTACCACGCGTATGCGAAACAAACACATAATCACGACTTTGGGACTGAATATTGACCTTGCTACGATAGTTTTTTATGTAGTTTTTGAGGTCATTCAAAACATTTGCGGCAATGGGGACAAACCTTTCTTTATCGCCCTTGCCGATAATGTCAAGATACTCTTGCTTAAAATTTATATTGTCAAGTTTAAGATTAATAAATTCACTTACACGAAGACCTGTGGCATAAAGAAATTCTATGCTTAACCAATTTCTATAACCATAGCCTGTCGAGGTGTCAATGGCGTTCATCATTGCAAAAATCTCTTCTTCCTCCAAAATCACAGGCAGTTTTTGTTCAAGTTTTGGAGTTATCACCAATTTGGATATATCTTTTTGCAAAACATCGTTAAACACCAAAAATTTGAAAAATGCCCGCAGAGACTGTATTATACGTGTCTGAGAAGTGGCTTTAAGTAATTTTTCTTCTTCGTTTCTATCCTTAAATACAAGGATTGTCTGCAAAAACTCATCTATAATTTGAGGTGTAATATCACTAAATTCTTTGTCGGGATATTCAGTTGAAAGAAAATCGCAAAACCTTGTGCAATCACCCATATATGCAATGGTGGTGTTGTCGCTTAAAGAACGCTCAACTTTTAGGAAATACCTAAACTCCTCCAAATACTTTGCACTATCCATAAGTGTGTAGTTTATTTTTAATTGTGATTGTTTTTAGTGCTTTTCAGATGTAGTTTTGTGTTGGTGTGATTTTAGGTTTTTAATGTTTAACACTATTTCTCTGATGTTTAATATTATTTTACTGATGTTTAATATTATTTTTGTCATTGATTAAAGGCGTGGTCTGCCTATTATATTCATCTTCCTTTGAATCCTATTTGCTCTGCGGTTAAGATATGAGGACGGATTGGCAGCATTACGTTTCAATGGGGAAGGTAGTATGGAGGCAAGCAAAGCGGCTTCGCGTTTTGACAGATGAGACGCCGAATGGTGGAAATAGTATTGCGAAGCAGCCTCAACGCCATAAATTCCATCGCCAAACTCTATGATATTAAGATAAACTTCCATAATCCTTTTCTTTGACCAAAAGGTTTCCATTAACACCGTATGCCAAGCCTCTAAACCTTTACGGATATACGATTTTTGAATCCAAAGAAAAGCGTTTTTAGCTGTCTGTTGGGTGATTGTACTGCCGCCGAAAGCCTTTTTGCCTCTTGCTTTATTGACTTTTTGTGCGTGTTTTATCGCATCAATATCAAAACCTTTGTGATGCCTAAAATTATTATCCTCCGAAGCTATCACGGCAACAACCATATTAGGGGAGATGTCTTCGTATTTAATCCATTGTTTTTGCAATTTGACTTCTCTTTTGGAATCAAACATTTGTTCAACGCAACGTTGCACCATAAGAATGGTTATCGGTGGGTTAATCCATTTGTAAGCAAGGGTTATCACAATTGTCCATAAAAAATAAATCAAAACAACCAAACCCAAACGTTTGAAGAATTTTTTGAAAGAGAATTGTCGTTTCTTTTTTTGTGTATTTGTAGTTGCTTGTGCCATAACATTATTTGCTGAAATAAGGTGCAAAGTTAAGAAAAAAGAAAGTTATACCCATTATTTTCAATAAAAAACAAGTGTTTTTCATATAAAAAACAAATTTTTTTCATACTTTTGCAAACTGAAAGTTAATAAGATTGGTTCGTAGCAGATGATAAATCCTAAAATATATATGGTTGTGGCGTTTTTGTTCGGGTTAGTCGGCAGTTGTTTTGCCGAAAATCCTTTGTCAAATACAGACCGAACAAAAATTTCTTTAATTCCAACCGATACCATAACGATAAACGCATCAAAAACTCCTAATACTAAGGATTTTGAAAGTGATTGTATTATAGAGATAACAAACGATACATTTTTGGAAACAAAAAACGATACAACCATTATTCTTACTTTATCAAAGGTTGCTGATGCCTACTCTTGGTATAAATACGACCCAAAAAGCGATATTAAAACTTTATTGGGTAGTGGTGGTACGCAAATGGTAGTAATAAATGGCGGAAGCGATGAATATTTTATTATTGAAGCGACAATAAAAGATGAGGAAGAACTTTTAACAAACGGAGATTTCGAAGCAGGAAATACTGGCTTTACAAGTGAATACACATATATTTCAGTGGCAGGCGATGATGCTTTGAGCGAAGAAAATAACTACGCAATAGGAATAAATCCAAAAAATTATAATACCGATTGGGTGGATTGCACGAATGGGACAAATGTATTTATTGCCAATGGCTCAAACGTGGATAATCAAAAAGTTTATTCCACAACGGCTACAATTAATCCCAACACCTATTATAGTTTATCATTCAAAGCGACGAACATTGCAGATATTGAAGATAGCGAGAAACTATCAAAATTTATGTTGTCAGTAAATGATGAAATGCTTGGAGGAGATATGTCGGTAGAAGCAACGCAGTGTGATTGGAAATCGTTCGATAGGATTTATTATAGTGATGATAATACAACGGCAAATATAGATATTTTAAGTAAAACAACAGCCTCTAACGGTAATGACTTTGCTATTGATGATATATCTTTACGCCGTGTTTGTTTTGCATCGGATACTATTCATATAAGTACAATCCAGCCTAATTATATTACAATCTATGACACAATATGTGGAAACGAAACTTACGATAAATATGATTTTATTGCCGATACAACAGGCGAGTATGTCAAACGATTGATAAATCAATATGGTTGCGACAGCATCATTACCTTGTATCTTACGGTTAATCCTACGTATAACGATACTTTGTATTTGGTAGGTTGCGGCGAGGGATATAATGACGATAATTTCCTTATAGAACAATCGGGAATTTATACGAGGGCATTGCAGACAATAGAGGGTTGTGATAGTATTGTAACTATTGTTTTCAAATACGTGGAACCTTTCGTTGATAGCATTAGTGCAGAAATATATAAAGGAGATACATTTACTATGTATGGCTTTAATGAAAGTACTACCGGTTCGTACGAAATGGTTTATCAAGATACTAACGGTTGCGATAGTACATATTATTTGGATTTGAAGGTTATTAATTTCCGCTTTCCAAACGTGGTAACCCCTAACGGCGATGGGGTTAATGATATTTTCGATATAACAGATGTCTTGGAGCAAACCATATTTACTAATGTCGCAATAAGAATTTACAACCGCTATGGCAGAACTATCTTCGAGGTTGAAAATCCAAAAACTATTGATAATATGTGGAATCCTGATGCAACCAATACCCCGACAGGTACATACTTTTTCAGATTTACTGCCAAAAGCCAATCAAAAAATATTGACTTTGTCGGGACAATTGATGTGTTAAGGTAAAACCTTGATATATCAACTCAATAAAAACACACACACGTCAAAATAAATTAATCACTGACGTGTGTGTTAATTATAAAGACTATCAAATTAGTATCATTAATTATTTTTATAATGTCATTAATTATTAAAATAGTTTCACTAACTATTTTTTTCTTTTCACTTATTATTTTTGTCTTATCACTAATCGTTATAGCCGTATCACTAAACAACCTTGAAAATACATATCACAATAATGTATAATCTCAAATAACAATATTTTTAGTAAAATTACTTCTTTCGGATAGGAATACGTATTACAGTTTTGCATTTATCAGCAGCAACTTTGCGAGGGTCGGATAAATAAATTTCGTGATGATGACGATTTTCATTTATATCGTTTGCATAATTGTTTTGATTGATATAATCTTCCATTAAGGCAATGGATTGAGGTTCGCTGTTATAATCGCCTATATGCATCACCTGAACGCATAAGCCCTCATCAATTGTTAAAAACTTAGCTTGCGAACAATCCAATCCCTTTTTCTTTTTCGTTGCAGTCTTCACAGCCCAATCAAAATCCTTTTGAGTAACGAATTCGGGCAGACGGATAAGCGAAATCCATTGAAAGGCTTCTTTATCTTTGCCGTCAAAAAACTGCCTATCCTTGTCATTTAACCACCATAAACCTTCAAGTGGAGGAACAACGTAGTCGAAAAATCCTTCAATCTTGTAATCCGTTTTATAACTCATTTTCAAAGTATAAGCAACAGAATATAGAATTTCTATTGAGCATTTATACAATCCGTCTTCCTTATTGGGATTTCCAAAACCCTGCACAGAGATGTAATTCATCTTGGGAATGGTAACGAGTTGTGGTTTGTTTTTCGGAAGATAATATTCTTTGTATTCTTTCTTGAAATCAAAAGCCATAGACGTGCAAAGATTACTTTAATACGTGTTACTCAAAAAACTTAAAACAATCTTAGTGCGTCGTTTAACGAAGTCTTTTTGTCGGTGGATTCTTTTCTTTTTCCGATGATAAGAGCGCAATTAACGTTGTAATCTCCGCTTGGGAAATGTTTGGTGTAACTGCCGGGAACTACCACCGAATTTTCAGGAACCATACCTGTGTAAATAACTTCTTTGTCATTGGTTACGTCAATAATCTTTGTTGAGGCGGTTATTGTTGTTCCTGCTCCCAAGACAGCACCTTGGCAAACTCTCGCACCTTCAACCACAATACAGCGAGAACCAATAAAACAATGGTCTTCTATTATGACCGGCTTGGCACCTATCGGTTCCAAAACGCCACCAATACCGACACCACCTGCAAGATGAACATTTTTGCCGATTTGTGCAGCACTGCCAACCGTTGCCCATGTATCAATCATAGTACTCTCATCGACGTATGCTCCTATATTGACAAATGACGGCATCATAACAACTCCGCTTGCCAAAAACGCTCCGTAACGAGCCACCGCACCGGGTACAACTCTCACACCCCATTGCATAAAATCTTTCTTCAACGGAACTTTGTCGGCGTATTCAAAATCGCCTGCGTGCATATCTTTTACTTTGTTGATGGCAAAATAAAGATTTATCGCCTTTTGAATCCAAGAATTGATGACCCAATCGTCGCCTTGTTTTTCGGCAACACGAATTTCGCCTCTGTTTAGTAATGAAATAGTGTCGTTAATATCGTTTATTACATTCTTTTGCGACAAAAGTGAGCGGTCTTCCCACGCTTTTTCTATCGATTGTGTATCTATAAGCATAACCCAAAATTTTTATTTTCTCTGCAAAGATAATACTTTTTGGATTATAAATATGTTTTTTTGATATTTTTCTCAAAATTTTTATCACATATCGCAAAATTAGTATTAAACACCGGTAAAATAATGTGAGAGATTAATAAATTAGTGTTAAACATCAGTAAAACGATTTGTAGTATTGTTTGAGAGATAAGAATAGGTCATGTAATGGCGTGGTGCAGAAGAAAATTTTTGAGAGTTTTCGGCGTAAAAATCAGTGGATAAAATATCAAGAACAAAAGAAAAATCAACTAAAAATCGAAATCTTTTTGTTTTTTGTGAAAAAACACGTAACTTTGCAACTGAATAAAGATTTGATAAATACACACGAAAATGTACATTGCAGTTGCAGGTAACATAGGCAGTGGAAAGACAACTCTGAGCGACTTGGTTGTAAAACATTATGGCTATACTGCCGTATCGGATCAGACGGAAGATAATCCGTATATCGTAAATTTCTATAACGATATGCGACGTTGGGCTTTTAACTTACAGGTTTATTTTTTGCAAAGACGTTATACGCATCTTATGGAGTCTTGGAAAAAATATAAAAACATTGTACAGGATCGTACCATATATGAAGATGCTTTTATATTTGCTCCCAACTTACATTCGATGGGCTTGTTATCGACAACGGATTACGAGACATATATTTCTTTGTTCAATCTGTTAAATTCTTTGACACCGGCTCCCGATCTTCTTGTATATTTGAAAGCAAGCGTGCCTACACTTATAAATTTAATCACCAAAAGGGGAAGAATTTATGAGAGTTCCATTCGGTTGGATTACATAACTTCGTTAAATCAACGCTATGACGATTGGTTTGAATCGTACAAGGGAAGAAAGATTGTGGTGGATGTGGATAATTTGAATATAATAGAGTCGCCGGAAGCCTTAGGCGAAGTTTTTGAAAAGATAAATGCAGAATTAAATCCGTTATTCAAATGAAAAAACTTGCAGTAATACCCGCTCGATACGCTTCTTCAAGATTTGAAGGTAAGCCTTTGGCTGACATTTGTGGAAAGCCGATGATTCTTCACGTATATCAAGCCGTTCAAAACAGTAATCTGTTTGATGAAGTTGTTGTTGCAACTGATGACGATAGGATTTTGTCTGCCGTTATCAATGGTGGAGCAAAGGCGTTGATGACATCAAGCGAATTAAACAACGGAACGGAAAGAGTGGAACAGGCATTAAGGATTTTGGAAAAAGATAACCCTCAAACGCATTATGATATTGTTGTAAATATTCAAGGCGATGAGCCACTGATAAAACAAGAGATGTTAAAGGAATTGTTGTCGGGCTTTGAGAACAATGATGTGGATATTGCGACATTAAAGAAAATTATAGAGAATAGGGAAGAAGTGTTGGATAGCAATGTTGTCAAGGTAGTAACGGCAAAGGATAACAAAGCGTTGTATTTCTCTCGTTGCCCGATTCCGTTTAATAGGGATGAGAGTGTAGAGGATTTGTTAAAACAGCGAATGTATTATAAGCATATAGGTATATATGGTTATAGAAGCGAAGTATTGAAAAAAATAGTTGCTTTGAATCAAACTGATTTGGAACGAATAGAGAAATTGGAACAATTGCGTTGGTTGGAGAACGGTTATAATATAGTTGCGATGACAACAGAACACGACACAGTGGGGGTTGATACAAAAGAGGATTTACAAAAGGTTATTGATATATTAAACAAAAGGTAAGTGGTAACACTGATTGTTGAACATAGTAGAAAATAAATATAAACACTATAATAAGTATTGATTATGAATGTTGCAGAGAATTTATACGATTATTTGAAATATAACGATAAAGCAGAACTTATTGGTTTTGGAACATTTTATGTAAAAACGTCTTCTGCCAAGATTAATGAGATGACAGGCACGATAGAGCCGCCAAAGAAAGAGTTGTCTTTTAGTAGAGAACAAACGGGGGACAATGGTTTTGTTACTTTTATGGCAAAGCACGAGTTTATCAGCGAGAAAACAGCTTTGATGTGGATTAAACAATATTCGGATTCGCTTAACGAGAAGATACAAGCAGGTAGAAGTGTTGTTTTGAATAAGTTGGGTAAATTGGAAAAAGGTCTTTTGGAGGAATATACTTTCACACCTGCACAAGATTTGAATTTGTTGGATAATAGTTTTGCACTTGGGGCGTTGAAAAATGTTCAAACATTTGATTCAACAGATGATTTACAAGTAATGCCGACATCACAGAAAACCGAACAAGTAGAAACGACCATACCTCAGGATTATCAACAGACAAAAACGGAAATAGAATCCCAAATAGAGAATGCCAAGAAAATAAAAGAAGAACAAAAGGTTCAAGAAACTTCTTCTCAAACTCAGGAGCGTATCATTGAGCATAGCGAAGCGACAATAAACACCACAGTTGAGCAACCTAAGAATGAGACTTCGGAGGAACTTGTCTCTGAAATGGAAAACAATAAATTGGATAACACAACAGATAAGGATAACACGCAGCAAACAATAGATAGAGCCGCTGAATTTACCGAGAAAGTTATTGTTGAGGATATTAAGCCTGCACAAGAACAGGAAAAACAAAATCAAAAGGACGAGGACGAGAAAGAATGTGATGATTTGTTGATGAAACAAGCCACCGAAATCGTTCGTAAATATGATAATGACAAAACACCAAAGAAAAATGAGAAACAATCAAAGCATACAAATAAAAGAAAAAGAAATTGGTTGATTGTACTTTGGATAATCATTGCGTTATTAATTTTGTGCGGAGCGTTTGTATTTGCTCATTGGTTTGGACTTTTGAAAGATATTAAGTTCCTAAAACCTGTAACTTCTCGTTTGGAATATTACATTCCTGTTCGTAAGGTTGAAACTCCAAAGGCAGAAAAGCCATTGGTGAATACTCAGACAGAAACAGTTTCAGAGATTGAGCCTGTGATTGAACAAGAGGAAGAAATTGTTGCAGTTGAACCAACACCAATGGAACAACCTAAAAAGACTACATCGGTAGCCAAAAAACAAAAGAAAGTAAAAGAAAAGAAACAGCAAGAAACTCAGACGGCACCACAAGAAGAAGTTGTTGTTGAAGATAACACTCCGATAGTTGTACAAAATCATTCAAAATTAGGTTTTGATGTTGTCAGCGGTTCTTTTGCAGACAAGAGCAAAGCACAAGAAAGAGCGAAAAAGGCAAGAAGTTTGGGTTATGACGGTTATGTTATCTCAAAGATAAAGAACGGTTCGCCTATATATTATGTATCTTACGGTTCAAGACGTACAAACAGTGAGGCAACGGATCTTTGTACGATGATAAAGAATCGTTTGTCGGGCGATTTTTATATTATTTCGCGATAACGGATAAGTGATACTGAGAAATTTTTGTCTGTAAACAGAAATTTGTTTTCAGTAATGAATAATCTGAAAAGCGATACTTATAATTATTATACATTACCAAATGGGCTTCGGTTGGTGCATAAGTACGATGTATCAAACGTGGCTCATTTGGGAATTACTATTGATGCAGGCAGTAGGGACGAAAAGCCTTACGAGAATGGTATGGCTCATTTTATTGAGCATTGTATTTTCAAGGGTACTGCAAAGCGTAAATATTATAGGATATTGTCAAGAATAGACGGTGTAGGGGGAGAACTCAATGCTTATACGACAAAAGAAGAGACGGTTGTGTATGCGACATTTCTTAATACTTATTATGAGAGAGCAGCCGAACTTTTGAGTGATATTGTGTTCAATAGTGTCTTTCCAGAAAAAGAGTTGGAGAAAGAGAAAACGGTTATCATAGATGAAATAAATTCTTATGAGGATAGCCCTTCGGAATTGATTTATGATGATTTCGAGCAATTGGTCTTTGGACGTACTGGGTTGGGACGTATGATTCTTGGAACGGAAGATAAAGTCAAATCCTTTTCTTCCACAATGGTTAAAGACTTTATTCAAAAAAATTGGTTTACCAACAGAATTGTTATTTCTTCTGTGGGCAATATTCCTTTTGAAAAGTTGGTTCGTTTGATTGAGAAGTATTTTTCGGATATTCCGACCAAGATTTCAGAAAAAAAACGTCACACGTCATACAAATATATTCCCAAACAAATAAAGAAAAACAGAGATACTTATCAAGCACACGTTATGATTGGTAATATGTGTTATTCATATAAAAATCCGAAACGTGTCGCTTTTACTTTACTTAATAATATCTTGGGTTCGTCGGCTATGAATTCTCGATTGAATATGAATATAAGAGAGAAATATGGTAACACCTACACGATAGAATCTTCTTACACGGCATACCGGGATAGCGGAATTTTTCAGATTTATGCCGGCTGTGAAGAGCATTTTGCCGATAAGGTCTATGAACTTATCATTCGGGAATTGCAACTTTGCACTCAAAAACGTATCACTCAATCTTCTTTAACGCGTGGTAAAGAGCAGCTCAAAGGACAATTAGCCATTCAATACGACAGCAATCAAAACGAGATGTTGTCTATCGGCAAGGCTCTTTTGAATTATGGCAGAGTCTCAACGTTGGAAGAGAATTTCAATGATATTGATGCTGTTACGCCCAAAGATATTTTAGAAGTTGCAAATGAAGAATTTATAGAAGAGAACCTTTCTTCGATTATCTATTATTAAGATAAACGTTTATGCGTTTGAGTTAGATAAAAACGAATTGTTTCTTTTGATTTTTTGTTTTCTCTATTTGAATAAAATTTTTGTTATTCTCTTTCTTTGACGGTTATATGTACGGTGTCACCTGCTTGTTTGCCAATCTTTATGCGTATCGACTTCAAAACGCCGAGCAAATACTCTTCCGATCCCATACGAACGATAGACCCTTTGTATGGCTCACCGTCAAAAGTGGCATCAACCTTAACTCTGCCTTTGCCGAACTCTTTTCTAATATCATAAGGGAAAACCACGTATGCTGCATCCATATCGGGATTTTTTTGTATCACAGCATCAAACTCGTAAATGCGTGGATTGATATTTAATACCTCTTTACTCATGTTTAACATCATTTCATTAGTGTTTAACACTATTTGATTAATGTTTAACACTAATATTATGAAAATAGGTAAGAAAATTTTTTAATTTGCAAAGCCGTTGTTTTAACCGATAGTCAGGGTATTGCCTTTGCTATCCTTGAAATTGTTTGTAACAATCAAGATTATATCCACTATCGTCCCAAATCCGAAAACGCCCAAGGTCAAAAGCCAAACTATCCCCGTTGCAATCTTACCTGCATAAAACCTATGAATACCGCTAACGCCTGCAAAACCTAAGCAACATAAAAGCAAAGCAATAAAACCGCTCTTCTCACTGTAAGCAGTGTTTGAATTATCAAAACCCTCGCCTTTATAATGGAAAGCACCGTTTGAATTTTCTTCTTGTTTCTTTCCACATTTAGGACAATATACGGATTGTTTGCTTATAATTTCGCCACAATAAATGCAGTGCTTTTCATAATCATAATTCATAATTGTTTTCTTTTTATAATCTTTTGATTTCTTTGATTGGATTACTGAGCTAATATCTGTATAACGTTATCCGACATCTCCAACAAGCCGCCATTGATTTGAAAACTGTGTTCTTTATCCTGCATATCCACAAGTTTTATCTCTCCTTTGGCTAATGCCGACACGATAGGGGCGTGGTTGTTCAAAATCTCGAAATGTCCGTCAAGTCCTATGAGTTTGGCGTCCTTTATCTCGCCTTCAAACATAGTTGAATCGGGCGTTATGATACTTATCTTCATAATCTCAAAGTTGTTTTACTTATGTTTTTTCATTATTTATCGATGTACGATAGCAAAGAACGACAATTTGATTTTCTTTGCCTCATTCTTTGTATCGTACATCTGTTATTCAATCATTATTTATTGGCTTCCGCTAAGATTTTCTTGCCTTTTTCTATTGCTTCTTCGATAGTTCCGACCATCATAAAGGCTGCTTCCGGCATATCATCGACTTGCCCGTCAAGAATCATCTTAAAGCCTTTGATTGTGTCGGCAATATCAACGAACGCACCTTTCATTCCTGTGAATTGCTCGGCAACAAAGAATGGCTGAGACAAAAATCTTTGAACCTTTCTTGCACGATTGACAACCAAACGGTCTTCTTCGGATAGTTCCTCCATACCAAGTATGGCTATGATGTCTTGCAAGTCATTGTAACGCTGTAAAATCTGTTTCACTCTTTGAGCCGTATTGTAATGCTCTTCACCCAACACATCCGCCTTCAAAATTCTGGAAGAAGATTCCAAAGGATCAACAGCAGGATAAATTCCCAACTCACTTATCTTACGAGAAAGTACCGTCTGAGCGTCCAAGTGTGCAAACGTTGTGGCAGGGGCAGGGTCTGTCAAGTCATCGGCAGGCACATAAACAGCCTGAACGGATGTTATTGAGCCACGTTTTGTGGAGGTTATTCGCTCCTGCATAGCACCCATTTCAGAGGCTAATGTAGGTTGATAGCCAACAGCAGAAGGCATACGTCCCAATAACGCACTTACCTCGCTGCCTGCTTGCGTAAAACGGAAGATATTATCGATAAACAACAAAATATCCTTACCCTGAGCCTGTCCTTCTCCGTCTCGATAGTACTCTGCCAATGTCAAACCACTCAAAGCCACTCTCGCTCTACTTCCGGGTGGTTCGTTCATCTGTCCGAAAACAAGGGTACATTTGCTGTCTTTAAGTTTCTGCATATCCACTTTGGACAAATCCCAGCCACCTTGTTCCATACTCTTTTTGAATTCTTCGCCATAATCGATAACTCCGCCGTCAAGCATATCACGTAAAAGGTCGTTGCCCTCACGAGTACGTTCTCCAACGCCTGTAAATACACTTTGTCCGGCATAGTGCATCGCAATATTGTGAATCATTTCCATGATAAGCACCGTTTTGCCCACACCGGCGCCACCAAACAAACCAATCTTACCGCCTTTGGAATACGGTTCTATAAGGTCTATGACTTTGATACCCGTAAACAGGACTTCGTTTTCTGTTGCCAAGTCTTCAAACTTTGGTGGTTCGTGATGAATAGGATAACGTTTTTCGCCTTTGACTTCGGGTATTCCGTCAATGGTCTGACCTATAACATTGAACAATCTGCCGTTGATGTCTTCTCCGACAGGCATTGTAATCGGCTCGCCCAAGTTTTCAACTTCCAAGCCACGTTGCAAACCGTCGGTGCTATCCATTGCGATGCAGCGCACGGTGTTCTCGCCCAAATCCTGTTGAACTTCTAATATGACAACGTTTCCGTCAGCCTTTTTCACTCTCAACGCATCGTAGATGATAGGTAATTTATCGCCCTCGTCGAATTTTACATCGACAACCGCTCCGATGATTTGCGAAATCTTACCTTTATTTACTATTTCCATAGTTTTATATCTTATTTATCATTTCAATCAGAATGCGAATTTACTATTTTTTTCTTTAAAAGTATTTGCTTTCCTGATAAAATTTAAGTTTTTTCCGATTAAATATGCTTAAATAAAAACGTAATCACCTGTCAAATATTATCTTCGTATCATAATTTTTATTTGATGTAAAACGACAAAATTAGTGTGTGAGATTATTTTATTGATGTTTAACACTAATTTACTAATGTTTAACACTAATTTAATGACAAGTGTTATTGTTTTTCTGCCATTACAGATGTCTGTCAAAAACAAAAGATATTGTCAAATCAATATAAATTTGTAAATTTGCACTTTGTTTCAAAAAACATTGAAGAATATACTTTGGAAATATTGGATATACAAAATATCAGTAAATTGCAGCGTCCTTGTGTTATTACGATAGGGATGTTTGATGGGGTGCATATAGGTCATAGGCAGATGCTTGAAGAGTTGAAACTATGGGCTGAAAGATGTTCTGCGGCAAGTGTTGTGGTAACCTTTTCCAACCACCCGAGACAAATTCTCGATAAAAATTCGGATAACCCGATAAAGTTTATAGACACCAAGAGCGAAAGATTTCAAAAGATTGCTTCTTGCGGTGTGGATTTTATCTTACCGATAGAATTTACCAAAGCATTTGCATCTCTTACGCCTATGCAGTTTTTGGATGTTTTGCTTGAAAAAATGGATATTAGATTGCTTTTGCTCGGTTACGACAACCGTTTCGGCAATCCCAAGAATAATGAGTACGAGACTCTGTTGAAAGACGGATTTTACAAGAACATAAAAATTCAAAAAGACGTTAGCGGAGTATATTACAACGATATAGAAGTTTCTTCCACGCAGATAAGAAACGCAATAACAAGCGGTAAGATAAAAACTGCCAACGCCATGTTGTCAGAGCCTTATTGTATAACATCAAAAGTTATAAACGGTTTGCAAAACGGCAGAAAAATAGGTTTTCCGACGGCAAACATAATTATTCCGGACAACAAAATATTGCCCCAAGCAGGTGTCTATGCAACAAAAACGATAATAGACAACCAAATTTACAATTCCATAACGAACATAGGTAACAATCCGACTTTTGAAGCGAAGACGACAACGGTGGAAACACATATAATGGATTTCAAAGATGATATTTATCAAAAGGAAATTACCGTTAAGTTTTTGGATTTCATAAGACAGGAACGCAAATTCGATACCGCAGAGGATTTGTCCGACCAAATAAACAAGGATTTAATGTATGCGAAAGATATTTTCAACAATTCCATATAGATACTCATTTTTTATTTTGTTTATCGCTTGCGGTTGGGAATTATTTTCACAAAACGGTTATTTCAATTCACTTGAACAGGCGATGCTAACACCTGACAGCGTGATAAGTCTTAATTTGAAAAAACAGAAAATCAAAGAATTTCCTATGGAAATACTGAAAATGAAGAATATTCAACGCTTGGATATTTCGAGAAATTACATTAAAGAAATACCGCCTCAAATAAGCGAATTGAAACATCTGCATTACGTTAATTTTGCTCAGAACTATCTTACTACATTACCAAAAGAAATGGCACAACTGCCTTTGGATACATTGATTTTATGGGACAATCAGATAAGAGAGTTTGACGAGAGTTTTTCTACTACAAATCTCAAACTGTTGGATATACGCGCCATTCTTATGACACGAAAAGAACAAAAAGCAATTAAGAAAATTTTTTCCAATACAAAGATAAAAAAAGACCACCCTTGCAATTGCGGACGTTAAAGGTTAAGGAAAACGAATGAAAAAAGTTAAGGATATGTTGATAGCATTGGTGCAGACAGCGATAAAAGATTTTGATATAGAAAGCAATCTTCGTTACTTTACGAAGATTTGTAAGGATATTTCAAGTGAAGTCGAGTGGATAATTTTGCCGGAGATGTTTATAACGGGTTTTGTTGCCGACACGTCGTTAAGTATTCAGAGCAAGGCGAAAGGATTGGAGTTTATGCGTAATCTTTCTAAGCAAAAAGAGTGTGGAGTTGAAGGCTCGCTAATGGTTGAAGAGGACGGCAAGTATTATAATAGACATTATTTGATTACGGACACTGCGGAATTTATGTATGATAAGCAGAAATTGTTTTCCTTATCCAAGGAAGCCGAAGCACTTTGTGCAGGAAACAAGGAGTGTATTGCAAGACTCGGGGATTATAATGTAAGTTTAAGGACTTGTTATGACTTACGGTTTGCTGATATTTGCAAGAATGGTTACTCAAATGGCAGGTTCAAATATGATATAATGACGTTTGTGGCATCGTGGCCGAAGAGTAGGAGTGAGCAATGGAAGATTTTGTTGAAAGCACGTGCTATTGAGAATATGTGTTACGTTATCGGGGTGAATAGAGTTGGTAAGGACGCAAATGGTTTGGAGTATGTGGGCGAGAGTTGTGTTATAAATAGCAAAGGAGAAGAGTTAAAACCTTTGGAAAACTCAACGCAGGAGATACTTTATTACGATATAAGCAAAGAATATTTGGATTCTATGCGAAAGAAGTTCCCTGTATATATGGATTGGTAAAAGGAAAACGGCAGTGTGGTTCAGTACTTACACTGCCGTTTTTTTGAATAAAGAAGAAAAAAACATAGAAAAGTTTGGTAGTTTAATTTTAATTGTATATCTTTGTAGGCGAAACGAAGTCAAAAGGAATTGAAATCATGAGTGAAACGGAATTAGCCAACGAAAGACATTTTTCAAAGAATGTTATCGGTGATATAACTAAAATGTTACTAAATATTCGTCGTTTATGCGGTTCAATGAGGGTGTATGCTTCGCAATACATCTTTTTAATCGGGAAAAACGCCTTTATTCGGTTCGCCTGTTAAGTAGTAATAACTTAGTAATAGGTTAGATGCTATTTAGCAGGCTAATTTTTTTTTGAGAAAGTAAAATGATGATGAATAATAATTAATAAATATAGGAGATAATAGTATGAAACGTTTTATTTTTACAATAATAATAGTTTTGTTTTCAGTAAATGTATATAGTCAAAATGCAGTAATCTCTGGCGGAATAATCCCTCCTGACGGGACATATTGCGCGAAAAAATTGGACAATACTTACAAGAATGAGGTATATATCGTCGTAAAGAATGCTAAGATTACAGGAGTTTTTAAGGATAAAGTAAATGAAAAGAACAGAGTAAAAACAGCTAAAGTATTTTTTGCAAAACACGATGATAAAGGTATGCATGAATTGTATAGCATTGCAGATAAAATAGACGGCACCTTAGATGAAAATGGATGTCAAAACTTGACGGTTGCAGTAAATACAAAAGATAAAAAGAGTACGTACTATGTATGGGTAATAGCAAGCCGAGAAGAATGCTGGTATGAATTTGATGATTAGTTTAATTAAAACAATTCATTAATAAAAACGGCAGTGTGGTTAAGTAATTACACTGCCGTTTTTTTGAATAAAGAAGAAATGTACGTCTTTATTTATTTTGATTACGTCTTTGCTATTAATAAGTAGGTATTGATTTGTTAAAATTTACTCCCAAATGAAATTATCTTTGCCCGCCGCTATCTCAAAATGATATTTCACTATACCAAGGTCGATTTTGGCGTAAAAGCCCAAGCGTTTTTCCAATTTGACCTTGTTACCGTTGATAGAAAAACGGAATTTCTGCTGATTGATTGCCGTAGGAGCAAGCAAAGCACATTCAACACCTTTTTTGAACCAATCGGGAGCGTTTTGTGCGTTTTTTGTTACCTGTTCGAAAGATTTTCGTTTGTGGTCGTTGCCCTGACTAACGCCATAACCAAAAGCAATGACGCAGATAAGTTTTTCGTCTTGGTTGATTTTTATTTTGTTTTTCTTTTTGTTATACGTCAGACCAACCCAACAAGTGTTTAAGCCGAGCATTTGACAAAGAAGTACTAATCTTTCGCCGTAGTATCCGCATTCGGTGTCCTGGTCTTTGGATTTTTTTCCCACAATTGCGATATAGTTCACAGCATTGGAGAATTTACCGTAATGGGCAGTCATTGTGTTAAACGCATCCGGGTCGTTGGTTACGATTTGAATATTTAGACTGCTGTCTTTATTGATTTTATTGATTTCTTGTTGTAACGCATCAATTTTTTCCCTTTCAATCGGTTGCTGGGTATATGCTCTGACGCTGTGGCGTAGTTTAACTGCTTCTAAAATGTCCATTGTCGTTATTTTTTAGTGTTATATGTTTTTTTATAACGTTCAGAATTAAAATATATTTTGAATTTATGGCGGATAAGGATATTAATTTATTTCACTCGGTACATAAAAGAATTTGTTTTATCGTTTGATTTTGTCGTAACTTTGCAAACTCAAAAAATTGAGTAAAGTGAATAATAAAGTTAAAGGATATACAGCAGGAATTGTGGCTGCCATTGCTTACGGAACTAATCCGCTTGGAGCGTTGTCTTTGTACAATGAGGGTTTTAATCCTTCAAGTGTTATTTTCTATCGCTTTCTTTTTGCGGTTATTATTATGTTCGCTATTCTTAAATGGAAAAAAGTTCCACTCAAAGTAACTTCCTACGAACTCAAAATATTAGCTTCATTAGGGGTTATATTTGTTGCTTCAAGTATTACTTTATACACTTCTTTCAATTATATGGATAGCGGAATTGCTTCTACTATTCTTTTTGCATATCCTATTATGGTCGCAATCATTATGTCAGTCTTTTTCAAAGAAAAAACATCTTGGCTTACGATATTATCCATCGTTTTAAGTATCTCGGGAATCTGTCTTTTGTATAAAGGAGACGGAACGGCAACTCTTTCGTTGGTGGGAGTGATGTTGGTACTTTTATCTTCTTTGACTTATGCAGTGTATATAGTTATTGTCAATCGTGCAAAGATGGTTATGTCTCCTTTTAAGACTACTTTCTATATTATGGCTTTTGCAACCATAGCTGTTTTCTTGTATTCATTCACTTCTCCGTCAAATCATATCATTATGTTTCCGTCGTGGTCTTCTTTCGGTTGGAGTGTTATGCTGGCTTGTTTTCCTACAATAATCGCAATGACTTTTTTGAATATAGGAATATTTTATATAGGCTCTACACCAACGGCCATAATGGGTGCTTTGGAACCTGTAACGGCAGTAATTATTTCCGTAACCATTTTTAACGGAGTATTTACCTTGCGTTTTGCTATTGGAATTGTACTTATATTGATAGCTGTTTTGATAATCGTTGCAGGCAAGAGTTTGCTTGATACATTAAAACAAAAACGAGTAGCGAATAAAAAATTAAATTAAAAAGGTTTTTAATCCTTTTTGTACAGAATGCAGTTGCGTTGAAGTATGCTTGCTTGAAGCAGTGGGTTGTCTATTGTCTCGAATATGGATAAATCCGTTTCGTAAGGTAAATTCAACTCAGCGATGTCCGAAACTATTTTATCCAATAATGACACTGAAAGATTAGTTCCTAACATCGTTATATCCAAATCCGATTCCGTTCGATAAGTTCCTTTTGAACGAGAACCAAAAACCAATACCTTTTCTATTTGTTTGTATTTTGCAAAAACTCTTTGCAGTTGTAATATTTCGTTGTCGGCTAATCCGTACATAATTTTATGAATTTTGAATTTCTGGTACTTTGTTTTCTTTTTTGCTTATACACAAAAGACCGATAAATGTTAGAAATCCGTTTAGCACCAATAATTCAAAATCAAAGGAGTAATTGAACCATTCTTGCGAATTATTGTTAAGTACAAAACATATTACAGGTGCAAGAACGCATACTATCGGCACAAATCTGTCCTTGACTTTTCGTTTTGTGGTAAGACCAAAGAAGAATAAACCTAATAAAGGCCCGTAAGTTATTGAAGCAACCTGATAAAGAATATCTATCAAATGTTCGTTTTGGTTATGATAGTAGAAGATAATTACAGCCGTAAATAAAACGGCAAATGCTAAATGAACATAGTGGCGTATTGTTGTCTTTTGCTTTTCGGTCTTGTCTTGACGACCTTCAAAATTCAAAAAGTCTATACAAAAAGCTGTTGTCAGCGATGTTAAAGCCCCGTCGGCACTTGGGAACAATGCCGAAATCAAACCGATGATAAAGACAATGGATGCAATGGAAGGCAAGTGGTTTATTGCAATCTCGGGAAACAAAGCATCTCCCGTTGCAGCGATACCGTTTTTGAATTTATAGATATATAACGCACTGCCGAGCATAAGGAACAAGAAATTGACAACAAATAAAATCAACGAAAACGTTACCATATTTTTTTGTGCGCTTTTAAGATTCTTGCAACTCAAATTCTTTTGCATCATCTCTTGGTCCAATCCCGTCATTGCTATACATATAAACGCTCCGCCCAACAATTGTTTCCACCAACAGTTTCGGCTCATCGAATCTGTTTCTATAAATGTAAAATAATCTGAATGTGCAATGTTGTCAATCATTCCCGAAAAAGAAAATCCGAGTTCATTGGCAACCATGACAAAACACATCACCAAAGCGGCAAGCATAAAAGTCGTTTGCAATGTGTCCGTCCAAATTATTGTCTTTACACCGCCCTTGATTGTAAAAGCCAATATCAAAGCCAAGAATAAAGCAACCGTCAATTCAAAAGGCAATCCCCAAGACTTGAATACAAAATTGTACAAAACGATGATAACTATAAACATTCTAAGGCTTGCACCCAAACAGCGGGACAGCATAAAAAAGAAACTGCCTGTTTTATGCGAATACTTGCCGTAACGTTTTTCCAAATACTTGTATATACTTACCAAATTGAGTTTGTAATATGTCGGCAGCAAAACAAATGCTATAACAAGATAACCTATAAAATAGCCTAAGACCATAAGCATATAGGTAAACATTCTATCATTGACCCAGCCGGGAACAGACATAAATGTTACCCCGCTTAACGACGCTCCAATCATACCGTAAGCCACAACAAACCAAGGTGATTTCTTGTTGCCTTGAAAGAAAGATTTGCTGTCCGCCTTGCGAGAAGTGATGTATGTTATACCGAAAAGCAATAGCGTATAAGCCACAAATGCAATAAATATGATTAATTCCATAGTGTTATCAAGTAATTTTTGTTTGGAGTGCAAAGTTACAATATTCTTAATTGATATAATGACATTCGATAATTGATTTATGAAATTTTTGTGTGAAACCATAAAATTAGTATCACTAATTAGTAAAATAGTGTGAGTGATTAAAAAATTAGTGTTAAACATCAGTAAAACGATTATTGATATTATTTTTTGAATAAGAATAAAAGTTTTTTTGATTACTGTAACCGATAATATTTGGGGAGAAATAGCGAGAAATATAAATAAATTCAAAACAATTAAATGATAATTATTGTAATTTTGCACTATAATTTTAGAAGCGATACATACAATACAGACAGATTATGAACTATCCCTCGATACATTTGGAGAATGTGATAAACGAATTTAGCAAACTGCCGGGAGTAGGAAGTCGTACAGCACTAAGATTTGCGTTGTACTTGCTTGATGCAGACGAAAAAGAAGCAAATTCATTGGCACAATCTATTTCTTTGATGCGTTCGGAGATAAAACTTTGCAAACATTGTTTTTCTATTTCGGATAGCGATGAGTGCGAAGTATGTAAGGACGCTAAACGAGACCATTCCTTAGTGTGTGTGGTGGAAAACATAAGAGATGTTATGGCGATAGAAAATACCAATTCATATTCGGGAGTTTATCATGTATTGGGCGGTGTTATTTCTCCGATAGACGGAATAGGAGCAGGGGATATTAAGATAAAAGAACTTGTGGAGCGTATTGCCAAAGAAGATATTCAAGAAATCATATTGGCATTGCCCACGACAATGGAAGGCGACACGACTTGTTTCTATATTAACAAATTGGTTAAAGATATGAACGTTAAAGTTTCAGCCATAGCAAGAGGAGTTTCCATTGGCGACAATATAGAATATACTGACGAAATCACTTTGTCTCGTTCAATTCTGAACCGCTTACCATTTGATAAAATATACGGAAAGTAAGCCAAGTAGATTTTCTTTGTAGAGATTACTGTTAATTTACGTTTGTTTTCGCCAAAATCAGATAATGGAATATTGGCGAACGGTATGGTTTTTATATATTGCGTTGTCGGTATTTTGGATAGAGTGATAAAACAATCGGGTAGGGGTATTAATGAAATTTTCTGTTGTAATGATAGTATGAATATCAATACGAATAAGGGTTGCACTACAAAAATATTTGTAGTGCAACCCTTAAAAATATTTTAATTCCTTATAGGAAACAGATTAACTTATTTTCTTGCTTCCAAAAGCAACTCTAACATCTTGATTGCAGAGTCGGCGATTTTTGTTCCGGGACCGAAAACGGCAGCAACACCGGCTTTGAACAAGAAGTCATAGTCTTGCGGAGGGATAACACCACCGGCAATAACCATAATGTCCTCTCTGCCGAGTTTTTTCAACTCTTCAATAACCTGAGGAACTAATGTCTTATGGCCGGCAGCCAAAGAACTTACTCCCAAGATATGAACATCGTTTTCTACTGCTTGTTTTGCACTTTCTTCCGGAGTTTGGAACAATGGTCCCATATCAACGTCAAAACCTATATCGGCATAACCTGTTGCAACAACCTTAGCACCGCGGTCGTGTCCGTCTTGACCCATTTTTGCAACCATTATACGAGGACGACGTCCCTCAATCTTTGCAAATTCGTCGCAAAGCTGTTGTGCTTTCTTGAAATCGTCGTTATTTTTTGTATCTTGACTATACACGCCTGAAATCAAATTAATTTTTGCTTTATATCTACCGAAATGTTCTTCCAATGCATAAGAAATTTCTCCTAATGAAGCACGTTTTCTTGCTGCATCGATACTCAATTCAAGTAAGTTTCCTTCGCCTGTTGCAGCGCAGTTGCTTAGTTTTCTTAATGCCTCTTGACAATCTTCTTCGTTTCTTTCTGCTCTAAGTTTTGCCAAACGTTTGATTTGAGCTTCACGAACGGCAGAGTTGTCTACCTCCAATGTATCTATTGCATCTTCGTGAGCCAAACGATATTTATTAACACCCAATATAGTGTCTATTCCACTGTCTATACGAGCCTGTTTTCTTGCAGAAGATTCCTCAATTCTCATCTTAGGAACGCCTGATTCGATTGCAGCAGCCATACCGCCAAGTTTCTCAACCTCTTGAATATGTCCCCAAGCTCTGTGTGCTATCTCGTTGGTCAAGGACTCAACATAATAACTTCCTGCCCATGGGTCTAATGAACGACAAATATTTGTCTCTTCCTGTAAATAAATCTGTGTATTACGTGCAATACGTGCAGAGAAATCGGTAGGTAGTGCGATAGCCTCGTCCAAAGCATTTGTGTGCAATGATTGAGTGTGTCCCAATGCTGCACCCATAGCTTCAATACAAGTTCTGCCTACATTGTTAAATGGATCTTGTTCTGTCAAAGACCAACCTGATGTCTGAGAGTGTGTACGCAATGCCAATGATTTTGGATTTTTAGGGTTGAATTGGCTAACCAATTTAGCCCAAAGCATACGAGCGGCACGCATCTTAGCAATCTCCATAAAGTGGTTCATACCTATTCCCCAGAAGAAAGACAAACGAGGTGCGAACTCATCCACGCTCATACCTGCGTTAATACCTGCACGTATGTATTCCAAACCGTCTGCCAATGTGTAAGCCATTTCTATATCGGCAGTAGCACCTGCTTCCTGCATGTGATAACCCGAAATAGAGATGGAATTGAACTTAGGCATATTCTTAGAAGTGTAAGCAAATATATCGGCAATGATTTTCATTGAAGGTTTTGGCGGATATATATATGTATTACGAACCATAAACTCTTTAAGAATATCGTTCTGAATTGTACCTGCCAATTGTTCTTGTTTTACACCTTGCTCTTCGGCAGCGATTATATAGAATGCCAAAATAGGAAGAACGGCACCGTTCATAGTCATTGATACGGACATCTTGCCCAAATCTATTTGGTCAAACAATATCTCCATATCCAAAATACTATCAACGGCAACACCTGCTTTACCTACATCACCTATAACTCTTGGGTGGTCGGAGTCATATCCTCTATGGGTTGGTAAGTCAAAAGCAACAGACAAACCTTTCTGTCCTGCTGCGATGTTTCTTCTGTAAAACGCATTACTTTCTTCTGCTGTTGAAAATCCTGCATATTGACGTATTGTCCAAGGACGCATAACGTACATAGTTGAATAAGGTCCTCTTAGGAATGGTGCGACACCTGCTGCATAATTCAAGTGTTCCATACCTTCAAGGTCTATTGCACCATAGGCAGGTTTTACTGGTATTTGCTCAGGTGTAAGCCAGTTTTTCTCGTTGCCAACTTTTTGTTCCCAATCGTGGAAACTTTCATACTTGTATGGGGCTTTAAAGTCCACATTTTCAAAATTTGGTCTCATATATTAAGTGTTTTTTATTTCTTAATTTGAATTGCAAAGGTAATCATTTTTTTGCAATTGCCGTAACTTTTTATAAAAAACTTGTTATTATTTTAATATTTTTACAAAAAACTGTCTTTATACATTCAAAAAATTTATGATACAACAAACCTGTCTTTACTCAATAACAGAAAATTTTTCACTTATCTTATTGCCAAAAATAGTGTGAGAGATTAATGAATTAATATGAGAGACTAATAAAATGGTGTTAAACATTAGAAAATTAGTTTCACTTATCTTTTTTATGATTAGTATTATGTGTAAAATATTTGTCGTATTTGTTTTGTATATACCATTATACAAGACAAAATTATTACATACTATAAAATAAAACGCTTAGTCTTTCGTTATGAAAACCTAATTAAGTTTATTATGAACACTATTTTAGAAGTCAAGAATGTAACTAAGGCATACGAGACCAAAGTTGCGTTGGACGATGTTTCTTTACAGGTTGAAAAGGGCTGCGTTTTCGGTCTTTTAGGGCCTAACGGAGCAGGCAAGACAACGCTTATCCGTATGATTAACCAGATAACCAAACCCGATAAAGGAGAAATACTTTTCAATGGCGAACCTTTGAAAGAAAAACATATACAACATGTCGGCTACTTGCCCGAAGAAAGAGGCCTTTACAAGAAAATGAAAGTTGGCGAAGAGGCTTTGTATCTTGCAAGGCTTAAAGGTATGAGCAGTACCCAAGCAAGGCAATCTTTGGATTATTGGTTTGAAAAATTTTCCATATCGGATTGGTACAACAAAAAGGTTCAAGAACTATCCAAAGGTATGCAACAAAAAGTTCAGTTTATTACTACCGTTATGCACTCACCACAATTGCTTATCTTTGATGAGCCTTTTTCGGGTTTCGACCCGCTGAATGCCGATTTGTTGAAAAACGAGATTTTGGAGTTAAGAGACAAGGGCGCAACCATTATTTTTTCTACTCACAATATGGAAAGCGTGGAGCAGATTTGCGATAATATAGTGCTTATCAATTCCTCGCATAAGGTTTTGGAGGGTAGCGTTAAGGAAGTTAAACAAAGGTTTAAGAAAGGGGAGTTTGAACTTATTATCAACTCTAAATTTTCAAATGATTTGCTTACCGACGGAGTTGAATTGCTTGGCGAAAAATCCGAAAACGATACTTCTATTATTCGTTTGAAGATAGAAAAAGGCAAGAATGCAGATTTACTTTCTCATATATTGAAAACTACCGATATAATTTCCTATAAAGAAATTCTTCCAAGTATGAACGAAATATTTATCCAAACAATAAAGAATACGAAATGAATAAATTATTGATAATTATTAAGCGAGAATATCTTTCAAAGGTCAAGAAAAAATCTTTCTTTGTATTGACTATTTTAGGACCTATTCTTATGTCGCTTTTGATAGTTTTGCCTGTTGTTTTGAAAGAAAACGTTTCCAAGACTTATACCGTTATGGTTGTGGATTCAACGACTAAGACGGTTATTAATGGCGATACTATTGCGTTTTTTGACGGCAAATTTGTGAGCAATGAAAAGGTGATTTATTCTTATGGTAAGGATATTGAAAAAGCTCAAAATATGCTTAGGAATGATGAAGTCGATATGGTTTTGGAGATTGTTAAGTCCAACGATAAAGTGCCTATAAAGACTTTTTCATATTTTGCCGATAACGAACCATCATTGGAAGCCAAGGAAGATGTTCAGCAGCAAGTCAAACAGATATTCAAAAACTCGGTGTTAATGGTCAATTACGATATGAGTAAGGAGGATATTGCAATCGTTAATGACCCTCAAATAGAGTCTTACATCACCGATATTCGCACAGGAGAGAGTTCCAATTCTGAGATAAAAATGGTTTTGGGAGCAATTCTCGGCATTATGATTTATTTCTTTCTATTCTTTTTCGGTGGTCAGATTATGCGAAGTGTGGGGGAGGAGAAAACATCTCGTATTGTGGAGGTTTTGGTGTCTTCGGTTAAAAGCATATATTTATTATTTGGAAAGATAATAGCCGTTGCGTTGGTAGGTTTGACGCAATTGGGACTTTGGATTGTTTTAACTTTATTGTTAATGGGTGGATTAAAGGTTGCACAACCTGATTGGTTTGCAGTGCAGCCACAAGAAAAAATAGAGTTGAACGAAAGAGTTTTTACTGCAAATAAGATTGATACTTTGAACATAGATACTTCGCCGGCCAATGAAGCGATACAAGAATTGCAGTCGATAAACTTTCCGTTGATTCTTTCAATGTTTTTAGTTTATTTCTTACTTGGTTATCTATTGTATGGAACGTTGTTTGGGGCGGTGGGTTCTTTGTTGGACGAAGACTCTGATGCAAGTCAGTTTTCATTACCTATAACGGTGCCGTTGATTTTTGCGATAGTTTGTTTGCCGATGATTATGCAAGATCCTTCGTCGTCTTTGTCGCAATGGTTGAGTATTATTCCATTTACTTCGCCGATGATTATGCTTGTTCGAATACCTTATGGAGTTGCTATATGGCAGATAGTTGTGTCTGTTGTGTTGTTGATTTTGACGGTTATCGCAAGCCTTTTTGTGGCTACGAAAATCTATCGTTCCGGCATTTTGATGTACGGAAAACAAATAAAATATAAGGATTTATTTAAGTGGATTAAGAAAAAGGAGAACTAAGATTTTAGTATAAATATTATTTCACTGAATATAAATGTTATTTTACTGAATATAAACATTATTTTGTTGAATATAAGCTTGCTTAATTGGTTTCATTAAGCAAGTTTTTTTTGATTGGTTATCTTGAAATTTTTAATGGGTAGCGAAGTTTTTTGATTTCAATAATAGACGCAATTTTTTTTCGTTTGTTTAAGCAAGTAGATGTAATCAGTTTTTTGTGATAGTTATTTATAAGATGAACATAAACAAAAAGGCATCAAAGTTAGATAACCTTGATGCCTTAATTCAAAAAAATTAGAAATTAGCTTCTAAGTTTCTTTTCAGCCATAATAGCGTTGTTCAAACGAGTTTTGTACTCAGGGTTTGAAGTACAATCTTTGATTGTTTGTTCCATAGAAGCAGCTTGTTTTTTAAGGTCAGCGTAAGCTTTCATAGCAGTAGCGCCCTTAGCTTTGTTGTTTTTAGCTTCTTTTAATTGATCAACGTATTTTTCAAAAGCTTTAACTTTTGCTTCACAAGGATCAACTGCAGGCTTTTTAGTCTCTTCTTTCTTTGCAGTTGTTTTAGTTTCTTGTTTTGTAGATTTTGCAGGAGCAGGAGTCTCTGCAACAGGTTCAGCCTCAGTTGCTGTTTCTTCTGCAACTATTTCAGTTGAAGTTTCCTCAGCAGGAGTTTCTGTTGTTGTTTCAGTAGCTTGTTTACCGCCACAAGCAGCCATAAGAGCTACGATAGCTGCGCCTAATACGAAATGTTTAATTTTCATTGTTTTGATGTTTTTTAATTAATTAATTAAATTATTAATACTTTAAGTATTGTCTATCTTTTTTATAATTCAAATATTTGTTCAAAGAATCAACTGCGAAAAAACGTTTCTCATATCGCACACCTCTTTTCACAAGGCAAAAATACAAAAAAAGAACAAAAGAAGTCGTTATTTATTAAAAATATTTTGTTTTGTAAATGGCAAAAAATATATTTTATTGATTTAATCCTTTGATTTATTAATAATTATATTCTGTTGTTGAATCGATTCTTGATGAATAATTTCGTATAATTCTTTTACAAAACTTGTCTCTAAGTCATTGTTTTTTGCATTTTCAGTAATACTTTCCAACACTTCTTGCCATCTTTTCGACTGAAATATTTGTAAATTCTTATTTTTTTTAACTTGCGCAATTTTGCGACTGACGGCCATTCGTTCGCTAAGAAATTCAATAATAGAATTGTCTATATCATTTATTTGTTTTCTTAGCAGTCCCAATTCCTCAATATCTTCATTCTTGTTTTTATCTATTATAGGTAAATTTTGCAATAATTGTTTTAGTTGATTGGTGTTTAATTGTTGGTCTTTGTCTGTTAGTGCTGCACTTGGGTTTATATGTGTTTCAATCATCAAACCGTCAAAACCTGTCGATATGGCGTTAAATGCAATTTCTCTAACCAAATTCGCTTTCCCCGAAATATGAGATGGGTCGCAAATTATGGGTATATCGTTGCGTAATCGTTTTAATTCCAAAGGTATTCTCCACAAAGGAGTTTGACGATACTTGTTTATCGAAAGCGAAAACCCTCTATGAACGGCGATAATGTTTTTTATACCATGTTTTTCAAATCTTTCAATAGCACCAAGCCACAAAGCGATATCTGGATTTAGCGGATTTTTAACCATAACGGTTATATTGCTTTTGTCCAAAGACTGTGCTATATCTTCTATTAAGAAAGGATTTTGTGTAGTCCTTGCGCCAATCCAAACAGCATCGAAACCGTTTTCCAAGCATTGCTCTGCCATATAAGGATTGGCAATCTCCGTACAAATTTTTAGGTTAAAATCTTTTTTGACTCTGCTAAGCCAGGTAAGACCTTGCTCTTTAACACCCTCGAACCCACCCGGACGAGTGCGGGGTTTCCATAGACCAGCTCTGAAATAAGTAATACCTAAATCCTTAATGCATTGAGCTGTTTGATACACTTGCTCAAAACTCTCGGCACTACACGGACCACAAACGAGAATCATATTAATTGACACTAATCAAAATCGTTTTCTCTAATGTCGGTGAAAAATATTCCTTGCTTTGCGAATACTCAATTATTGTGTCTATTATCTTTTGCGAAGGAACTTGTGGATATTCTTGTAAAAGCAAATCGCTTTCCCATACTGATAATTCCGAAAATATGTATAACTTTTCCATTTTTGTAATTTAGTTTTGGTTTGATTACGCCATTATAACGAAGAAAAGTTGTTATTATTATATTATGTATATAAAAAACTTACCAAAACAACGTTTTGGTAAGTTTAATTATTAATAGAATAATTATCGCAATAACTCTTCGTGCAATTTTATACTGTTACATATATGTATAAACTATCGTCAAAATTAAATTTGAAAACAAACTATTTTATTTCATTGACAAAGACATAGAATTTTCTTCCGCCAAACGACGCATATTAATCAAAGCATAACGCATTCTACCCAAAGCCGTATTTATACTTACGCCGGTTTTTTCGGCAATCTCCTTAAAAGACATATCGGCATAATGACGCATAACCAAAACCCTGCGTTGCTCTTTTGGTAATTGCTTGATAAGAAAACGAATATTCTTGTAAATTTGGTCTTTAATCATCTCGTCTTCTTTTGTCAAGTCGGGGTGATTCATAACATCGAAAACATTGTATTCATCGTTGGAATAAACCATACGAAACTTCTGATTTTTTCTTATGTAATCAATTACAAGATTGTGAGCGATGCGCATAACCCATTGAATGAACTTGCCCTCATCGTGATATGTGCCACTACGCAATGTGTTTATGACCTTAATGAAGGTATCTTGAAAAATATCGTCAGCAAGAGCCTTATCTTTGACCAAAGATATGATATAATTATATACTTTTTGTTGATGGCGTTCCAACAAAGTCTTAAAAACTTGTTGTTCTCCGTTTTGATATGCCATAACAAGTTCGTAATCGGTTCTGCTGTCTATCGTATTCATAAGAATATTATTTTAGTGTGTTTATTTTTCAAAAATAATAGTCTTATATCCATGAGATGTTCGTGCTTTTATTGTTTTGTATTATTACAAGTGCAAAGGTATTGAATTTTTTTCAAGCGGCAATGAAAATTTTACAAAAAAATATATTGCCAATATGCTATTTGCTGATTTATAGTTGAATAAAATTTTTGCAATATCTGATTTTGTTTTTATAATATCACTAATTGTCGCAACAATATCGCAAATAGTAAAAATAATCTCAATAACTGGCAAAATAGTGTTAATAACTAATAAAATAATCTCAATAACTAATAAAATAGTTACTGACACTAATTTTGTGGTATTACTAATTAAGAACGGAATAAATGAAAATGGTTAAAGAAAGCATATCGGCAGCCCCTCCGGGGGATATATTCTCGCGGATATATTTATTATTAAGTTTTTGCAATTCGGAAATAGAAAAATCATTGCTTGAAAACATTTGTTTTGCTTCGTTTTTGACGTTTTGTGCCGTTTGTCTGCCTTTGCGATAATAAATATTGGTATCATCTAAGGTACTCATAATAAGAAATAGCAATCTATGAAGGCAATGTTCATCGTCTTTATTGGCTTGATAAAAGTCTAACCAAGACGAAAACAACTCTTCGTAACCCTCTCTTGCCATAGCCAAAGCACCTTTGATGTTATTAGTTTTCAAAACATCGTTGCCGTGAGTTTCTTGCGGCTGAGGAAAATTGTTTGCTATCGTTTTAATTAAATCTTGTAATGATTGTTTTGAAATTTCAATGTCATCGCCGTTGTTATTGCTGCAATTTATACCTTTATATAATATATGTGCAGCACAAAAAACGACAATCCCCATAGAAAACAATGCACCTTTATGAGTATTTATGCCGTTGGTTGCATCAAACATCGCTTTTTCGGCTTCAATCCCAATGGAACGAATGAGATTTATATCGGCAAGTTTTTCGTTAAAACCAAGCAAGGCAAGTTTAGTGAAATAAGGATGTAAAGCGTTGATGCTTTTATTCATTAAAGTGTAATCCATATCCTGATGAGCCCCACTGTCGGATTTATCTACCAATCCCGGCTTTGGAGTTGTATCCAACTCTTCTTGTAAAGACTGTTTTGCCAACATAGAAATTATATATGGTAGAGTAGTAGTATATGCAAATTTTATGGTATGTCTAAGGCTTTTTGTCTTTATATAGTTCCTTAAAGCACTTGCACTAATCACTTCTTGTTCGGCTTCCAATCTTTTTATTTCAAAAACATTGATACCTTTTTTCGGTAAAGTTTCGTGCATAATCTCATTATATCGTTTTGTGAGAGCATCGGTTGGTTCGCTGCCGACAAAACGAATTTTTATGTTTAGACTCGGAGCAATGAATTTAACAAACAAATCCAAATCCAAATTTATATGTGTGTCCGTCGTATCATTCAAATCTTTAATGAAATACGTGGGAAAAGTGAGTTTAGATACTGCGTAGTCGCTGCCTTGTAACACCGTTACGTTTTCTAAGTTCTTCGTGCCACTCTCAATCATTGCTTTGCGTTCGGAATATGAAAATATTGAAACGTCTTCTTTTACTGCAATTATAAATAGATTATCCACCTTTTTTGCGGCTTGTTCTATCAAAAAGCGATGACCTTTGGTAAAAGGATTGCAATTCATAACTATGCAGCCATTCACTCCCTGTTTGCTATTGCTTTTAAGGTAAGAGCAGTAATCATTAATGTTTTTAAGATTATTCTCCAATAAAATTGCCTTGTCGGATTGTGCCAAAAGTTCAAAACCCAAAGAAGAGAAAATTTCTTTATTGCTCGGTTTTGTAAATACTTTTACGCTGTTATGGTTTTGTGTCGCTATACTTATAAGATGTGAAATAAGTCTGTTACTTAATCCGTTGCCTTTTTCTTCATCGCTTACTGCCAAACATTTTATTATATTGTCTTTTAAGCCACCACCTGCCAAAATCCTATCATCATCTAAACGAAAAACACAAGCATAATAATCCACATCATCTAATCGTAAATCATTGCGATTTAGAAATTCTTCCACTTTTTTACGAGTAGATTTTAAGGATAATGGCATTGTGCGTATTTCGTATTCCGAGTACATCTTGATTTATGATATTGAATTTGTTTTAGAAATCGTTGAAAATTTCTTGATATTTTAACGAAAATTCAGGAGAGAAGGTTAAAAATTCATCTGTCAATTGCTTGATACGACAAAGTAATTCTTGTGTGGTGTGAGTGAAATTTCTCATACAAAATCTTGCTTCGTTATCACACAAAAGGCATTTACGTTTTTCGTAGCCGACTTGCTCACGACTTATAATATTGAAATTCTTGTCCAAAATATCAATATCAAACAAACGTCCCAATATATGGTTTTCTTCAATAAGACAACAAAGTTTTTTTGCTTTCAAAGGCTCAATATCGGTTGTCAAATAAAATTCGTAACCTGTTTTAAGTATATGTTCTTCACTATCTATGGTGTTTTTATTAAAGGTCTTTATTATTTCATCTTTTGCCGCAAGACCTATTACTAATGACTCTTTGTTTATTTTAACGCTTCCTGGCATAACGACAGTCAGACAAATAAGCGTTTTACAATTCGTTTCGCTAAGAAATCTCCTCTGACGCTCTTGTCTGTTATCCCTGCTTTGCAATAGTTCTTCTAATGTAATAGGTTCCATAGATGCGAATATTTTTGCTGATATGAAATTAAAATCACCAAAAGGCTTGTAAGTAAAAACGTCTTTTGCGTTTTATTTAATTACTTACAAGTCTTATAATGGCGATTTCTATCGTTTTTGAATATATCCGGAATTATCCTTCAATATTTTTGATAACGTCCAAAACGCTGCCGTCTCTATTCATTACAACACCTACAACCTTATCGCCAAATGGCAAAGGATCGGCATCGCCTATGATAGATTTGGCTTTTTTAGCAAGGTCATGAATATCTACTATGTTCAAACCGGCTTTCTTCAATCTCTCTGCTATTTCAGGACGGCGAGGATTGACTGCAATTCCGTATTCGGTTACAATAACATCAACGCTTGAACCCGGAGTGATTAAAGTCGTTACTTCATCAACAACGCAAGGTATTCTACCTCTTAGCAATGGACAAACAATGATTGACAAAGCAGCATCTTCCGCCGTATCTTGGTGTCCTCCTATTGCTCCACGAATAATACCGTCGGAACCCACCAATACATTAACATTGAAATTAACATCGACTTCCAATGCACTCAAAATAACCATATCCAAATAGTGTGTTGCACTGCCTTGTTCGTCTTTACTTGCGTATTCGTTGGCAGATGCTTCTTTGTGCATTTCGTTGTTTTTGATTGATTCGGCAGCAACTTTATCAAATGACTGAACATCTATCAGTTTCTCAATCAAACCTTCTTCAAACATTTTAACCATGTGTGCTGTTATACCACCCAAAGCGTAAGAAGCCTTGATGCCTTGTTCAATCATACTTTCTCTAATGTATTTAACAGCAGCCAATGATGCTCCACCGGAGCCTGTTTGGATTGAAAAGCCGTCTTTGAAATAACCTCCGTTGATAATAACTTTTGCAGCCTGTTTTGCAAGAAGAATATCGCGTGGATTCTTTGTATCACGAATAGCACCCGAAGCAATCTTTGATGAATCGCCGACGCTTTCAACCTCTACAACGTAATCGACATAACTTTCAGAGATAGATGCAGGAGTATTAGGATAAGCAACCAAATCATCAGTCAATATAACCACTTTATCTGCATTCTGGGCGTCAGGTATAGCGTAACCTAACGAACCACAAATGGATTTTGCGTTTTCACTTCTCGAAAATCCGCAAGCATTACCCAAAGCATCAGAAGAACTTGCTCCGATAAACGCTACATCTATATGTTCATCGCCATTAATAATTGCACTACCTCTGCCACCATGCGAGCGGAAGATTACAGGCTCTTTCATAAGTCCCTTTGATATTGCGTCAGCCAACTTACCTCTCATACCGGAGGTTGATATGGATGTAATCACACCGTTTTTAATGTGTTCGATAAGTGGTTCATGAACATCTTGCAAAGAAGAAGCCGCAAGACGAAGATTTTTATATCCCATTTGGGCTAACTTATCTACAACCATATTAACCACTTTGTCGCCACCACGGAAATGATGATGAAAACTTATGGTCATACCGTCTTTTAGACCTGACTGTTTAATAGCCTGCTCCAAAGTAACTAATTTAGGAGATTCTTTTTGAAAATCTTTTTTGAATGTAGTTGCTTTATTTTCTGCACTTTTATATACTTGTTTATTCATTTTGGCAGCCTGTGCCTGTATATCTGCCATTCTATCTTTCAATGTACTCATTTTACAGCTCCTCCTTTGTTATAACACCTGCTGCCAATGCAAGTTCTATTGTATGTTCCGCTCTGATAACTACCGGTTTATCAACCATTTTTCCATTTACGGCTATAACGCCCGAACCTTTTGCTTGCGCTTCTTTAATTGCTGCAACAATAGTTTTCGCTTTCTCAATTTCTTTTTCAGTCGGGGTGAATACCTCGTTTATTATCTCTATTTGACGAGGGTTGATAATACTCTTGCCGTCAAATCCCAAACGTTTGATAAGTTCAACTTCCTTACGGAATGTTTCCATATCGTTAAGATTTGAATAAACCGTATCCAAAGCGTATATGCCTGCTGCACGAGCGGCAACAACGATTGTTTGACGAGCCAACAATAATTCATCTCCCGAAGGTGTTCTTTGTGCTTTTAGATTTGCACAATAGTCTTCTGCACCTAAGGCGATACCCATCATTCTTTTCGATGCTGTGGCTATTGCGTATGCGTTGATGATACCTTTGGTTGATTCAATAGCAGCCATTATCTGTGTTCTGCCCAAACAACCTATTTCTTTTTCTACTTTTTCTATTTCGGCTTCCAACTCTTGTACTTCTTCGGCAGTCTCAGTCTTAGGCATACGTATTACATGTACTCCGGCTTTAACAACTGCTTCAACATCTTTCTTACCATACGGAGTGGAAAGTGGATTAACCCTGACAATCATCTCAATATTGCCGTAATCGATAGTCTTTAACGCATTATGCACCAATAAACGGGCTGCATCTTTTTCTGCCATCGTTACGGAATCTTCCAAGTCAAGCATTATCGAGTCAGGAGCGTAAATCATAGCGTCTGACATCATTGCGGGATTGTTACCCGGCACGAACATCATTGTTCTTCTTAATCTCTGCATTTTCTCATCTGATTTTTTAATTAGTAATTCATAATTGTAAGTTATTATTAATCATTTTGTAATATCACTTAACGAATGTGTCGCATTACATTAAAATTGCATCTATTTGCCAATTGTTAAAACAAATCCAATATATTTTAATGTTTTTGATGATGTGATTACGATTAATCTGTTAATTATCAACTACTAATTACTAATTAATTACTAATCTTTCCAAACGTCTTTGCCTGTTGCTCTAACTGCGGCTGCTGTAACTCTTGCTCTTATAGTGCAATCTAATGCGCCTTTGTCAGTTGCTTTAATTTCTGCATCTTCAATGCCTAAACCTTGCAAAGTTTCGGTAATAACTTTTTTGATTTGACTTCCGAACTGATATTTTACAGTGGAGTCCAAATCAACCTGCACACCTTTGTTTTTTGATGGTGCAATCTGAATGAAAATATCGCCTGATTCCAATGTTCCGGCGAATGCTTCTTTTAATTCCATTGCTTTGATCTACAATTTTTATGTTATTATTTATGTCTATTCAGTCAACAAAATTTCCTTATCGGTGCATATTAAAACCATATGTGATACGCCCAAAAAAGGAAAGGCAAAATTACAAAGATTTTTTATAATCAAATCAATAAAATCGAAAAAAGATAGAATTTATTTACAAAACACAATGCCATTATGTCTAAACACAAAAATAATAGGGCTTATCGCAAAATTAGTGTTAAACACTGCAAAAATAGTGTTAAACATCATTTCACTAATGTTTAACACTATTTTTGTAGTATCGGTTAATAAATAATCGTATTGACTAACACGTTTTTAGAAATTAGTTATTGTATTAACGAAAATATGGTTGCAAACAAGAAAAACAAGCGACAAACCATTTTGGAATGCCGCTTGTAAATTATATACTTTGATAAAGAAAATGAATTAAAGACTCTGACGCAAAATTTCTACAACATCGTTATGGTTCAATGAACTGTAATCGGTAGGATATAATATCGTGCTTTTGGCAATTGCATCAAGCATATCTTCTTTTACTCCCAATTCAGCGGAGTGCATAACAAGACCAATTTCGTTCATCCATTTTTCCAAACAAGCAATACCTTCCAAAGCGATTTGTTTATCGTCTTTGCCGTCTTGTTTTACGTTCCAAACATTTACTGCAAAACGTTTGAATTTATCCATACCCTTGTTATTGTTGTTGCTGATAATATCGATAACATATTTATAATAAGGTATAGAAACAGCCGATAAAGTCATACCATGTGTTGCGTTTGTATGAGCACCGATAGCCTGTCCAATCATATGAACAATCCAATCTCCGTTTTTACCTTTCTTCAAAAGAGTATTCAACGCCCACGTTGCAATCCACATAATATTGCTTCGAGCTTCATAGTCTTTTGGATTTTTAACTGCAATCAACGAACTATGAATTAATGAGCGCATAAGACCTTCTGCAAGGTAATCCGTCGTGTTATCATCGAAATTAGAGAAATATTGCTCCATAATGTGGCTCATAATATCAAAGAAGCCGGCTACCATTTGGTATTGAGGAACAGTAAATGTGTATTCAGGGTTAAGTATAGTGAATTTAGGGAATAGTCTATCGTCAAAAACTTTACCTATTTTCAATTTTTCTTTATGATTGGTTATAACCGAGCCTCCGTTCATTTCGCTACCCGTTCCGACCATTGTCAAAATGCTTGCAACAGGTATGATTTTGCAAGTAGGATCTTTTTGCTCCAAAAAATAAGTTTTCCAAGCGTCTGTTTCACAATAAGCAGAAGCAGCCACACCCTTTGCGTAGTCAATAACACTTCCGCCTCCGACGGCAAGGATTAAATCAACGGCATTATCTTTTGCCATTTTTGCGCCTTCATACAATTTTTCAACAGTAGGATTGCTCATAACACCACTGTCTTCTATGATTGTCTTGCCTTCGGATTTAAGAATATCAACAACTTTGTCGTAAATTCCATTGGTTTTTATTGAACCGCTGCCATACGAGAGCATTATTGTTTTACCATAATTTTTAAGTTCGTCTTTAAGAAAATTAAGACTTTCATTACCGAAATACAATTTGGTTGGGTTTGAATATTTGAAATTTCCTAACATAACGTTTATAATGTTTAATGGTTGTACTTTTCTTTAACGAAATGAAATTTCAAATATTGTTTTCAAAAGTGTATTTTGAAAAATTTGAAATCCTACTACAATTAAATTTTTGATAAATAGTATTTGGAACTCTATTGTAATTTGTCAAATATTTCTTGTTTTATCATACGGCTGAATTTGGTTGCTCCGAACTCATTTAAGTGGTCGCCGTCATAAAAGTCTTTGTTTGTAAAACGAGAATCTCTCATATAATCGTAATAAGGTAAATCGTATTCTTTTTGCATTTGGGCAATAGTGGAATACATTTTATCCAATTGTTTTTTGTTTAAGTTCTCATAGTATGTATGCCAAGTAGGAGTTGTCAGCAATACCAATGAAAGTGAATGCGTGCGACAATAAGAAACTATTTTCTTGAAATAAGAGATGTTTTTGTCCAAATACGCCCAATCCGTAGTGTGTCTTTTTGCGGCAGATATGGCATAAAGAGTTTCCCATGTGGATGAACGGGAAGCAAGAGAATGGTTCGTTCCCCAACCTAAACTATCGCAGATATTGTTTTCGGTATTAAAAAATTTGCTTTTCAACTTACCGCGAAATACGGCAGGATGAGACAATTCCAAATTGTATTTTGAAAAATCCGAATGATAATCGCAATCCATATATATCTTATAGTTTATAGCGTACCACCAAAGTTCAGTGTCTTCAATGTCATAAGCAAAAAATGTAAAGTAGGAAATAGGAAGAACAACAGTCTTTAACCCTTTGCACATATTACCGTATTTCTCCAACATAAAGTAATCGTATTGTAAGTTCTGAGAAGTATTTGCCAAATTGAACGAATGTGGGATATATTGGGGACGTATTGCATAATAAGCGTGAGAAGAGCCTAAAAATATGATTTCCGTATCGTCTGCATGGCGTATCATTTGATGATTCTTTATCTTATACGGATTCGGTATCTGACGTACTGTGTATTCTCCCAATGAAAGAGTGAGCAACAAAGCCACCGAAAGCAAAACTATTGTTATCAAAAAGCGTTTCATATTATTTAGAATTGGAAATAGATAAATGTTTCTTGGTCTGCCGCAAAGACGATTGTTATTATGATTAACAAGTAATAGAATACCAAACGGGCAAATCTATATTTGAAAATACCTGTTTGAGAAGATATTTGCGAAGCGTGTTGTTTTTCTCTTTGTATCCATTCGACCAATAGCAAGACAAAAACCGCTGCCAATGGCAAACGAGCCTGCATTATGTCTCCTATGTCGACAAAAGATATACAGCACATTTTTACAAGGTAGTCTCCTGCCTGAGTTATATTTTCCGAGCGGAATATTATCCAACCTATAACCACAAGAAAAAATGTCAGCACCATTTGTCCAATCTCTTTTATATTCGGTAACAGACGTCCCGTTGCCACAATATCGGTATATTTTCTATTCCTTTTCAATAGCATTAATGGAACGAAAAGCAAGGCGTGGTATGCACCCCAAACGATAAAAGTCCAATTGGCACCGTGCCAAAAGCCGCTGACAAGAAAAATAATAAAGGTATTTCGTATCACTTTCCATTTTGCACATTTGCTGCCACCAAGAGGGATATAGATATAATCACGAAACCATGTTGTCAAGGATATATGCCAACGTCGCCAAAACTCTGCTATATTTCTTGAAAAGTATGGGAAATTAAAGTTACGCATTAAATTGAATCCAAACAAACGAGCAGTACCTATGGCAATATCGGAATAGCCAGAAAAGTCTCCATATATTTGAAAGGTAAATAAAACACCTGCCAACAGCAATGTAACTCCGCTTTGATTGGCATAGTCTGCCCATATTGAATTGACAACAATTGCACAATTATCGGCTACGACCATTTTCTTGAAAAATCCCCAAAGTATTTGGCGACAGCCATCCACAGATTGAGCGTAATCAAAGCGACGAGGCTTGTGAAACTGAGGCAAAAGATTAGTTGCCCTTTCAATAGGTCCTGCAACAAGTTGGGGAAAGAAAGATATGTAGGCGAAAAAGGCTACTATGTCTTTACACGCAGGTACTTTTTTGTTATAAACATCGATGCTGTATCCCAAAGCTTGAAATGTGTAGAAACTTATACCGACCGGAAGGATTAAATTCAATGTTACAAAATCGGTTTGTATTCCCACAAGACTAAGAAGTTGAGCAAGGTTGTCGGCAAAGAAGTTATAGTATTTGAAAACTCCGAGAATACCGATATTGAGCAAGATATTGACAATGCTTATTGTTTTTTGTCTTTTACTGTGCTTTTCGTTTGAAGCAATCAATAGTCCGCAAATGTAACTCAAAAGAGATGTGAGTACTATAAGTATTAAAAACTTCCAATTCCAATAGCCGTAGAATACATAACTTGCTATCAAAAGAAACAAGTTTTGTACTTTTAGCCGTTTGAACATAAACCAATAGAGAAGAAAAACTATCGGCAAAAAAATTAAAAACTCAATGGAATTAAATAGCATAATATAAATCTTTTTTGATTGAAATTCGTTTTCATAAATTGCTTAACGAAAAGAGACTGTAAATATTGTATATAGATATATAATTGAGCTTTTTGAAATGAAAATTGAGTATTAAAATGTGTTAATTTTTCAGAAAAATAACTTTTTATGTTGTGATTTGAACAAAATGTTGTAGTTTTGCAAAAGTTTTAAGATAAACTAATAAAGAATATAGATAAACTAACAATAAAAATAGTACAGACATGGAAAATATAGATTGGGGTAGTTTAGGTTTTGGCTACTACAAGACTGATTACAACGTACGTTGCTATTATCGTAATGGCAAATGGGGTGAATTGGAAGTATCTTCTTCCGAAGAAATAACGATGCATATGGCTGCCACAGTTCTTCATTATGGTCAGGCTGCTTTTGAAGGAATGAAAGCATTCCGCGGAGTTGATGGAAAAATACGTATGTTCCGTCCTTACGAAAACGCTAAACGTATGATTTCTTCTGCAAAAGGTGTTTTGATGGCAGAACCACCAGAGGAATTATTCGTTGAAGCATGTAAAAAATGCGTTAAATTGAACGAAAAATATGTTCCACCTTACGGAAGCGGTGCTTCATTATATTTACGCCCTATATTAGTCGGAACTGGTGCGCAAGTAGGTGTTCATCCTGCAAAAGAATATTTGTTTATGGTATTTGCTTGCCCTGTGGGACCATATTTCAAAGCCGGTTTCAAGCCTGTTAAATTCCAAATAGCAAAAGATTATGACCGTGCTGCTCCATTCGGAACAGGTAAATACAAAGTTGGTGGTAACTACGCTGCTTCATTGGTTTCTGGCGAAAGAGCTGCTAAGGAAGGTTATTCTAACTGTATTTATTTGAATGCCGCTACTCACGAATTTATCGATGAGGCAGGTGCTGCAAACTTCTTTGGTATTAAGAACAATACTTATTGCACTCCTGAATCTTCATCTATTCTTCCTTCAATTACCAATATGTCTTTGTGTCAGATTGCCGAAGACTTGGGAATGAAAGTTGAAAGAAGAAAAATTCCTGTTGAAGAGTTGGCTTCTTTCGAGGAAGTTGCTGCTTGCGGAACTGCTGCTGTGATTTCTCCTATCAATGAAATTACAGACAGAGAAACAGGAAAAACTTACAAATGGGGAGAAGAAGCAGGTCCTGTTTGCACAAAATTGTATGACACATTGAAAGGTATTCAAGAAGGTAGAATAGAAGACAAACATTCTTGGAATGTATTTGTTGACTAATCATTAACCGATGAGTATAACACATAAAGATTGGCAATTTATATTATTGCCAATCTTTATTTTTGAAGTTTCTAAAATGATGTTTAACACTGTTGAAATAATTAATGAAACTAAAAAATTAGTATTAAACACTAATTTTCTCTTTAACGCAAAAAATAAAATATAAGCAATCGTACATAGAATGAATCCAAAGCATAGAGAAACGATTACAATTGGTTTTGATGCCAAAAGAGCTGTGACTAATACCACAGGTCTTGGGTCTTTTTCACGAACATTGATAAACGACCTGCTTAAAGACAGCAACGATTTTGATTTTATCCTCTATGCTCCCGATTTAGGAAAAGATTATTTGCGAGAACAAATCAATAAAAGCGATAGATTACAAATAAAAACAAGCAATAAAAACCTTAAAATTTTCAAAGATTATTGGCGTAGCAAAGGTATTGTCAAGGATTTGATTAAAGATAAAGTCGATATTTTTCATGGTCTTAGCGGAGAATTGCCGCAAGGCATTAGGAAAAGCGGTATTAAAAGCGTTGTAACTATTCACGATTTGATATTTTTAAGGCATTCGGAGTTTTACAATCCGATTGATGTTAAAATCTATACACATAAGTTTTTCTCCACAATCAATCAGGCGGATAAAATCATTGCAATAAGCGAATGCACGAAGCGAGATATTTTGCATTATTCAAATGTAAAAGAAGAAAAAATAGATGTTATCTATCAATCGTATAACAAGATTTACTCGGCTATTGTAACCAACGACAAAAAACAAGAAATAAAACAAAAATATTCATTGCCCGATAGATTTATTCTTAATGTCGGCTCTATCGAAAGGCGAAAAAATGTACTTTTGGCAGTTAAGGCTTTGAGCCAATTAGACAAAAACATTCATCTGGTTATTGTCGGCAAAAAGACAGATTACTTAAAAGAAGTGGAGAGTTATGTTAAGCAGCATTCATTGAATGATAGGGTTCATATATATCATAACATAAGCAACGAAGAACTAAGAGTTTTTTACAAGTTAGCCGAAATTTTTGTTTATCCATCAATTTACGAAGGCTTTGGTATTCCCATAATAGAGGCAATTGCCAATGATTTACCGGTAGTTGCTTGCAAAGGCTCTTGTTTGGAAGAAGCGGGAGGGGAGTATTCTTATTATGTCGGGACAAATGATGTCGTAGAAATGACGCAAGCACTGAAAACACTCTTGGATAATGAAGACAAAAGGACGTTAGCCATAAATGAAAGCAAAAAGTATATTCAAAGATTTGCCAACACCAACGCTGTCGATAAGTATTTTAACGTCTATAATAGTCTTTGTAATTAATAAAATAGTTTCATTGATTATTTTATTAGTTTCATTAATTAATTTATTGGTTTCACTGATTATTTTATTTATTAGCCCATTTGATTTTAGAAATATTGAAAATTTGTAATTTTGCAGATTAGAAAACTAAGCGGAGTATGACATATAAAGATTTAGATATAGAAAGCAAACGTAAATACTATTCATTGCTTTGCGATATAATCACGCAAGAACGCCGATTTAACTTGGAAAAAGTCATTGATTTAAGAACAGAACATTTTGTTCCCGTAATAGAAAATATTCATAAGGCACAGAATGCGTCGGCAGTGTTAAGGACTTGCGATTGTTTGGGACTTCAAGAGGTAAGAGTTGTAGAAAATAATAACAAGTTTGCCGTTACGGACGATATTTCATTAGGTGCAAATAAATGGTTAAACATCAAAAAATACAATACGTTTGAAAACAATACCAAACGTTGTTTCGATGATTTGAGAAGTGAAGGCTACAAAATCATTGCTACAATGCCTCACGACAATGATATAAATCTGCAAGACATTGATATAACCCAAAAAACGGCAATAGTTTTTGGTAGCGAGGTCGATGGTATATCCAAAGAGGCTATTGATAACGCCGATTGTTTTATGAAAATCCCCATGTACGGTTTTACCGAAAGTTTCAATATATCTGTTTCTGCTGCAATAACACTACATTATCTTACCGACAAATTGCGTCAGAGCAATATACCTTGGCAATTGAGCGAAGAAAAACGCTTAAATACTTTAATCCATTGGGCATTGGAAAGCATAACGACCAAAGATAAAATTGCAAAAGAATTATTGAATAGAGTTATAAGTATGAAATAAAAACTTTATTCTTGCGTTCTAAGATTTCAAACAGAAAAGAAAATGAAAATTAAAAGCATAATAATAGCAACTGTTTTATTGGTATTTGGCTGCTGCAAAACTGCCACAGCCCAACTATTCAAAGCCAATGTGTCGGCAGGTTTTGCTATTTCGCAGATTGACGGCGATGAACTCTATGGCTTTAAGCATTTGGGTTTTTCGGGTGGTGTTGGAGTTATGATGCCGATAATTCCAGACAAGACCGATGAGGGTTTTCAGTTATCCACCGAAATACTTTTATCACAACGTGGGGCAACAAACAACCATCTTACCGACCCGTTTGAATATCATTGTAATTTGACTTATATAGATGTGCCGTTAATGATTCATTATGTGGATAAACGTGGAGGTGTTACACTTGGAGCAGGTATTCAATACGGCAGATTAATTTCCACAAAAGAATCTTGGACATTGTACGATACTATGATAAATGGTATGGATAGACCGCTGAATATAAACGACCATAATTTTAAGAAAAATGATTTGTCTGTCGTTGCTGATTTTCGTTTTACGATTTGGAGAAATTTCAAATTTGATGTGCGTTGGCAGTATTCGTTATTGCCGATTAGAAAAGACGTAGGCTTTTTTAATTCGTACAATCCCGATGATGACTATTACAAATCGTGGTATCGAGACTACAAAACACATAGTTTGACTTTCAAAGTCATATATGTGTTCAACGAAGACAATGATACGTACCATCGTACCAAGTACCGCAGAAGAAGATAAAGACAAAATTTTCTTGTTGCGTGTTACAAATCACGTTTTTTCAAACAAAATAATATTTTCAACACAATAATACGACTACAATAATGATTACCGCTTTATTTCCCGGCTCGTTTGACCCCGTAACCAAGGGACACGAATCCATAGTAAAGAAAGCCTTGCCTATGTTTGACAAGATAATTGTGGCAATAGGCGAGAATACGATGAAAAAGAACTCTATGTTTTCATTGGAGCAGCGATTACAATGGTTGAAAGACACTTTTGGAAATTATGACAAGGTGCTGATAGATTCGTATTCGTGTTTGACAACGGATTATTGCAAGGCGAAAAATGTGAAATACATATTAAGAGGTTTGAGAGACACGGCGGATTTTCAGTACGAGAAAAACATAGCCGATGTGAATACAATGCTTGATTCGGAGATTGAAACGGTTTTTTTACTTGCCGATAAGCAAGAAACAAATATATCGTCTTCGGTTGTAAGAGAGATGTTATTATTTGGAAAAGACGTCAAAGAATTTATTCCAAAGGGAGTGATTATTCCCCATAAATAAGTCATAAAATTTTAAGACTGATTAGCAAATTAGTGTTAAACATCAGCAAAATAATGTGAGAAACTATTTTATTAGTGTTTAACACTAATTTTTTGGTATGTGATAAACGAAAAACGATTGGATTATTTTTGCATTTTTTAACTGTTGTTGAAAAATACAGGAGTGCAAAAAATTATCTATATTTGCAAAAAGTTATGTTTGATTGTGTCTGAGAATTGAAATGGAGTTGAGCGACAAAGAAATAATCGAGGGTTGCAAAAACAATGACAGAAAATGTCAGCAGTTGTTGTATGACAGATATTCAAGTGTCTTGTTTGGTGTTTGTCTTAAAAATTCTAAATGTAAGGAAGACGCCGAAGATATTTTTCAAGATGCTTTCGTGAAACTCTACGCCAACTTGGATAAATTTTCTTACTTGGGAAGTTTTGAGGGTTGGTTAAGAACTTTTTTTACTCGCGTTGCTTGGAACTACTATCGGGACAGAAAAGATAAGTATTTTAGGATTGAGTTGAATGAAACCAATGCTCCGACTCACGAAAATATTGTTTTGGAGGATTATTCAAACGAACAATTGATTAATTGCTTGCAAAGATTGGACGATAAGGAGAGAATAATTTTGGTTTCGTTTGTTATAGAAAATCGTTCGTGGGAAGAGATTGCCAAAAATATGAATTTGGAAGTTGCGACGGTGAGATCGATGTGTTCAAGAGCGAAGAAAAAATTGTTGCAAATGTTTTATAATATGGAAAGGATGTAAGAAATGAAAATAGACGAGGATAAAATTTTTGAGCAATTGTCCGAACGTTTGAAGGATTACAAGCAAGAACCTGACAAACGATTATGGACGAATATTGAAAAGCAAATATCTAAGCCCAAGATGTCTGCCATAAAGGTTTTAACCATTGCAGGCGGCTTGATATTGGTTGGCGTTGTATGTGCTGTTGCTTTTGCCCCGATGAAAGCAGCAAAACAAGAGCCGAAAATGGTTGCAAAAAATATTAAAACTCCGAAAATTGCAGCCGATAGGGTAGAAAGTACAGCAGTAGTACAAGACAAGGAGATTTTAACAGATATTAGTGAAAAAACTGCCGAAAAGACGATAGTAAAAACACAATCTTGCCCTGCAACAATTACGGATATTGATAAAGTTAGTGAAAAGAAAACTGAAAATTCAACATCGCAAATTAGCAATACACCTGCCGTTGTAAAAGTTGAGCCTCAAATTCCGACGAAAAAAGATACTCAAAAGCCAAAAACAACAACTAATAATAGCGTAACACAAGTTGAGAATAAGGTTTCAAAGGGTGGTGGCAATCCAAGTGAAATGGAGGAAACAAATGAACTTGTTGTTATGCCGAATGCTTTTCAGCCGAATAGTAATGATGAGAAGTTAAATACTTTCAAGCCTATGTATCATAAGGAATTGAGAAGTTTTGAGATGCAGATTTATGCTCGCAACGGTATGAAGGTCTTTAATTCAAAGGACGTCAATTATGGTTGGAATGGAGAGATAAAAGGCAAGACTGCCGACAAGGGAACATACGTTTATTATATTCAATACGAAGATATGAACGGCAAAGTGTATCAAAAGAAAGGTACTTTATGGTTGCATAGGTAGTGAGAATTATGGGATTGGAGTCAAGGAAAAAAGGAAAACGATAGTATTTTTGATAATTGCAAGTAGCGTTTTAGTGCAAAATGTGTTTTATAGAGTATTCTTTAAGACACATTTTGTTGTTTTTTACATAAAAAACTTTGTCAAACGGGAAAAATATTTTAATTTTGTAACTCCATTAAGGAGGAGTACTATAAGTAACATAACATTAAACTTTGTGTAATGGATTTGAATAAAAACAATTATTGCGTGATAATGGCAGGCGGTATCGGGTCAAGGTTTTGGCCTATGTCGCGTACGGAAAAACCTAAACAGTTCCTTGACGTAATGGGTGTGGGAGAAAGTCTGTTGCAGATGACTTATCATCGCTTTGAAAAGATTTGTCCAAAAAACAATATATACATTGTAACAAGTGCTGTTTATAAAGATTTGGTTAAACAACAACTTAAAGGTATTGAAGACGACAGAATAATTTGCGAACCGACCCGAAGAAATACTGCTCCGTGTATAGCGTATGCCAATTTCAGAATTTTGAATCAAAATCCGCAAGCAAATATTATCGTTGCTCCGTCTGACCACCTTATATTAAAAGAAGACAAATTCATTGACATTATCAACAAGGCTTTGGACGTTGCAAAGGATAACGATATATTGATAACATTGGGTATCAAGCCATCTTATCCGAATACGGGTTATGGTTACATTCAGTACTACAGAGTGGCAAGTTTGCAAAGCGATAATAATTTCAAGAAAGTCAAACTCTTTACCGAAAAACCTAACCTTGAAATGGCACAAATGTTTATTGACAGTGGCGATTTTTTGTGGAATGCCGGTATCTTTGTTTGGTCTTTGAATGCTATCAATAATGCGTTGCATGAGTTCTTACCTGATGTTTTCAATGCCTTTAATTCCGGTAGGGAACTTATAGGAACAGAAAAAGAAATGGATTTTATCAATGAGATTTATACTTCATGTCAATCCATTTCAATAGATTACGGCGTTATGGAAAAGGCCGCTAATGTTTATGTGATGCCTTCCGATTTCGGTTGGAGTGATGTAGGAACGTGGAAAGCGTTGTATGAAGTCAGAAAGAAAGATGCTAACGGTAACAGTATTACTGGCAAAAACGTTATGGTTTATAATTCCAAAAATAACGTAATAACTGTTGATGATAATAAATTGGCTGTCATTCAAGGAATGGACGATTATATTATTGTTAATTCAGCCAATGTGCTTTTGATTTGTAAAAAAGACGAAGAACAACGTGTAAAACAGTTTTTGACTGATATTGAAGTTCAAAAAGGAAAAGAATATTTATAATAGATATATAATAGAAAAATAAATAATGGAAGCAAGAAGAATTGAAATAAAAGAATTGTTTTGCGAAAATGCAAAGCAATGGATTTCTCAGGATGTTTGTGTAAAAGGTTGGGTTAGAACCAAACGAGGTAATAAAAGTGTTGCATTTATTGCATTGAATGACGGTAGTACGATAAAAAATATTCAGATTGTTGCTGATGTTGCCAATTTTAGTGAAGATATATTGAATCAAATTACAACAGGTGCATGTATTTGTGCTGTTGGTAAATTGGTTGAATCTATGGGTAAAGGTCAGAGTGTGGAAATTCAGGCAAATAGCATAGAGATATACGGCACGGCAGACCCTCAGACATATCCTTTGCAGAAAAAAGGACATAGTTTGGAGTTTTTGAGAGGTATTGCTCATTTAAGACCAAGAACAAATACCTTCGGAGCAGTGTTGCGTATTAGACACAATATGGCTTTTGCAATACATAAATATTTTAATGACAAAGGTTTCTTTTATTGGCATTCTCCACTTATCACGGCTTCTGATTGCGAAGGAGCAGGAGAGATGTTTCAAGTAACGACTTTGGATTTGGACAACACTCCAAAGAACGAACAAGGCAAAACAGATTACACGCAGGATTTCTTTGGACAAAGTACTTTTTTGACTGTATCTGGTCAGTTGGAAGGAGAGTTGGGTGCAACATCAATTGGTAAGATATACACTTTTGGACCTACGTTTAGAGCCGAGAATAGTAACACCCCGCGCCATTTGGCTGAGTTTTGGATGATAGAACCAGAGATGGCTTTCTATGACATCAACGACAATATGGATTTGGCAGAGGACTTTATAAAATATTTGGTTCGTTACGCTTTGGATAATTGTAAAGACGATATAGCCTTTTTGAATGATATGTATGATAAAGATTTAATCAATCGTTTGGAAAGTGTATTGAAAGAAGACTTTGTCCGTTTGCCGTACAAAGAAGCCATAGATATTTTGGAAAAGAGCGGACATAAATTTGAAGTGTCGGTATCTTGGGGAATGGATTTGCAAAGCGAACATGAGAGGTATTTAGTTGAACAGCATTTCAAACGTCCGGTTATTTTAATTGATTGGCCTAAGGAAATAAAGTCTTTCTATATGAAACAGAATGATGACGGAAAGACCGTAAGAGGTATGGACGTTTTGTTCCCTCAGATTGGTGAGATTATAGGTGGTAGCGAACGTGAGGCAGATTACAATAAACTTGTTACCCGTATGAAGGAATTGAATATGAATATGGAGCATTATCAATGGTACTTAGATACTCGTAGATTTGGTTCGGCTCCTCATAGCGGTTTCGGTTTAGGCTTTGAGCGTTTGTTGCTATTTGTAACAGGTATGGCAAATATCAGAGATGTTATACCTTTTGCCCGCTTCCCTAAGAATGCAATGTTTTAAGATTTATATAGATTAAATAAAATTATGGTGTCAAATTCTCTAACAACCAAGATGCAGCAAAAGTTTGCTCCTTCGCAGATTCAGTATATGAAACTGCTGCAACTTCCGTCTGCTTCTTTGGAAGATAGGATAAAGGAGGAAATTGAGAAAAATCCGTTGTTAGAAGAAGATGACCAACAAACAAAAGACGATACATCAATAGAAATTCCACGCATTAAGACCGATTCAAATGGTAAAGTGAGTACAAAAAATGTAGAAAAGAAAACAGAAGGATTTAAGGTCGATCCCGGTTCTTTTAATGCACAAGAAAATTCTATGTATGAAAGTCTTTTGGAACAGTTGGGCTTAGTTGATTTAACGGATACCGAATACGAAATTGGAAAAGAGATAATCGGCAACATCAATGAGAATGGTTACCTAACAAGAACCGTAGATGCGTTGGCTGACGATTATTTCTTTTCTCATTCGCAAGAGATAGAAACAAGTCAAATAGAGAATGTGTTGAAGATTATTCAGTCATTCGAACCGTCCGGTGTGGGGGCAAGAGATTTGAAAGAGTGTCTGTCTTTGCAAATAAAGAGAATAAAACAAAAAGGAGAAGACATCAATCTTGCCAAGCAGATAATTCTGTCGGATAATCTATTTGAAATGTTTAAGAATAAACAATACACGCAGCTTCTATCCAAACTCTCTTGCTCAAAGTCTGATTTGGAAAAAGCCGAAAGTATTATCCGCCAATTGAACCCTAAACCTTTTTCAGGAAGTGAAGGAATTTACGAAAACGTTTATGTAACCCCCGATTTCTATATTTGGAATAATGAAGGTAAGGTTGAATTTCAATTAACAAAGACTTTTAATAAAACCGTTAAGTTATCGCAACATTACGTCAATATGCTTGACGATTTGAAGAAAAATCCGAAGAAAAAAGAAAATAAAGAAGCCATAGCTTTCATTAAAGACAAGATTGACTCGGCTAATGAATTTATGTTGTCCTTGCAACGTAGAGATGAAACATTAGTAAAAGTTATGGCGGCAATAATTAAATTCAATTATGCTTATTTCCTTGACGGGGATATAACTAAACTAAAACCTATGCGATTGGTGGATATTGCTCAAATGACAGATAATGATATTTCTACAATCTCACGATTTGCATCAAACAAATATGCTCAAACGCATTTCGGATTATTCCAAATAAAAAAATTCTTCTCAAACGCTGTTGAAGATGAACAAGGTAATCAGATTTCTTCTGACACCATAAAGCAAGCACTAAGCAAAATAATAGCCACGGAGAATAAACAAAATCCATATCCTGACGAAAAATTGGTAGAATTGCTCAAAGGCGAAGGTTATGTACTTGCAAGAAGAACAATTGCCAAATATAGAGATTTGTTAGGTATTCCCGTAGCAAGACTTAGAAAAACTATTAATTAAAATCAATTTATTGTTTAACCCAAAACTATTAAAACAGAATTTATAGGCAAATATGGATCCCTTACCCGCTGAAAGAATATTGGCAAAGATATTTAGGACGGTATTTTCACCGTATATGCTGTCTTCATATATTTTTTTGTTTTGCTCTTATATGATTTTGGCTTGTAGGATATATTTTATTCTGTATCCGCAATTGTTTTTGGTGTTGTTATTATCCCAAATAGTAGCAACAGCACTCATACCTTATGTGTATACACGCTATATATCGACAAGCAGTACATCAAAACAAAGGCGAGATGTGTTGGCTTTTGCCCTTGTGGTAAGTATAATAAATTTTCTTTTGCTTAAAAATTTTGTACCTCAGGCACTATTTACACCGATAGCGACTTCGTTCGTTATAACCTTTACGACAATAATCCTTTTGCTGATTCAATCTTATTTTACACAAATCAACTTGCATTGTACCGTTATCGGAGTTATTGTTGGTTTTGCGTTATTGATGCCGTATTACAAAACGTTTTTGTCGTTGTCGATTGTCTTGCTTGTTTCGGGCTTGGCATTGTCGGTTTATATTGTCTGCGGAAAAAGTAATCTAAAACAAATTTTATATTGTTTGATTACAGGATTTTTATCGGTTGGAATTTCGTTGTTGTTGTAATGAAAAAGAAAAAATACATATTATTATATATATTGACCCTTATATGTTTTTTTGACGCATTTGCTCAAAATCAAGAGGACAGGCATGCAAGAAACAAACGTATTGCCGATTCTTTATACTATGTTCATACGATAAAACCCCGTGAAGATAGTATTCGTCAGGCAAGATTAATGGAAACGGCATCTAAGCATCAACAAATGCAGGATAATGACGAAAATACATTTGCTTCCAAATCTAAAAAAAAGAAAGGTGATAATAAAAAATTAGTCTCTCACACTAATTCAACGAATAGTGAGAAAAATTTATCAGTGTTAAACACTAAAAAACGTATATCGCAAGCCAATATTCCAACGACTTCCACTAATGCGACGGCTGATACATCAAAGAGAAAAAATTGTACAAAAGTACCTTGTACGACATTATACCAAAACACATGGTTCTCCGAAAGAGTAAAATCGGAGAAAGTCTCTTTGAAAGATATACCGGATGAAGTTACCTTGAAACTCTGCGGCAAAAATTCGACCGATAAATTCGTTTTCCCTTGTAAAGGTATAAAGACTTCGGGATATGGTTGGCGTTGGGGACGTCCTCATACGGGAATAGATATTGCACTTCGCACGGGAGATAAGATTTATGCTGCATTTGATGGTGTTGTCAGAGTTGCTAAATATAATGGTGGTTATGGCAATATGGTGCTTATTCGCCATTATAATAACTTGGAAACTCTTTATGGCCATATGTCGGAAATAAAAGTTAAGGTCGGACAAGAGGTTAAAGCTGGTGATGTTATCGGACTCGGAGGTTCTACCGGCAGAAGCACAGGCCCGCATTTGCATTTTGAGTGTCGGTTGCTTTATGCGTGCTTTGATCCAGAGTGGATTGTGGATATAAAAAATTTTGATTTGAAGACCAAATTGATTCGTATAGATAAGTCATATTTTGGAACGTCAGCCTCGCAAGCAGCATACGACAAAAAAGAAAGCGTTACCAAACTTACAAAAGTAAATACACTGTTGGACGGAACGAAATATATATCGGATAAAGAATTGAATAAACTTATTGCCAAGAAAGAAAAGGAGATGAATCAGCCCGTTAAAATCAATAACGATGACAAAAGTACGTGGAGATATTATAGGATAAAAGAAGATGATACATTGGAGGGGATAAGTTTGAAATATAGGGTAACGATAGAAGATCTTGTGAAAATGAATAATCTTAAAGATAATAATCTAACGGTAGGAGCAAAGATTAGAATTAGATAAGATTATATAAAAATAAAAACGAATAATACAAAAACGAATATATAATATGTCAAGTGAATTAAAGAATTTATCGTCGTACAATAAAGACGAAGTGCCTTCGGGCGAGAAATGTTCAATAGGAATAGTTGTTTCGGATTGGAATGATGAGATTACGAGCAATTTGCTTAAAGGTGCAATAGAAACATTGCTTCAACACGATACGGATGAAAAGGATATATTGGTTGAGCATGTACCGGGAGCATACGAATTGCCGTTTGGAGCAAAGGCTTTGATAGATAGAAAAAAATTTGATGCCATAATATGTTTAGGTTGTATAATACAAGGCGAGACTCGTCATTTTGATTTTATAGCAGATGCTGTTGCCAATGGTATTATGAGAGTATCGTTGGACGAGGAGATACCTGTCGTTTTCGGCGTTTTAACAACCAACAATATAGAACAAGCAAGAGAAAGAAGCGGTGGTAGATTGGGGAACAAAGGTGTTGAAGCAGCTATAACGGCATTGAAGATGTCTGTTTTGTAAATAAAAATCGCTGTTTGTTTATAGGAATATATGAAGAGTTTGAGAATTGTATTTTTCGGTACGCCTGAGATTGCTGCCATAGAATTGGAGCATTTGGTGAGAAAAGGTTATAACGTTGTAGGAGTTGTTACCAATGTGGATAAACCGCAAGGTCGGGGAAAAGTTTTAACACCTTGTGAAGTTAAGATAAAGGCAGAGGAGTTAGGGTTAAGGGTATTGCAGCCGAAAAGTATGAAAGATGAGGAGTTTTTGCAAGAGTTGAAATCTTTGCAAGCCGATATTCAAATAGTGGTAGCCTTTCGCATGATGCCAAAGGTTGTGTATGCTATGCCAAAGTATGGTACATTTAATATGCACACATCACTTTTGCCTCAATACAGAGGTGCTGCTCCTATAAATTGGGCGATAATCAACGGCGAAAAACTTACCGGTATTACAACATTTCTATTGAATGACAAAATGGATTGTGGTGAAATTCTTTTACAACAAGAAATAGAAATAACAGATACAATGAATGCCGAAGAATTATATAACATTATGGCAGAAAAAGGCAAAAAACTCATCACCGATACATTGGAGATGTTCGAGAGTGGAGAGGTAAAAACGATGAAACAAGATTTGTCTTTGCCAACTAAACCTGCTCCGAAGATTTTCAAACAAGATACGTACATAAATTGGGCTAATTCGGCAAATAACGTAATAAATTTTATAAGAGGACTTGCCCCTTATCCGTCTGCAAAAGCGATATTTTTTGATTTTGACACCGAAAAAGAATATGAATTTAAGATTTTTGAGGCTAAAATATTCGATAAATCAATAAGAAACGCTATTGGAGATTTTTGGATTGAGGATAAAAGCAAAATATTGGTTCAGTGTTCGGATTCTGTTTTAGAAATAACTGATTTGCAATTGAATGGAAAGAAACGAATGCCTGCAAAAGAATTGATAAAGGGTTTTAGAATAAATGGTGTATTGAAAAAAAAGTAATTTATTTTGAAAATATCTTTGTAAAATTTTGTTGCATAATATTTTTTTGTATAACTTTGCGTCTGTAAAATAATTAAGTAAATTAAACATTTAAAACAATTAACAATTATGACAAAAAAAGATTTTGCAGACAAGATGTCTGAATTAAGCGGTTTGACAAAAACAGATTCTATGAAAGCTTACGATGCGTTTATTTCCGCAGCACAAGATTATCTTATGAAAGGTGAGAAAGTAACTCTTATGGGCTTTGGTACATTGTCAATTCAAGAAAAACCTGCAAGAACCGCAAGAAACCCTCGTACAGGCGAAGCTATTGCAGTTGAGGCAAAGAAGGTCGTTAAATTCAAAGCAGGAAAAGAACTTAGCGAAAAAGTGGCAGTTAACAAATAAAAAATGATTATCTGAACTACATTTAAGTGGTCTGTTCTAAACAAAGAATTGACCACTTTTTTGTTTATTGCACTTGATTAAAAAGTTGCAAAGTCTTGCAAAATATATTGTTTTCATCTATTGCTTTTTTGTTTTGCAGTATTTATAAAAACGATTAATGTTATCTTGCTTGGAATTGGTTATAAAAATTCTCTTTTCTATGTTGTTGAAAACAAGGTTTTACAAATGGCTGAAATGATTTCATTAATCAGTAAAATGATTAGAGATACTAAAAAAATAGTTAGTGTAATCATTTCAGCGATTAGCCCTAAAATTTCACATAGAACAAAAACTACAATACTCAAAAGTCCAAAAAACGTGATTGTTTGAAAATTATTCGATTTTTTGAGTCTTACTATTATAATTTTTTTGTAATTTTGTGCAATGATTGGGGTTATGTTTCTTTTGATAAGGAACATTCCAATTTTAATGATTATAATAATTAATTAATATAAAGACAGAAACAATGGATTTCAACTTAACAAAACAGGAAAATTTGTTTTTGCAAATGATTCGTGAGTTTGCAGAAAACGAAGTAAAGCCGTTGGCAGCCGAGATTGATGAGGAAGAGAGATTTCCTATCGAAACGGTTGAAAAAATGAGTAAAATTGGTATCATGGGTATTCCTATTCCTAAACAATATGGCGGTCAGGGTGGAACGACTCAAATGTATTCTATGGCAGTTGAAGAATTATCTAAGGTTTGTGCAACTACCGGCGTTGTCGTTTCTGCTCATACTTCTTTGTGTGCAGAGCCTATTTTGATGTTTGGAACAGAGGAACAAAAAACGAAATATTTGCCAAAACTTGCATCAGGAGAGTGGATAGGAGCATTTGGTTTGACAGAGCCTAATGCAGGAACCGACGCTGCAATGCAACAGACCACAGCCGTTGATGCAGGAGATAAATGGATATTGAACGGTTCTAAGATTTTTATCACTAACGCTTCTTACGCAAATGTATATGTTGTTTTTGCGATGACCGATAAAAGTTTAGGCACAAAAGGTATCTCGGCATTCATTGTTGAAAAGGGATTTAAGGGATTTTCTATCGGTAAAAAAGAAAAGAAGTTAGGTATTCGCGGTTCTGCTACTTGTGAGTTGATTTTTGAAAATTGCGAAGTGCCGAAGGAAAATCTTTTAGGTAAAGAAGGCAAAGGATTCAAGATTGCTATGATGACTTTGGACGGAGGTCGTTTGGGTATTGCTTCTCAGGCTTTGGGTATTGCACAGGGTGCTATGGACGAAACTGTTAAATATGTCAAAGAAAGAAAACAATTCGGCAGAGCCATAGGACAATTCCAAAACACTCAGTTTCAATTGGCTGATTTGGAAACAAAGATAAACGCTGCAAGATTTTTAGTTCGCAGTGCCGCTTCAAGAATAGATGCAGGATTGCCTTACAGCAAAGATGCTTCAATGGCTAAATTGTATGCGGCCGAAGTTGCAATGGAAATGACAACCAAAGCAATACAATTCCACGGAGGATATGGCTACACAAGAGAATATCCTGTTGAGCGTATGTTTAGAGATGCCAAGATTACCGAAATATACGAAGGAACATCAGAGGTTCAAAGAATGGTTATCGCATCACACCTATTGAAATAACATTGTATAAAAAACATAATGATTTGATTAAAATCCATAAAAGTTGTTTTAGTAGGTTTAACAGATTAATAAGAGAGAATTAAAATGAATATAGTAGTTTGTATAAAACAAGTACCCGACACGACAGAAGTTAAAATAGATCCAAAGACAGGTACTTTGATAAGAGAAGGTGTGCCAAGTATTATGAACCCGGATGATAAGGGCGGTTTGGAATTGGCACTTAGATTAAAAGATGAATTTGGTGCAAATGTTACCGTTATTACTATGGGTCTTCCACAAGCAGATGCCATTCTTAGAGAGGCATTGGCAATGGGAGCTGATAGAGCCATTCTTTTGACAGATAGAAAACTTGGCGGAGCTGATACGTTGGCTACTTCTCATGCTTTGGCCGGTGCATTGAAAGAATTGGATTATGATTTGGTAATTACAGGCCGTCAAGCGATAGATGGAGATACGGCACAAGTCGGTCCTGAAATGGCAGAGCATTTGGATATTCCGCAAGTAACATATTTGGAAGATTGCAAATATGACGGAGATAAGACTTTGACAATTAAAAAGCAATTGGAGGACGGTTACCAAATGGTAGAAGTACAACTGCCTTGTTTGGTTTCTGTATTGGCCTCTTCGTACAAACCTCGTTATATGACTGTGAGCGGTATTGTTGAGTGTTTCGATAAAGAAGTTGAGATTTGGAATGCAGACAAAATCCAATGCGATGAAGAAAAATTAGGAAAGAAAGGTTCTCCTACAAATGTTAAGAAATCATTTGCAAAAGGTTTGAAAGCAAAAGGAGAGGTGTTTGAAGTAGAACCGGAGGAAGCTGTTGAAATCATTATCAACAAACTTAAAGAAAAACACATTATATAATTGATAGATGTTTTTAGTTATCCATTCATAATTTTGATTGTGGATAAAAAAGAAAAGACATTTATTAAAAATTTAAGTAACGATGAATAAAGAAGATTATAAAAATATATTTGTATTTGTTGAGCAAAGAGAAGGTCAAATACAAAATGTTGGCTTGGAACTTTTGGGAAAAGCAAGAGAGTTGGCCAATGAACTCGGTCAAGAGGTTTATGCAATGTTTTTGGGAGATGGTATAAAATCTCAATCCAATGATTTGATTGCATACGGAGCAGATAAAGTGTTGTTGGTAGAGGATAAAAGTTTGGCTGTATATACCACCGAACCATACACTCAGGCAATAGCTCAAATGATTAATGATTACAAACCTTCTATTGTGTTGATTGGTTCAACAACGATAGGTAGAGACTTGGGTCCAAGAATATCTGCAAGAGTAAATACGGGACTTACAGCCGATTGTACTAAATTGGAGATAAACGAAGAAGATAAAGAGTTGTGGAGTACTCGTCCTGCTTTTGGCGGCAATCTAATGGCTACAATTGTTTGCTCTAATCACCGTCCTCAAATGAGTACCGTTCGTCCGGGCGTTATGCAAAAAATGGCAAAGGATGACAGTAGAAAAGGAGAGGTTATCGATGTGAAAATCAATTTCAATACAGACAAATTCAAAGTTAAAGTATTGGAAACCGTTAAGAAAGCATCTGAGGTTGATATTACGGAAGCCAAAGTTTTGGTATCAGGTGGTCGTGGTGTTTGTAATAAAGAAGGCTTTAAGAAGTTGGAAGATTTGGCAAAAGAACTTAAAGGCGAGATTTCAACATCAAGAGCAATGGTTGATGCAGGTATTATCGGACACGAGCGTCAAGTCGGTCAAACGGGTAAGACTGTTCGTCCCGATTTGTATATGGCCTGTGGTATTTCGGGGGCAATCCAGCACCTTGCAGGTATGGAGTCAAGTGAATTTATTGTTGCAATCAACAAAGATAAATTTGCTCCTATTATGCAGATTGCAGACCTTGGTATCGTAGGTGATTTACACAAAATCATTCCTATGCTTACCGAAAGATTAAAGGCAGAGAAAAAATAAATTTATAATAAATAACAACAAAAAAGTCGTTAAGTAACGAAAATAATCAGTGATAATAATTTTTTAGTGTCTCACATTAATTTTTTAGTGTGTGAAATTAAAAAATTAATGTGAGACACTAATTATTCTTCGTTACTTTACGCAAAATTTAGAAATGAAAAATATAGCAGAATTGCAGGATATTGCAACGCAGATAAGAAGAGATGTTTTGCGTATGGTCAATTCTTGCCAATCGGGACACCCTGGCGGAAGTTTGGGTTGTGCGGATTTATTTACGGCTCTTTATTTCAAGGAGATGAATATTGACCCTAAAAATTATACTCGTGGTGGCAAGGGAGAAGATATGTTTTTCCTTTCCATAGGACATATTGCTCCTGTTTGGTATAGTGCTTTGGCAAGAAGAGGATATTTCCCTATTAAGGAGTTGGCTACTCTTCGTCAGTTGGGTTCTCGTTTGCAGGGACACCCTTCGTTTCATGGCAATTTGCCGGGAGTAAGAGTTGCTTCGGGTTCTCTTGGTCAGGGAATGAGCGTTGCCGTTGGTGCTGCTCTTGCAAAGAAAATGGATAAAGACGATAACCTTGTTTATTCTTTGCATGGCGACGGAGAGATAGAAGAAGGTCAAATTTGGGAGGCAGCTATGTTTGCCGGTGCAAATAAAGTGGATAACTTGATTAGTATCATTGACAGCAATGGCGTTCAGATTGACGGACGTTGTAAGGATGTTTGCTGTTCTGATTCTTTGAAAGATAAATTTTTGGCATTTAAGTGGGACGTTTTGGAATGCAATGGTAACGATATGCAAGAGTTACTTGATACATTGGAAGAATGTAAAAAACACGCTCACAAAGGCAAACCTGTTATGCTTGTTATGCACACCAAAATGGGATATGGTGTCGATTTTATGGAAGATAATAACGGCTGGCATGGTAAGGCTCCAAACGATGAGCAAACCCAAAATGCGTTGTCTCAATTAAAGGAAACACTTGGCGATTATTAGAAATGGTTTTGAGGTTCCTGAAATATACGTTTGTAGCATTGTTGATTTTACCGTTTTGTGTTTATGGACAAAATAGTAAAACGACTCAACAAAACACGGAGAAGACAAGAATTTTGTTCATTGTGGATTGTTCTCACAATATGAACGAAAAATGGCAGAGTGCAACGAAGATAAAAATCACGCAGAACTTACTCGCCAATATTGTCGATTCATTGTCTAATTACGATAATGTTGAGTGTGCTATACGTGTGTTCGGAAGCGAAAAAGACTATACTCTTGGTGATTGTGAAGATACTCATTTGTTAGTTCCTTTCTATCTTTTGAATCAAGATAACATTAAAGCGAAACTTAAAACCCTAACACCGAAAGGTACTTCTGCCGTTGCAAAATCTTTGGAGAAATGTGCGGACGATTTTCCAAAAGACAAGCATAGCAGGAATATTGTTGTGATGATTGTTGATAATATTGATAAATGCGACGGTGATATAGATTTGATTTCAAAGACTATGCAAAAACAAGGCAAGTATATCAAACCTTTTATCATCGGTATCAGCAAGGGAATGAAAAACAATTACGAAAATTGCGGAATATATTACGAAGCAAAAGGGGAGATTGATTTTTCAAAAGCCTTAAACACTATCGTAAGACAAGCAGTCCATAACACAACAACGCAGGTTAATTTGCTTAATGATAAGAACGAAAATACGGAAACTGACATACCTTTGATGTTTTTTGATAGCGAAAATCATAAACTACGATATAGTTTTATGCATAGTCTATCTACGCAAGGAGTGAGTGATACTTTGGAAATAGACCCACTGATAAATTATGACGTGGTTGCTATGACAATTCCACCTGTTGAGAAAAAAAACGTAACATTCTTAGCGGGCGAACACTCTGTAATAAATCTAAAAACACCGCAAGGAACGTTGTATATAAAGTATCTTAACAATGGAACGTCTTCTGCAAAACCTTATCCGGTTGCGGTAAAGAAAGCAGACGATAGTCAAACGATAAATGTACAAATGATTAATACCAAACAGAAATACTTGGTTGGCAAATACGATTTGGAGGTTATGACTTTGCCTATATTAACCCTAAAAGGAGTGGAAGTAGGTCAAAGTTCAACGACAACTATTGAAATACCTCAATCAGGATATTTGAGAATAGAAAAGCAAAAATCCGATATTATCGGTAGTATCTTTGTACAAAAGGACGGCAAAACTTTTTGGGTACGTGATATTACGGAAGACAATTTGAAAGAAACGGTGGAATTGTTACCGGGCATCTATACCATTGTTGCTAAGAGTAGGAGTGCTTTGAAATCAAGCCAAACATTTACACAAGAAATAAAGATAGAGTCAAACAAGACGACAAATATTACTTTGGGCGTCAAACAAAACAAGTAATAAAAAATGAAAGAATATAAAATCCTTGGAGAGAAAGACACTCGTAGCGGATTTGCAGAAGGTCTTTTACAAGCAGGAAAAGAAAACGAGAACGTTGTTGCACTTTGTGCAGATTTAACTCCGAGTGTTCGTATGGATTTGTTCGCAAAGGCTTTCCCGGAAAGATTTTTCCAAGTAGGTATTGCAGAAAGTAATATGGTAAGCATTGCTTCCGGAATGGCTTTGAGTGGAAAAATTCCTTTCGTAGGTTCATTTGCGGCATTTTCTGTTGGTAGAACTTACGACCAAATACGTCAGAGTGTGGCATATTCCGATACAAATGTTAAGATTGCAGGCTCTCATGCCGGTATTACATTAGGCGAAGATGGTGCAACACATCAGATATTGGAAGATATAGGTCTTATGCGTATGATGCCAAATATGGTTGTTATCAATCCTTGTGATTTCAATCAGACTAAGCAAGCCACAATAGCAGCAGCTAAATATGATGGTCCTGTATATCTTCGTTATGGAAGACCGAAAGTTCCTGTATTTATTCCAGAGGATATGCCTTTTGAAATTGGTAAGGCTATCGTTTTGAATGAAGGAACAGACGTTACTTTGTTTGCAACTGGTCATTTGGTATGGCAAGCCCTTGAAGCATGCAAACAATTGGAAAGCGAAGGTATAAGTGCAGAAGTTATAAACATTCATACCATTAAACCGTTGGATAAAGAGTCTGTATTAAATTCTGTTAAGAAAACAAAATGCTGTGTATCTTGCGAAGAACATATGTTCAACGGTGGTTTATCAGATGCTATTGCTCAAACATTGGCTATGAATATGCCGACACCTATGGAGTTCATTGGTGTTGATGATGAGTTTGGACAATCAGGAAAGCCTATGCAGTTAATGGAGCATTATCATTTAATGGCAAAAGATATTGTCATTGCTGCAAAGAAAGTTATAAAAAGAAAATAAATACTTGTCCATAACAGATAGGAAGCAACTTTATTGATACAATGAAGTTGTTTCTTTCTGTTGTTTAATATCATCGCAGTAATATGTGAAACTAATAAAATAATCAGTGAGATTAATAAAATAATCAGTGAAACTGATTGAATAGTATTAAACACTAAAAAAACGATTATGAATGACAATCCCGAATTGAACCTTGCCTATGAATATTTGACACGAACCAACAAAAATGTGTTTCTAACTGGCAAAGCAGGTACAGGTAAGACAACGTTTTTAAGAAACCTCACAAAAACGATAAATAAACGCCATGTTGTCTTGGCACCTACGGGGATTGCGGCTTTACAAGCAGGTGGTACTACCATACATTCTTTTTTTCAATTACCCTTTCATATCTACATACCCGGTACTGATGTAAAAACGCGTAAGTTTCGAAAAGAGAAAATAAATCTTATTCGTTCGTTGGATCTTATCATCATAGATGAAATATCAATGGTGCGTTGCGATATTTTGGACGAAATAGATTTTTTGTTACGTCGTTTTCGCTATAATGCACGCAACAAACCTTTCGGTGGTGTTCAGATGTTGTTTATCGGCGATTTGTCCCAATTGCCTCCCGTTACCACCGAAACCGATTGTGAAGAACTACGGCAGTATTATGATAACTTTTATTTTTTCAGTGCCAAAGCATTGCAAAACTCTTCTTACATAACCATAACTCTTCAACATATCTACCGTCAAAGTGATAGGGAATTTATCAATATTCTTAACGCTGTTAGAGAAGATAAATTAACACCTGACATTGTCGAGACCCTAAACAAAAGATATGTTGCCGATATAAATAAAAATATTCCTGAAAACTATATTGTACTTTGCACTCACAACCAGCAAGCAGACAGTATAAACAATATAAAACTTGACCAAATAGACCGCAAAGAAGTTGTTTATACGGCAGACGTTCAAGGCGATTTCTTAGAAAACTTTTATCCGAATAGTTTTGAATTGAAGTTGAAAGAAGATGCCCAAGTGATGTTTCTTAAAAACGATTACAACAATGGTGCTTCTGGCAAAAAACGGTATTACAACGGCAAGATAGGTAAAATAAAGGAACTGCACGAAAATCATATCGTTGTCAGATGTCCCGAAGATGATGAGGATATTACCGTTGAACGTTACACTTGGGAAAGTATCAAATACGACATTGATAAGAAAACAAAAAATATCGAAGCAAATATTGTCGGCACGTTTTCTCAATTTCCTTTGCGACTTGCTTGGGCTGTTACCATACATAAATCGCAGGGACTGACTTTCGACAAGGTTGTAATAAATTCCAATAAGGCTTTCTCGCACGGGCAGGTTTATGTGGCACTTTCTCGTTGCAGAAGTTTGGACGGTATTATCCTTACAGCGAAGTTTAATACTAATAGCGTGATGTTAGATAAAAATATAACGATGTTTAACACTAATTCGCTGATAAACCCACCCAACGAAACGACATTACACACAGCTCAACAGAATTTCCTTATCGAAAACATTATAACCATATTTGATTTCTCGGATTTTACAACCAAAATCACTAAACTTGCATACCTTATACGTTCTTCCGTTATCGGCACTTTTCCTAAAATAGCCGAAAAATGTTTGGCAATAATAGACAGATATCAGACGGATATAGCCAAAGTTTCAACTACTTTTGTCAAATGGTTGAATAATTTCAATAGACCGACAACACTCTCCACAGAGCAGATAGATAAATGTATTGCTCGCTGTCTTAAAGCCAAAGAATATTACGCAGCAAACATAGATTTTTTGAATGATTTGTTTTTGGATTTGATAAATATCGAATTGGATAATGCCGAAGACAATATAACGTTGAAAGAGTTGATTATATCCTTATCGGTTGAAAAGGAGATAAAGTGTAGGTTTTTGCAGTTTTTCAACGAAAAATTTGAATCTATCGGCTTTATGGAATTGAAAAACAACCTGCTTGCGCAAGGAAATTCACTTCCGCTTGTGTCTATTATTGGCGATATGGCAAAGGAAACACCTACGCAAATCGCTTCAAAACCTAAGCAAACATCGGATAATCTACAAAGTAAAGACAAACAAGAGACATCTTCGGACATTGAGGACGAGGAACTGTTTAATGCCTTGCGTTTATGGAGGGCAAAGGTAGCCAAAGAAAAGAATATCCCTGCTTATTACGTCATTTCACAAAAAGGATTGATAGCTCTTAGCAATGAAAAGCCGACAACCAAATCCGAATTTTTACATCTTAAATATCTTGGCAAGAAAACTTTTGAAAATTATGGCGAAGCCATATTGGAGATAATCAAAGAACACACGAAAGAGGAGTAAATAACGTGAGTTCGACGAAAATCAAAACAGTGAATTGTGAGAAATCAGTTGCTAATTTGAAAAGTCGGGTATAAAAGGTACAAAAAAGCATACTTTTTTGAGTACTCCGAATTGATGTTTCCAAAATTACGAGCCGTCTTTTTGAAATTAGCTGCAAATTTTCAAAAATTAGCAACCGAAAAAAACTAATAGGTGATTAATAAAAAAGGTAATTATCCTAAAAAAGATAATTACCTTATATAATTCACGGCTATGCCATATTTTCAACTGAGACTCACGCCTATTTGGAAAGCCAATTCAAGATATTGTTTGTAACAATCTCTATACGGCTATCGAAACTCTCTCTTGTTGCGAACGCTATATGTGGAGTGCAGATGCAATTTTTGGCATTCAACAGAGGGTGTGTGGCTGCAATAGGAGGCTCGTTCTCATAAACATCAACGGATGCGGCAGCAAGTTTATCGTTGTTGAGCATATCAGCCAAAGCATTCATATCAATAACATTGCCTCTTGCTGTGTTGATGATTATTGCCGATGGCTTACATAGGGAAAGCATATCTTTGTTTATCATTTGGTATGTGTCTTGCGTCAAAGGAACGTGCAAAGAAATAATATCGCTCTGTTGCATCAATGTTTTTAAGTCTGTATAAACAATACCTTGACGTTCATAGTTCAAGTGCTTGCGATGTGTGTATGCAATAACATTACAACCAAAGGCTTTCAATAGCAACGCCGTGCGTTTTCCTATCTCGCCAAGTCCAACAATACCAACAGTTTTGCCTTTTAACTCACAACCTAAGAAATTATTTCTTGTTCCGCCACAGCGAATATCATCGTTTTTCTCGCTTACCTTTCGCATAACGTCAAGCATAAGGCCTATGGTAAGTTCACTAACGGCTTCGGTGGCATAGCCTGCGGCATTAAGTACTTCGATGTTATGAGTCTTGCAATAATTCATATCTATATGGTCAATGCCAGTGAATGCAACAGCGATAAGTTTCAAATTAGGACAACGCTCCAATACTTCCGCTTTCAAAGGAATGTTGGAAATGATTGCTATGTCGCTATCACCAATACGGTTAATAAGGCTGTCGGCATCTTCCTTGCGATCGTAGAAAATATTGAACTCACAATGTTTTTCATTGAAAAGGGCAGTCAATTCTTTTGCTTTACTCTCACTTATACCTATGGGTTCAACGGCTGTTATTTTAAGATTTTCTTTCATTATGTCTAAGTTTTTTTGTTTTTGATTAAAAAAGCGGTGAGCGTAATGCTCACCACTTCGCTATCATTATTTAGTAAAACCTTGTTGTTTTAAGAATGCTTCGTTTGTTGGTTCGTGGCCACGGAAAGCTTTGTATAGTTCCATAGGTTTTTTTGTGCCACCGCGAGACAAAACATTCTTTCTGAATGATGAAGAAACGCTTGGGTTGAAAATTCCTTGCTCAGAAAAAGCTGCGTAAGCGTCGGCAGCAATAACTTCACTCCATTTGTAACCATAATAACCTGCGGCATAACCGCCACCAAAGATATGTGAAAACTGAGTACTCATACAGCAACCGTCAATCATAGGCATAAGTTCGGCTTTGTTGCTTGCAATCTTTTCAACAGAAATCACATCACCATTGAAAGGTGTCTCAATAGAATGCCAAGTCATATCCAAAATGCCGAAGAACAACTGACGGATAGATAACCAACCGGCATTGTATTGTTGTGCTTCACGTATGCGGTCGATATACTTTTGAGGAATTTTTTCGCCTGTCTTATAATGAACGGCAAACATATCAAGAAATTCTTTTTCGTAAGCGTAATTTTCCATAAATTGGCTCATACCTTCAACAAAGTCGTGAGCAACGCTTGTTCCCGATAAGGATTGGTAAGTACATTCAGTAACGATACCATGCAGACAATGACCGAACTCGTGTAAGAAAGTATTTACTTCGTCAAAAGTTAAAAGGGAAGGAGTTTTTGCAGTCGGTTTAGAGAAATTGGTTACCAGTTGAATCAATGGGCGAATCTCATTACCATTGACATTGCTTTGTTCTCTAAATGAAGTCATCCAAGCACCTTGACGTTTGTTGTCTCTTGGGAAGAAATCCATATACAAAACAGCCATAAACTTATTGGAAGTTTTATCATAGACTTCGTAAGCCTTGACGTCTTTATGATAAACAGGTATTTTTTTGTTTTCCTTAAATTCAAGGTTGTACAATTTGCCTGCAAGAGTAAAGATGCCGTTCTTAACATATTCAAGGTTGAAGTAAGGTTTCAACAACTCAGGTGAAATATCGTACTTTTCTTTTTGCAGTTTCTCACTCCAATAAGAGAAATCCCAACGCTCCAAAGTACCATTGAAACCGTGTTCTTTTGCATATTGTTGAACGTTTTGCAAATCTCTTTTTGCGTAAGGCATACTTGTAGCCAACAAATCGTTAAGAAATGCATTGACATTAGTAGGATTTTCAGCCATCTTATCTTCCAATTCGTATTCAGCGTAAGACTTATAGCCTAAAAGGTTGGCAATTTTCAAACGCAGATTGACAATATCTTTAATAATTTGTTTATTGTCGTTTGTGTCATTGTGGTTAGCCATAGAATTATATGCTTTCCACATTTTTTCTCTTATATCGCGATTAGGACAATAAGACATAACAGCAATGTACGAAGGTTGTTGAAGAGTGAAAGCATAACCTTTCATCTTTCTTGCCTTTGCTTCTTGGGCTGCTTCGTCAAGAGCGTATTGAGGCATACCCTCAACGTCCTTTTTATTTGTAACGTTTAGCACGAAAGAGTTTTGAGAGTTAAGTACGTTTTGGTTGAATTTTAATGTTAAGATACCAAGTTCTTCGCTTGCTTTCTTAAATTCTTCTTTGTCTTTGCCCGTAAGCAATGCACCATTCTTGATAAAACCTTTATAAACTTTATCCAAAAGCATTCTGTCTTCGGTTGTCAAAGCAATGAAATCTCTGTTGTCATAGACTCTTTTGATTTTTGCGAATAGCTGCTGATTCATACTTACATCAGTTGAATATTGCGTAAGTATAGGCGTTAGTTCTTGAGCTGCTTGCTGTAACTCGTCAGAAGTAAAGGCTTCGTTCATATTGAACAAAAGACCGGCAACTCTATCCAACAATTTACCGCTTTGCTCGTATGCAACGATAGTATTTTCAAACGTTGGCTCGGCGGTATTGGAAATTATTGCATTTATATCCTCCTTTGCTTTTTCTATTGCGTAAAGCATAGCAGGTTTGTAATCGTCCGTTTTTATTAAATTGAACGGCGGTGTTTGGTGCGGTGTCGTCCATTGTGCTACAAGCGGATTAGTTTGTTTTACTTTATCCATCTCTTGTTTTGACATCTGTGCCGATAAAAGTGTTGTTGCCATAAGCATTGATGTAATTAAAACTGATTTTTTCATATTGTTTTGTATTTGTTTGTTATATTAAAAGAAAAATTTGTTTAAGAAATCTTCATTAACACGTAAAAAAACTCTCTCGTTTAATGGCAAAAATTCAGGCTCTTTACATTGAAGCAATTGATTAATTAAATCTACCATTTCATTATGTGTAAGTATTTTACCATTCTTTATTGCAAGTTTATCTGCAAGTATCAAAGCCCTGTCATCGTTATTTATCTCTTCGCTTATTGCATCGTTAAGCAAATTCATTGCATTAAGCATCGTCATAGCCTTTGGCACCGCTGTAAAATCAATGGTATTGTCTTCGTTTATAGTAAAATCGAAACCAATATCTTTTAATAAAGTCGTTTTGTCCTTTAATGAAATAATTTCTATTTGAGAAAACTTATGAGTGTATGGCAATAAAAGTTTTTCGCTTGGCATAATCATAGCCGTTCTGCCTTTCAAAAACTCATAAATTATTTTCTTTGACGCATTGAATTGATTTATCAGAAGTATGGAGTTATTCTGCTGTGTTATGATGTATTTATTTAAGAATTGAAAGCAAATATTGTGATTGATAGGGGTGGAGTTGTTGGTATCGTTTTCAAAAACGTTTTCGTTATTAAAAGAAATCTCGGTCTGAACTTTGACATTATTTACTTTGCTGTTGAAATCAAAAGAAGGATTAGCGTTTTGCTTTGCAAAAGGATTGTAAGCACTTGTGTAGTTCAATGAATTGTTTTTGGGGGTAAAGTTTTTATCGGGAGCAGGAAAGTTTATAGGGGATTTTTCAAACGAAAGCGAATTGCTTAACGTGTTTTGTCCTAAAACTTTTCTTACGGCAGCATTAAGAATTGAGTAAATTATTTTGTCGTCAATGAATTTTATTTCCGTTTTGGTCGGGTGGATATTCACATCAATATCTTTCGGATTTACTTTCAAGTGTATAAAAAAGCAAGGGTAGGTTTTAGGAGGTATTAATGAACTATAAGCCCTTTCAACAGCGTTGGCAAAATAACTGTTTTTCATAAAACGATTATTGACAAAGAAAAACTCTTCGTTCTTACTCTTTTTAGTTAAACTTATTGTGGAAATAAATCCCTCTATCTCCACTAAATCAATTTTTTCTCTTATTTCCAAAAGATTTTTGTTGAATGTATTCCCGTATATATCCACTATACGTTTTCTAAATGTGGCTTTCTCCAATTTATAAATAACGTGGTCGTCTCTTATATATGTAAAAGAAATATTTGGATTGATTAAAGCTATACGAATAAAGGCATCGCTTATATGACTACACTCAACAGAATCGCTTTTAAGGAAATTGCGTCTTGCAGGCACGTTGAAAAATATGTTTTTTACTTTTATGTCAGTTCCAAGTTGTGAAGTGGTTTTGCTTATCGATTTAATCTCTCCGCCATCTATTAAAATCTCTTCCGCAAGGTCGGAGTTTTCGGTCTTGGTCTTCATTTCCACTTGACTGATTGCTGCAATAGAAGCCAATGCCTCTCCACGAAATCCCATAGTTGTTAGGTTTCTTAAATCGCTTTCTGTCGATATTTTGCTTGTAGCGTGAGGCAAAAAACATTTTTGAGCATCTGTTTCGTCCATACCACAGCCGTTATCAATAACTTCAACAAGGGTTCTTCCAGCGTCTTTAACTATTAATGTAATAGATGAACTGCCTGCATCTACAGCATTTTCCATCAATTCTTTAACAACACTCGCCGGACGATTGACAACTTCTCCTGCCGCAATCTGATTAGCAATGTTTTCGGGTAATATGTTTATTGCCATCTTTCAACGAAAGTCATTAAGAAATATATCAAAGCCACCACAAGACACGCAATCAACAAAATCTTTGTCATTGGAAAAGGTTTGGAAGATATTTTCTTTTCTTTTTTCTCTTCCATTGCCTTTCTGAAACTTATCTTTCGATTGTAACTATCGCCTATCGGACCATATTTGGCTTCCAATTCCTTTATTTCTTCCTTATTCGGGTCGTAAAATCTCGGCTTATAATTGAATTGACGAGGCTTACGAACATTAAATACTATTCCCATATTTTTTTCTATTTTAATTTGCAAAGATAGTAAATACATTTTTAATCGCAATTGATTTAATCAAAAAATCAATATCAGAAAAGAATTTACCGGTGTTTAACACTATTTTGCTAATGTTTAATATTATTTTATTAGTGTTTAACACTAATTTACCAATATGTAATAAAATTATTACGAAATAAACAGTCTGTATTTTCAATGGCTTAGAAATATTTTTGTTTAATTAGAAAATTATGGTTTTATCGTTGTTTTAGTGTGTTTTCAGCGTTTTTTCTTTGTCATATTGAATTTTTTGAGTATCTTTGCACATTATTTTTTAAGTGAATATGGAAGAAAATAGTAGAATACAGAGAGTTGATATAGAAACTCAAATGAAACAGGCTTATATCGACTATGCGATGAGCGTTATTGTTTCTCGTGCTTTGCCGGATGCAAGAGACGGAATGAAGCCAGTACAGAGAAGAATAATGTATGCTATGGGCGATATGGGTATGACTTACAATACTAAACATAAGAAATCTGCCAGAATTGTGGGAGAGGTATTAGGTAAGTACCACCCTCATGGTGATTCTTCCGTTTATGGTGCTATGGTTCGTTTGGCTCAAAAATGGGCTTTGAGATACCCTTTGGTTGATGGTCAAGGTAACTTTGGTTCGGTAGATAATGACCCACCGGCAGCAATGCGTTACACCGAGGCAAGAATGAGTAAGATTGCTTCTGAATTGTTACAAGATATTGAAAAAGATACGGTAGATTTTCAAAACAATTTCGACGATTCTTTGAAAGAACCTGTGGTTCTGCCGACAAGAATACCAAACCTTTTGGTCAATGGAACAAACGGTATTGCCGTTGGTATGGCTACAAATATGGCTCCACATAACTTGTCTGAGAGTATTGACGGTATTATTGCTTATATAGATAACAATGATATTACGATAGATGAGTTGATGCAATATATCAAAGCCCCGGATTTTCCGACAGGAGGTGTTATTTACGGATATGACGGAGTAAAAGAGGCTTATAATACCGGTAGAGGAAGAGTAGTTATACGCGCTCACGCCAATATTGAGCATAACGAAAAAAATGACAGAGAACAGATAGTTGTTACTTCCATTCCTTACGAAGTATGCAAGAGTGATATGATTCATCATCAAGCAGAATTGGTGAATGAAAAGAAAATAGAAGGTATATCTGAAATAAAGGACGAAAGTAACAAGGACGGTATCCGAATAGTATACAAATTGAAGAAAGACGCAATAAGCAGGGTAGTGCTTAACAAACTTTATCAGTATAGCGAATTGCAGTCATCTTTTTCAATAAACAATATAGCCCTTGTTAATGGCAAACCGAAATTACTTAACTTAAAAGATATAATAAGTAATTTTGTTGAGCATAGAAAAGAAGTTGTAGAACGTAGAACTCGTTATGATTTGAAGAAAGCCGAAGAGCGTATGCACATTGTTGAAGGCTTGTTGAAGGCTTTGGATATTATTGACGAGATTATAAACGTTATTCGAGCAAGTAAGACTGTCCAAATTGCAAAAGATACAATGGTTGAGCGCTGGCAATTCACCGATATACAGGCCGGGGCAATCGTTGAAATGCGTTTAAGACAATTGACAGGCTTGGAAAGAGAGAAACTTCAAGATGAACACGACAAACTTGGAGAGTTTATAGACGAATGCAAGAAAATACTTTCGGATATTAACGAATTAATGCTTGTTGTAAAAAATGAATTGCTTGCCATAAAAGAAAAATACGGCGATGAACGTAGAAGCGAGATAGAGTATTCTTCAAAAGATTTTGTTATAGAGGATATGATACCTAACCAAGAGGTTGTTATATCTGTTTCTCATTTGGGATATATCAAAAGAACCTCTTTAAGTGAATACAAAACGCAAAATCGTGGCGGTATGGGTAGCAAAGGCTCAACGACAAGAGATGGAGACTTTATTGAACATATATATATTGCTTCAACTCACGATTATCTACTAATGTTTACCAATGTAGGTAAGGTTCATTGGATGAGGGTTTATGAGATACCCGAAGGCAATAAGACTTCAAAAGGTCGTGCAATACAGAATATGTTGCAAATTGAAGAAGGGGAGAAGATACGTGCTTTTGTAAATACCAAAGATTTGAAAGACGAAAACTATGTACAAAACAATTTCATTGTATTATGTACCAAGAACGGAATAATAAAGAAAACATCTTTGGAGGCTTATTCTCGTCCAAGAACTAAGGGTATTATCGCTCTTACAATCCGTGATAACGACGAATTGCTTGAAGCCAAACTGACAGATGGTAAGAATGAAATATATATTGGAACAAAGAACGGTCGTTGTGTTCGTTTCAATGAGGATTTAATTCGTCCTATGGGTAGAGGTGCTTCGGGAGTAAAGGCTGTAACACTTGAAAACGAAAACGATGAAGTCGTCGGAATGGTTTGCATAAGCGATATGACGCAAAACATAATGGTTGTTTCCGAAAATGGTTATGGAAAACGTAGCGATAGCGATGAATACAGAAAAACCAATAGGGGAACAAAAGGTGTTAAAACCATAAACATAACCGATAAAACGGGAGCATTGATTGCTATAAAGGACGTAAATGATGACGATGACCTTATGATTATGAATCGTTCTGGTATTACGATTCGTTTGGCTGTTAATTCTTTACGTGTTATGGGTAGAGCAACACAAGGGGTAAAACTTATAAATCTTAAAAAGAAAGATGTGATTGCTGCTGTTACCAAAGTCCAACACGAAGAAGTAGAGGAGGAGAGTGTGGAAAATATTAGCAAAACTGATATTAATTCACAAGAAGTAATAAACGAGCAGGACGATAGTGAAAATTAAATAATTAAAACTAATAAAAAAATTCCAATGAAAAAGAGCATTTTATTTGCTGTATTATGCGCACTTGTATTGAGTGCAACAGCACAAGAAATGAAGGTTCAGAGTGCATATTCTGATATGAAGAACGGTCGTTTGTCTTATGCCAAGAAAAACATTGATGATGCTTGTAAGCACGAAAAAACAATGGGAGAGGCAAAGACTTGGGCTTATGCCGGTTTGATATATTCTCAAATTGTGCAAGCTATGAACGATGAAAACGCTTCAAAAGCAACTAAAAAACAATTAAAAGAGATTAAAGAGCCTGCCGATGTTCTTTGCCAGCAAGGTATTGAGAATGTCAAAAAAGCCATTGAGCTTGAAAAGAAAGCAGGAACTCATGAATACCTTTCCATATCTATGGAAACCTATAAGGCTTTGTGTGCATACGAATATATGTATGTTGGCGAGTTTTATGACAAGGGCAACAACTATGAAGAAAGTGCAAAAAAATGGGCTAAGGTTATCGAAGACGCAACTGCTGCCGGTCAAACGAAAATGGTCAATGATGCGATGTATTATCAAGCCAACTGTTACAGACTTTTGAAACAGACAGACAAAGAGTTTGAACTTTACAGAACTTTGGCTAAAAACAATACAACGAGATACGATGTTTATTTGCGTATTTACCAAGACAACAAGGATAAAGGAGATACAACAAAGGCTCTTAACGCTTTGAAAAAAGGTGTTAAAATGACTGCCAATGATACAACAGGTATCAAAACCAATATGAAGGTTCAGTTGGCAAACGCTTATACTTGGGCAGGCAAGACAGAGGAAGCAAACAAGATTTTAGATGAAATGGTTGCTGAGGCTGGAAATAATCCTGTATCTTTGAATGGTGTTGCAAGCATCTATGCTGATCAAGGCGATTTGGCAAAAGCCGAAGAATATTATAATAAATCTTTGTCGATAAATCCACAGCAGAGCGAGGCTTTGAATGGATTGGGCAATGCTTATTTCAGCAAAGGATTGAAAGAACAGAAAGTTGCCGATAAAATTCCTTTGGACGATGTAGAAGCATACGATACCAAGATTAAGGAAGTATATGTATTTTACGAAAAAGCAATACCTTTCTTTGAAAAAGTATTGACTGTTGAAGCAAACAATTTCAATGCTTTGAATCGTTTAAGAGTAATATATTCTATTTTCAATGCTCGTACTGATGCGACTGTTGAAATGAAAAAGGCTTACCAAGAGAAATTCAAACATTACGATGCAGAAGTTAAGAAATTATCAGTAAGATAGACTTTTTGCAAAGTAGTTTAATTGAAAGCGGACAATGAATTATTTTTCTTCATTGTCCGTTTTTTTTATTGCAGAGTTCAAAACTGTTTCTTTTATAATTTTATTCTGTATTCAAATTATAATACAAATAAAAACTATGCTCCAAAGGAGCATAGTTTTTTATCATTATATCAGAAGAAACTTTTTTATTATATCTTTACTCTAAAACCTATTGAAGGAATAATTGAATTTATACAACTGTTTTTTGGCAAAGTTGAGTGAATACCGTCAATGTTTTTGTCATTATTTTGAAACCACATAATATTATCTTGAATGGTTGCTTCAATAAATATATTCTTAGTTGGTTTGAAATAAAGACCTGCAAGAACAGGCACCATAACACCATGTTTTTTGTATTTGTAATCCTTGTTTTCAACCGTAAAATTATTGACATAATATCTCCAATACAGACCAATTGTATGTATAATGCAAATTATTTGCATTTTCTTTTTTTTATAAAAATTAGTTTACATAATTTGAATTATCTTGAATAAAGATATTGTTAAATTAGTGTTAAATACTAGCAAATTAGTTTTAAACATCAGTGAAATAGTTTTAAACACCAGTAAATCCTTTTCCCATATTTTTAATTTTAGTTGTCTCGCAATAAAAGATTAATTAAATAAACAATCACAGATTGCAAATATTTTCAAAAAAATAACGTCTTTTATATTAAATATTAAACAACACTTGTTACATTTAGCAAACAATACCGGTATTTTTACAACAAAATCTACAAAATATTTATTTCCCTAAAAAGTCGTATCTTTGCAAAATTATTAAAATTATTTATTCCATATTAAAAACATAAGCAAAAACATTTCTAATTTGGAGGAACACCGTAAGGATAATGACACAACAAAGTTTTTATAAACAAAATCTTTCATTAGCATTGCCCATAATGCTCTCATCTATGGGACAACAATTGGTGCAAATGGTCGATACATTTATGGTCGGATGTTTGGGTACAGTACAATTGGCAGCTATTTCTTTCGCTTCCGCCTTGACTTACAACGCACTCGTTATTGGTATGGGAATCGCACTTGCACTTACGCCATTGGTTGGTCAAAATTATGCGAAAAATAATAAGGAAGCAATAACCAATCTCTTCCAAAACTCCTTATCCCTTAACACCATTCTCGCAATATGTTTGGTGTCGATATTGTTGCTACTTCTCCCCTTTTTACATCTATTCGGACAGCCTATGGAAGTTGTAAATGAATGTAAATCATACTACGTTATAGTAGCTTTGTCATTTATACCTATGCTTTGGTTTCTTACTTTCAAACAATTACTCGAAGGAATTGACAATACCAAAGTCGCTATGATTATAACTATTTCGGCAAATATCTTAAACATATTCCTAAACTGGGTATTTATATATGGCAAATTGGGTTGCCCTGCTATGGGTGTCTTTGGTGCAGGGCTATCTACGTTTATATCAAGGGTACTCTCCCCTATTGCATTCTTGATTTTCATCTATACAAGCAAAAAATACAAAGGATATATTAGAAATTTCAGAATAAAAAGATTTTCGGTCTATATGCACAAATGTCTGCTCAGGATAGGAATACCTATCGCAGGACAGATGTTTATAGAATTTTTCTCACTCTTCGGAATAACCATTATGATGGGTTTGGTATCCACTGCTGCTTTGGCTTCATACCAAATAATAAACACTATGATTTCCACCTCATTCTTGGCAGCAAGCGGTATATGTTCGGCAACAACTGTACTTGTCTCCCACGCATACGGATGCGGAAATTTGAACGAAATAAAAAAACATTTTTACACAGGTTGGAAAATGGTGCTTTTGATTATGGGTACGGTAGGCATTATATTTATTGCATTCGGTAAATACATAGCTATGTGCTTTTCAACTGATGAGGAAGTTATACGTATTGCCACTTCCCTATTCATAGTTGCAGGAATTTTCCAATTGATTGACGGAACGCAAGTGAGCGGTCTTGCAGGTCTTAGGGGGATAAACGATGTCGCAAAACCAATGCTTTACGCTGTTATTGCATATCTATTCGTTGCTTTACCGTGTGCATATATATGCGGATTTGTAATCAAACTGCCTTATTGGAGCATATTTGCAGGCTTTATGTTCGGACTGATAACGGCAGGAATACTTTATCATACACGTTTTCACAAAACTCTGAAAAAACATTTTAATAATAATCACTCGCAAGTCGTAAATAAATAATTTAACAACAAATAAATTCTTAAAATAATGAAAAAAATATTTTTATTGTCAGCCTTTGCTTTGATGTTATTTATTGGCAATGCCCAAAATATCACTCTTCCATCGCCAAACAAACAAGGTGGTCAAGACGTATTACATTCCATTGATATGAGATATTCTCATAGAAATTTCAAGGACGGAGATATTTCTTTGCAAGACTTATCCACTGTTTTGTGGGCAGGTTTTGGAGAATCGTCCTCAGGCAAACGTACTGCCCCGACGGCAAGAAATATGCAGGATATTGATTTGTATGTATTTTTAGAGAGCGGCGTGTATCTGTGGAATTACAAAGAAAATGTTTTAGAACTTATTGCAAAAGGAGATTATCGCAAGGAAACGGACAATCCAAATGGTTTTGCTTGCAATGTTACCAATATTGCAATAGTATCTGATTTGGATAAATACAGCAGTGTCAAAAACAATGAGGCTATGGTTGTATATGGTGCAATGTCCTCTGCCTATGTTTCCGAAAATATGTATTTGGCTGTATGCGGTGCGATGCCTCATTTAGGAACCGTTACCCGCAACGGAGCATATAGAGAAAAAGCCGTAAGAGATATAATGAAACTAAAACCCTCTCAACGCTTGTTTTTGTTCCAAACCATAGGAATAAAGAAATAAGTATCTAAATAATCTGTATGTGATATTAGCATTTTTATGTGAGGCACTGAAAAAATAATATGAGTGATTAATAAAATAATCATTGAGATTAAAAAATTAGTGTGAGTGATTAAAAAATTAATATGAGATACTAAAAATCTAATATTACAAACGACTTTTGTGAAAATAAAAATATGTGGCATCGTTATTCGTGCCACATATTTTTTTCATTATCCTAAGATAATTTCTTTATCTAATGCTGTCTCCTACTCTATTTTGGCTAACAGCAATTCAGTTTATGCGTACAATTCTTCAAATACCTTGCGAAGAGCAGGACATTCACGAAATTCTTGCAATGTAGTTTCTGCATGGCCTTTGGTATAGCCGTTACCCATAATCATTGTAACATCGCTGCCAACACCTTCCGCACCCAAAGTAGCCTTTGTAAATGAAGTACTCATTGAGAAGAAATAAACCAAACCGTCGTTTTTCGTACAAAGAACAGAGGTCATTTCTGTGTCAGGTACATTGACATTGTTAATTGTTACGTCTGCCATTTTGCCGTTAGTCAATTCGCTGACTTTCTCCATAATAGAAACAGCATCTTGTGCATTACCCGTAAAAGCTACATCACAAAAACCAAGTTCTTGCATTCTCTTTGTAGTGCTTTCAGGATAGCAAACGCCGATAACTTTACCCGTTACTCCGACACGTTTCTTTGCTTCGTAGCAACATAGCATACCGCTCTTGCCACCTGCACCTATCAAAACGACTGTATCTCCCGGTTTGCAGATTTTTGCTGTCTGTGCAGGAGCACCTGCAACGTCCAAAGCCGAAAGAACAAGTTTTTCAGGCATATCATCAGGTATTTTTGCATATATACCGCTTTCAAACAAAATAGCTTTACCTTTTATATCCACTTGATCAACGTCCGGACGGATTTCCAATATCTCGTCAATACGAAGCGGTGTCAAAGACAAAGATACCAACGTTGCAATCTTATCTCCTTCTTTCAAATCAATTTTACCTTTCAACGCATCACCGATTTTCTCTACACGACCCAAAAGCATACCGCCGCTGCCAGTACGTCTATTTCTGTGTTTTCCCTGCAATTCAACATTCAAAAGCATTTCTTTTTTCATTGCCTCGATGTCGTTATTACAGAAATTTGCTATATCTGTAAAAGAAGCAGAATCTATATTAAGAGTTTGGACATCAATAAGGATTTCATTGTCATAAATCTCGTCCATATTATTATCAACCTTGTTAGCCGCTTGTGGTAATACACCTTTCGGCTCAATTACACGGTGCGTTCCGTATTTATTTCCTTTTTTCTGCATGTTATTAAAAGTTTTTATATTGTTATTATTCTTTCTTTGTGTTGGTCTTAAAAATAATTTGCAAATTTACGTTTTTTTACGCATTTCACAAATTAGTTTTTATATTTAATTGATAATCTTATGTTATCTTACAATCACGGTATTCGGATTAAGCGACGTTTTGATTTGATATTGCAATACTCCATTCAAATCAAATGCGAAAACAATGCCTGATGTTGTGTAGTCTTTGGCATCTGTAATATACACAATATCATCGGTTATCGAAATTTTATATGGCATTTTCATTTCCTTTGGCACATCGGCAAATGTCTCTTGTTGCATAGTTGTAAGATTCATTTTACTTAAAGAAATCTCATTTTGTGCATAATCTTTATAGAAATAATACAAATAATTGCCATAAACTTTAATCTCGGTTGCCTTTATACTCATTGTATCCACAACATCATAATTCGTTGCCGAAATCTTTGTAAGCAGCGGAAGTTTTGAATAATCCCCCATTGAAAGAACATAAACGTCGTTACCAAAAATTTGAATTTGTGTAGGATTTTCACCTACCTCAATAACTTTCTCCAATGTAAATGTTGCAGCATCTATAACAGAAACGGTTTTATCATAATTCGGATAACCCAATCCCCCACTATTTGCCACAAATAGTTTTCCGTTATTTATCGCAATACCTTCGGGATTTCTGCCTTGCGTAGATAAAACTCCGTCTATTTTCATCGTATTTACGTTTATTTTAACCACCGTACCGTCAAAACAAGACACAAAAACATTTCCATTATAATGCACCAAATGACGTGGCTGCCTATTTACGCCTTGACTATTCACTATCTGAAAACGTTTATATACATTCATATTTTTACTATTGACTACCCGAACCATTGCATCGTCGGTAACAACAATAAACAACCAATCCCCCACTTTTATCATATCGTTTGCCGTTCCACCCAAACCAATTGCGTTTATTTGATTGAACGCATCTTGAATATATGTCTTTGTTTGAGTATCATAAAAATCCAAAGCAGAATTGAAATGTCCGTAAAGACCTTCACAAAGCACATAAATACCTTGCGTGTTTTCTGAAATAAGATTAACGTTCCCTTTTGGAGTTTCATCAATGGCTGCCAAAGATGACTCATCTGTTTTACCCTCTTCTTTATCGCAAGAAAACATAACAAATACGGTTGCGATAAATAGTAGAAAACTTGTGATTTTTGATATTTTTCTTTTCATCTTTCGTGTTATTATTTATCGTTTATGTTCAAAAATATATTTGCAACTTGAAATTAAAATTTCGACCAATCATAGGATAAGCCCTGACTACTTCATATTGTTTATCGGTTATATTATTGCAAGCAAGCATAAGTTTCAAGCGATTAATGTATTTACTTCTCAAATCCATATCGTATGATATATTCGCCGAAATATCAACATAGGATTTCAAAAGGTTTTGAGGTATGTTTTCCTGCAATGAATACCTTTCTCCCACATAAAGACAGGTCAAACCGAAATTTAGTTTCTTGTAATCCGCACCAAACACCACACTACCGATATTGGTAGGCATATAAGGTAAGTGTTGCTTATAGGTTGGCGATGTCTTATCTTGGTCGATTGATGTCTGTAACGAGTAATTTAGTTTTAATGATAAATTTACCGGTGTTAAACAATATTTTGCGTTAATCTTAATATCCGTTCCGTAAATGTCCGCTCTGCCATAGTTAATCATCGTCCAAAGAAAAATATTCTTGGGTATAGCGACTATTTTATCCTTGACGATATTGTAATATATGTCAATCTCGGGTTGAATTGTCAAATTCTTAAAATCAAAAGTGAAAACATTTGCCCAAGATACTTGATTGGTTTTCTCCGGTCTCAAATCCCTATTGCCCATTCTCATATAATATAATTCATTAAAGGTAGGCATACGAAAAATGTTTTTATAAAACAATGTACCTGTATAAGAACCGTTTTCATATCTTATGCTTGCAAAAGGTGATAAATGATGATAATCTCTATTTGTGTCACCAAAAAAATCATAATGCTGCGAACCGACCACATCGGCAGTAAAATCTATGTTTTCGTATTTGTAATTAATAACAGCCGCTGTTATTAAAGAAAATCTATTGGGTACAGCCTCCAAACTATTGGAATTAAGATTGGAAAACGACATATCTTGTGTAATAGTCAGCAGCCCGTTTTCATTGAGCTTAAAACCCAAGGCATTATTCATATATGCAAGGTTTTGGGTATATTCATCGTCTTGCCCATTAACCGAACCAAGATAATAAGGGTCAATATAACGAGTATAGGAATAATCCACCTTCAAATTGTTTTTGTAAAACAGCCTGTCTTTGAACGAATAACTATATGCCGTTTGAGCAAAAAAGTTTTTGTTCCACAGCCTTTGTTTTGAGTTCTGATAATAAAGATTTACGTTTGAGGGCAACCCTCGATTGGAATAATAATAATACGCTTTGGCTTTAAGATTTCTGTTTGCCGAAAAGGTATGAAACCAATTCGATTCCAAATGATATGAAAACAAATCATTATTCTGCCGTATTCTTTTCTCTGTTGAAAGTTGCTGATTGGCTCCGTAATAAATTCTGTACGGATATTTGCCATCGGTGTTTGTTATATTCGCCAAAAGGGTTACAATATCTTTATTGGACACCCTTGCAGCCAAAAATAAATCGCCGTTAAAAACATTGAACGAACCGTAACCCAACGACAAATCGCCTTTAATTTTTTTGTCTCCCATTTGCGGACGGCGTGTTTGTATATTTATACTTGATGAAAAAGCCAAAGACGTTGCCGTTGGCAAATCTGCCTCAAATTGTGCGTTAGCCAAAGACAATGTGCTTGCACTTGCCAAAGAGTATTTGCTTAAATCTATTTGTCCGCTCTGATTATCGAAAATATTCACCCCGTCATACAAAACCGATGTGTGATTTGACGACAGTCCCCTAACGCTTACCGTTTTCACTCCACCCAATCCGCCATAATCTCTAACCAAAACACCGCTTAGAAACTTCGCCGCATCGCCTACGTTTTGGGTGTTGATGATTTGCAAATCCTTGCTATCAAGATTGTCTCCACTCGGAGCGTTCTCTTTTATCTTTATGCTTTCTCCCCTAACGACAACGGTATCCAACATCTTAACGGAAACAACCGTATCTTGTGCGACAACAAAAAGATTGCACAATAGACATATTATGTAGGACGATAGTTTTTTCAATTTAGAGAATTGTGTTTGTTATTTTGCTGCAAAGGTACTGCATTTTGTCCAATTATATAACCGATATTTAATAATTTGTTAAGATTTTGTATTTTCACAAAAATAATCACCCACACCAGTAAAATAATATTTAACACTATTTCACTGATATTAAACACTGTTTTTTTTAGTTTTTCCTGTCTTAACTTTTTGTCAATTCATCAAAACTTTCTATCTTTGCACCTGTTAAACAAATCAAAACAATGGCCAAAACAATCTCAAATATCACAAATAAAACCGTAACTACCTTATTCAGAACACTGTCGAGGGGGGGGGAGATTTTCAATATTGCCTTTGTGTTTATCGTAGGATAAAGGCTGTTGTATTGAAATTAGCGTTCCAATATCAGAGGTTTTCGTTCCAATTAGCACAGACTAATGTTACAATTAGCACTAACTCGTGCAGTAGATCTCAGTATCTGTTGCAACAGATCTCAGTATCTATTTCACGAGTTAGTGCTAATTGGAACACGAGTTAGTGCTGATTGGAAAATTAGTCAGTGGATATTGGAAAATCAACTTCAAATAAAGTGGCAAAAACTTCAAATAAAACAGACAAAAATAGAAGTAAATAAACGGACAATTAACATAAAATAACGTGAGTTCGACGAAAATTAAAATAATGCAATTTGCTTGTCTAACGAGCGTTGCACATTGATGCAAGGTTTTTTCGGAAACAT
>OMYR01000009.1 GCA_900315335.1 uncultured Bacteroidales bacterium
AAATTCAAATGGTTTTACATCAACCTCCTGTATCTTTCTTATTGAAAGATTGATCTACATGAGTAGAAATTCAAATGGTTTTACATCTGGGGACATCTACTACAAATTATCGAAGGGATCTACATGAGTAGAAATTCAAATGGTTTTACATCGTTGTTGAGGGAGAGTTTGGTTTATCTCTGATCTACATGAGTAGAAATTCAAATGGTTTTACATCACTTTAGTAGATGGCGGATCCATTTACTATGATCTACATGAGTAGAAATTCAAATGGTTTTACATCTTCAAAGGGGCTCAGAAGCTCCCATCTATAGATCTACATGAGTAGAAATTCAAATGGTTTTACATCGAACTGTAAAAATCATGGTTAACTTATTTAGATCTACATGAGTAGAAATTCAAATGGTTTTACATCTTTATACTTTGCTACTGATCTTGAAATACAGATCTACATGAGTAGAAATTCAAATGGTTTTACATCATAAAAGCTTATATCTTTCTTATTGAAAGGATCTACATGAGTAGAAATTCAAATGGTTTTACATCCATTAGGGGAAGGTGAAGAGCTAAATAAAGATCTACATGAGTAGAAATTCAAATGGTTTTACATCTAAAACTAATTAAAAACATTAAACAAAATGGATCTACATGAGTAGAAATTCAAATGGTTTTACATCTTATGTACGTAATAAAAACCTTTGGAAAAAGATCTACATGAGTAGAAATTCAAATGGTTTTACATCCTGAGCATGGGCATCCTTATACGTGTGGATGATCTACATGAGTAGAAATTCAAATGGTTTTACATCCTTTCAATTAAGTTAACTTTAATAGATGGGATCTACATGAGTAGAAATTCAAATGGTTTTACATCAAAGTATATTTAAGTGCGTATACCCTTATGATCTACATGAGTAGAAATTCAAATGGTTTTACATCAGTGATCGAAAGAAGACCCCTTAACAAAGGATCTACATGAGTAGAAATTCAAATGGTTTTACATCGCAAAGCGTTTTCCTTCTTCTCCAATGTATGATCTACATGAGTAGAAATTCAAATGGTTTTACATCTGCCCATTGTTTCGGTGAAGATGTCAAACAGATCTACATGAGTAGAAATTCAAATGGTTTTACATCTTGTTATCTCTGTAGTTGGTTCAGGAGGAAGATCTACATGAGTAGAAATTCAAATGGTTTTACATCAAAGAAGAATTAAAAAATATTACGACAATGATCTACATGAGTAGAAATTCAAATGGTTTTACATCGTAATACGATTGAATTTCAGCATTCTGGCGGATCTACATGAGTAGAAATTCAAATGGTTTTACATCAAAGAATAAAATAAGAATAAAAAGAATTAGATCTACATGAGTAGAAATTCAAATGGTTTTACATCAAGCTATCGAATATCTGATAGCGAACAGAGATCTACATGAGTAGAAATTCAAATGGTTTTACATCAGGTGGTGGAAATGCAGAACGACATTGAATGATCTACATGAGTAGAAATTCAAATGGTTTTACATCGCACAGTTGTTCCGGTTGATTTGATACTTCGATCTACATGAGTAGAAATTCAAATGGTTTTACATCGATGATTTTGGAGAAATTCCGCCGTTCATTGATCTACATGAGTAGAAATTCAAATGGTTTTACATCCATCAGAAGGATATGTGTTAATTGACCAAGATCTACATGAGTAGAAATTCAAATGGTTTTACATCAACATTTTGTAGTAATTTTGCAGTCCCAATGATCTACATGAGTAGAAATTCAAATGGTTTTACATCAGCATCCTTGATTTGAAACAAAGTTAGATAGATCTACATGAGTAGAAATTCAAATGGTTTTACATCAAAGGAGTTGTTGCAAGCGGACTGAATGAGGATCTACATGAGTAGAAATTCAAATGGTTTTACATCTGCCCCCAAGTATAAAAATAAAAAGAATTAGATCTACATGAGTAGAAATTCAAATGGTTTTACATCAATTAAATCATTACACCTAATCAATTTCAGATCTACATGAGTAGAAATTCAAATGGTTTTACATCTGAAGATAAAAAAGTAACCGCAGAGAAAAAGATCTACATGAGTAGAAATTCAAATGGTTTTACATCGTCAAACGTGCAATCCCATTAAAGGCAATCGATCTACATGAGTAGAAATTCAAATGGTTTTACATCTAACATCCTTTGAAATATTAATGGCAGTCAGATCTACATGAGTAGAAATTCAAATGGTTTTACATCAATATATATTCTGGACAAGAAAGAATTAAGATCTACATGAGTAGAAATTCAAATGGTTTTACATCACAATAATGATAAGTCTTAATGAATAAATGAGTTATGTGTTTTTTATATGCTATAAAAAATTACCATTTCTTGTCAAAGAACTATCCCAAAACTCACTTTTACATTTCTATATCTTATCATTATATCGTAAAAGCCACTGCAAAATTAATCATTTTTCTTATAATACAATAACAATTTTTATGAATTTTAATGTTTATATAATTTTTTTTGATTGTAAATTATGTTTTTGTGTATAATTAATCATAACTTTGCACTCAATTGTTATAGTTGAATAAACTTTGACAGAGCAATTGAAATTTTGCATAAATGAGTGAAAAATTAATAATAAATAAAATTAAATAATGGAAACTATAAGATATAATAGATTTATTAGATTTAAGTTGCAATCTGATAAAACAAATACTTTAATTGAAGAAAAGATTGCTTCATTGAGTAATTCGGATAATAAGGAGTTCGATTTGGTGAATTTTTTCAGCAATTTAGGTGATTATTTGTCCGATTTTTACGACTATATTTTTTCCGAAAAAGAAGATCAGGGAACAATCGTCAAAGGTTATATGTCGGTTAAGAATGATTGGATAAAAAGTTATGCAAGGCAGGCGTATGCAGGTTTTGTTGAATCGGAAAAAACAAACAAGGAAACGAAAAGACAAAGGGTGCAGCATACATTGAAAGATTTTGAGAAATACGGTTTATCGGAAAGGATTATTAATGCGTATAATGATGTTGTTGATGTATTGGACAAGTTAGACGATGTGGTATCAAGAGATAAACACGAAAGAATGGATAGAGCTCAAACGTCTTTATTGCTCGGACGTTTGAAAATCAAAGGTGCGTTGCCTCTACTTGTGTCATTGGTTGATAGTGTATCAGACAAAAAAGAAGAAGGTGATTTTAGTTTAATATTGAAACAGAAAGGGAAAGAATTACTTGAGCAATTGGAATTGGGTATATTAAGTTTTCTTCCCGAACAATCGAAAGGTTATCCGATAGCAAAAGCAAGTTTTAATTTTTATACAATCAATAAAAAACCCATAGACTATACTGAAAAGATTGAGACAATAAATAAAAAATTGAAAGTCGATTTTAGTGAGCTAAAAGAATTGAAGTGGAAGGGCTCAAAAGAGTTATGGAGTAAGATAAAGACTGATATAGAGCAAAGGTCGAAAGGCAAAGAACTATTGCTTGGCGAAATGCCAATGAGAGATATTTCGGAATATGCTAACTTGCGACAGATACTCAAAAATATATTGTCAAAACAAAAGGCGAAGTTTAGCGAGTTAATGCAAAAAGAAGATAGCTGTTATAGTGATTTGCAGGAAAGTGAATTGTACCTTTTTGACAATATCAGTGAAGATGAGTTTGATGAATATTTTGAACTTACCAAACAAATTGAAACGATTGCAACTAAAAGAAATAAAACACATGATACGGCTCAAAAGAAACAATTGCGAACTAAATTAAATAACTTGAAAAAGGAAAGGGGAAACCTTATCAGTGCGGCATGTAGAGATACACGGGATATGTTTAAAGCGTACAAGGAAGTTGCGGAATTTTATCGAAAGGTGGCTCAAAACCACGGTAGGTTCTATGCTCAACTTAAAGCAATGGAAAAAGAGAGAAATGAAAGCCAGATGGTAAATTACTGGGCTTTGATATTGCAGAACGAGAATAAACATAAACTTGTTCTTATACCACGTAATCAAGCAAGTGATTTTAAGATACGTTTGAAAGAATCGGAGGATAGGACAAGTAAAATCAAACTTTTTTGGTTCGAAAGTTTTTCGTTCAGAAGTTTACAAAAATTGTGTTTCAGTAATATTGAGAGTGGAGCCAACAAGTTTTATTCGGATTTGGAGAAAGAGTATGAGTTAAAGAAAAAGTATTCTTTTGATGGAAAATTTATCACCGGTGAATTTCAGTTGCAGGGAGACGAACAAAGGAAAATAGAGTTTTATAAAGATGTCCTAAGATCGAGAGTTGCAAGCAAGATGTTGAGTATATCACGAGAAGAACTTAAAGATGAGGTATTGGATGTTGATTTTGATAGTTTGAATGATTTCAAGGTAGCACTTGAAAGAGTTAGTTATAAGCGTATGTTTATGACCAAGACTTGGATTTTAGAAGATTTGGTAAGCGACAAATTCAATGCACAAGTATTCGATATAACTTCTATTGATTTGAGACACGATGAGAGTTGTAGCGGTAAGGAAAGATTGTATGATTATACCGATAAGTTACATACTCAGATATGGAAAGAGTTTTGGAGCGAAGAGAACGAGAATAATAATTTTGACATTAGACTTTGTCCGGAAATAACATTGATGTATCGCAAACCGAAGCCAAGCAGAATTGTAAAATATGGCGAAGGTAGTACTCAAAGAAATCGTTATCTGCACGAGCAACTAACCTTGGTTACTCGATTTACGGAAAGAAGCAATTCTTCGGGACGCGAACTTGCTTTCTTAGCAAAAGAGCAAGAGAAAAAAATTGTGGAAGACTTCAATAAAAAGGTTCTTAAGGAGAATATGCGTTTTGCTCTCGGTATTGACAACGGAGAAGTCGAGTTATCTACTTTGGGAGTATATATTCCTGAATTTGGGCAAGGTACCAATGAACAAAAATTGGATATGTTGAGCGATGTCGAAAAGTATGGTTTTCCAACTCTTACGATAAAAGATTTGAAATATAAGGAGACGGATATTAAAGGAATAGACAGATATGTTGTTAAAAATCCGTCATACTTTATCAAGGAGGACTTGTATTGCCGTACATTTAATAGAAACCATGAGGATTATGAAAAAATGTTTGCCGAACTTTTCAAAAGCGAAAATCTTCTGTCATTGGATTTGAGTACAGCAAAAATGATAAACGGTCATATTGTTACAAATGGTGATGTGGTGTCGTTGTTCAATCTTTGGAAGCGTCATGCTCAAAGAAATATTTATGATATGAATGAACATCAAAAGGCGGAAGGAGATAGAGAGGTAAAACTTAAACGAAGCAATGAATTGTCAGTTGTTGAGCGTAGGAAGTTTATTGACTATCTGAATACAGGTGATAACAAGAATCAAAAATATGAGAAACTTTCGGAAGAGCAGAAATCTGAATATGTAGATTGGATTTACAACTGTTGGAATGGAAACGAAAAGAAAAACGATGTTTTTGAAGACGTTTATAAGAAATGTAAAAGGAAAGGAAATTTTGCCGATATTGTCCTTTATGCGGTTTGCTCTAATAGTAAAGAAGTGGAAAAAGTCGTTGATGTTTTTGATATAAGAAACATATTTAAGTTTAGAAAGGATTTTGATTGTTTGATGAGCGAAGATAAAATCAGGGCCGAATTGGATCAATATAATGTACGTTCTTCTATATCAGACGAAGAATTGGATTTGAATTTGAAACAAACAAAATCCTCGTTGGTTGCCAATGTAATCGGGGTGATTGATTTTCTTTACAATGACTATAAGAATAGATTTGGAGGAGATGGAATTATTGTCAGTGAGGGCTTTGGTGTAAATAAGGTTGAAAGCGATTTGGAAAAGTTCTCAGGTAATATTTACAGAATGTTGGAAAGAAGATTGTATCAAAAATTTCAAAGTAGGGGACTTGTACCACCAATAAAGAATATTCTGTTGTTTAGAGAAAATGATAATAATGTAAACAGAAATATTCCTTTCTTACAAATTGGTAATATTTGTTTTGTTGATCCTATGGGTACGAGTCAGAAATGTCCTATTTGTGAAAATAATGTGTTGAACCATACAGAATCTTGTTCAAAATGTGGGTTTAAGAGTAAGGGTATAATGCACTCAAATGATGGTATTGCCGGTTATAATATCGCTAAAAGAGGATACATAGAGTTTTTGAAAATGAAAAATTAGAAAATTACAAATAAGTATGGCAAAGTATATATTGGCAATAGATGAGACAGGAACATTTGCGATAGGAAGCAAACAACGTTCGTTTGTCTGTGGGGTTGTCGTACAAGAAAGAGAGGATATAATACGGAAGGCATACCAAAAACTATACAAAGAGTTTGGTTTTCCAGAACCTGTGCCAAATAGCATCAATGAATTATTACAAAGCAAAGAAAACATAGAGGATAAAGCTCGTTTTCATTTTTGTAGATTGAACGAAGAGCAGGTGAATATATGCAAGGAAAATCTTTTGCCTTTTGTTAATAAGGTTTATATTTCAAAAGATAAACCCACCATGTTTGCCAACAATCAGAATTGGTGGCAGATTGCAGTGACGGTCGTTATAGAGGCGTTTTTGAAGGATTATCCTTTTGAAGAAAGATCTGAGGTTGAAGTCTTGATTGACAACAGAAGTGATAAAGTATGGGGAATAATAGATGATAACATTGAATTTAAAGATTATCATGATAGGTTGAAGGAACAAATTGGGAAAAGAGTTGAGGAGTATGCCAAAAATAGGGAAATAAAAATTAATATCAATTTCAAGTCGGACACTTCTTCCTTTTATATCAATCTTGCGGATTTGATATGCGGATTTGTCAGGAAGCATGAAGATGTTATAGACAGCGATAAAATTATGGAAATATCTTGCAGAACTTTTACTGACAATGTTGATGTATGTAAAATTTCAAAGCAATATCCATTATCAGCACTGAATTGTATTTTTCAAGAGGTATTGAATAACAATTGTGCCAATGTAAGTTGGGTAGGAAAATTAATCAAACGATTGCGGAAAGACAAGGAAGAGTATGAGTTGGCTTGGGATTCGTTTAATGAATTTCTTAAACTTAAAATTGAAAATCGAGACACATTAGCAGCTCTTGTGAAAGCGAAACAATTGGTTAACGTTTTTTTAGAAGAGTTTAGAAATACAGATCCTATACAACACCTCAGGGGAGAACAATGCTTGGAACTTGCGACTCGCTTTGTTGAATATTATTCTCATATAGGAGAATTGTCAATGCCTATTGATGAGAAAATGTTTGACAGTCTGCTTAAAACTGTTGATATAAATTCGGAAACGCGACTTTTGAGACGTTGGGAAAAAAAGGTCAGTTTCGTTTTGAGACAATCACAGATTTATTTCAATGGCTACGATTTTGAAAAATTCAGACCTTATATTGAGGAATGCTACAATCAGCATGAAAAAATCATCAAGTCAATAGAGTTATTTAATGATGAGCAAGACAATGTTAAGGATGAACCTGCTGCGGCTTTGTTAGGTACTTTTGCTCAAACGTATGCCTATATTGGTGAAATAAATACAGCCGAGGAATATTTCAATGTTTCCAAAGATTATGCTATTAAGTCAAATTCAAGAACAGATTCGTACCTTTTCTGTCTTCATCATATTATGGGCGATGTAGAAAGTTGTAGAACAGACTTTGAATCTATAAGTGGAAAAACTGCACAAAACTATGCCGATAGTAAGGATTACTCCAACTTGTGGATTTTGCTTATATATTGTAAATTGAGAGCATTGGAATTGCATAAGGACGGTGAAACAAGACTACCTCATATTGATTTACAGTCTTTGCAATCTTACAATTCTGAATATCCTTTCCCTTTGATAATGAAATGGGAAGCTATTGCCTTATGGATAGAAAATCGAATTGCAAACAAGACGATTGTCGAAAGATATTTTTCAGATTCTATAAAAAACTTGCTGTCCAAAGAAAACGGTTTTGCAATTAAAACACTTTCTCTGCCAATTATTCAGTGTTATGGTATTGTAAATAACGCAAATGAATTTCATGCAAAATATAATACTTTATGCGAAGAATTGACAAAAGTTTCCGAGTGTTTCAAAAAATATGTTGATAAATCCGAAGTGCTTGGAAGTATTAAAAATAATTGTGATATCTGGCAACGTGCATTGTCTTTACCGTTTATCTATTCGTAGGAATGTTCATTATGACGTTCTGTGAAAGACGTCTTTTGCAGAACGTGTATTTTTTGAGTTATAAAGTCCTTAATAGTTGTTTAGAGAATTGTATTATTAAGTGTTTTCGACATTTATCCATTTTAGTGCGACTATTACGAAGATTTAACGTAATTTTGCAACCATAATAATAATTTTAATACTTAATGCTATGAAAAAGAATTTAAGAAAAATCATTTTGTCGCTTTATGCCATAAGTGTGGTTTTATGTTTGGGTGCTTGCAGTGAAGATGAGGAATGCGGAGATTGTTCAACGGAAGCGATAACACAAGAAATAAGTATTGACAATGCTGTTTTGAAACTATACGAAGGCAGACCTATCATCTACACTCAAATGGATTTTGCAGACTATTCGGAAACTATGTATTGTTTTATTTGCAACGAAAGTATGGCAAAAGACTTGATAAAAAAAGTTCAAGACGGTGGATATATAAGAGTTAATGTCAGGGGCATTTTTAGAGAATTGCGTGAAGGAGAACCCGATTTGTCGGGATTTGACTCTGCCACCAATACAAGGACAAGTTCATGCGATATTCAAATCAAAAAAATCAAAAAAGCATAAACTGAAAAACAAAAAGCGTTTTGTATAAAAAAGGTTGCAATCAAAAGAAATTGCAACCTTTTATCATTTACCTCAACAATGTTTGCTTATGCTTTATTCGCAGAACCCAAAACATCTTGGCATTTGTGAATATACAAGTTTTTCAATCTATCTCTTGCAGGACCTAAGTATTTACGCGGATCAAATTCTGCCGGTTTCGCTTCCAAAACTTCTCTTACCGCAGCAGTCATTGCCAAACGGCCGTCAGAATCTATATTTATCTTGCAAACGGCACTCTTAGATGCTTCTCTTAATTGGTCTTCCGGAATACCTATTGCATCTTTCAACGCTCCGCCATGTTCATTAATGCTTTTAACCAAGTCTTGTGGAACAGAAGATGAGCCATGCAAAACGATAGGGAAGCCAGGAATACGTTTTTCTATTTCTTTCAAAATATCGAAACGTAATGGTGGCGGAACCAATATACCGTCTGCGTTACGGGTGCATTGTTCCGGTTTGAACTTGTTTGCTCCGTGAGAAGTGCCTATGGATATTGCCAAAGAATCCACACCTGTCTTTTTAACGAAGTCCTCTACGTCCTCAGGGCGTGTATAAACGTGTGAAGCGGCTACCACATCGTCTTCGATGCCTGCCAAAACGCCTAACTCACCCTCGACAGTTACATCGTACTGATGTGCATAATCGACAACTTTCTTTGTCAAAGCCACATTGTCTTGGTAAGAATGAGCACTACCGTCAATCATAACCGAAGAAAATCCGTATTCTATACAAGACTTACATAACTCGAAAGAATCGCCGTGGTCTAAATGCAAAACGATAGGTATCGCACAACCCAATTCCTTTGCATACTCGACAGCACCTTGTGCCATGTAACGTAAAAGTGTTTGATTGGCATATTTTCTTGCACCTGCCGAAACCTGTAATATAACAGGACTTTTTGCCTCAACGCAAGCCTGAATAATCGCCTGCATTTGTTCCATATTGTTGAAATTAAAAGCCGGAATAGCATAGCCTCCGCTAACGGCTTTCTTAAACATCTCTCTTGTATTAACAAGACCCAAATCTTTATAATTAACCATAATTTTAATTGTTTTTATTGTTATACATTTTATTTCTCACATTAAAAATTTAATCATTAACATAAGAAAATTAATCACTCATATTAATTTTCTTATTAGTGATAATAAATTTGTCGTGCTTTACTTTATTTCTTTGATTATTGTTTGCAATCTGCTGTAAAGTGTTTTAGATACTTTGGCAAGCGGCAAACGAACATTGTTTTGTACTATGCCCAAAATTTCCAATGCTGCCTTTATTCCGCATGGATTACCTTCTTCAAATATTGCATTTGTGAATGGCAGGATTTGATTATGCACCGCCGTGGCTTTCCTACACGAATCTTTCAAAGCAAGATTAACCATCGTGCTTACTTGTTTTGGAAAAGCGTTTGCCGTAACGGATATAACGCCTTTGGCTCCCATAGACATCAATGGCAAAGTCAAAGCATCTTCTCCACTAAGCAATTCAAAGTTTTTAGGTTTGCAACGAAGTATTTCCATACACTGAGCCATATTGCCCGAAGCCTCTTTTATGGCTATTATATTGTCGCACTCTTCTGCAAGTTTAAGAGTTGTCTCTGCACTTATGTTAGAGCCTGTTCTACCCGGAACGTTATAGATTATAACAGGCAACGGCGAAGAATTGGCAACACGTCGAAAATGTTCTAATAAACCTTTTTGAGATGGCTTATTGTAATAAGGAGATACCGACAATATTGCCGAAAAACCATTGAAATCGTCCTTTGTTACATGATTGACAACCTCACGAGTATCATTGCCGCCAACGCCTATAACTATCGGCACTCTATTATCCACCGTTTCTATCGTGAAATCCCTTATTGCCATCATTTCTCGTTCTGTCAAAGTAGGATATTCACTTGTCGTTCCCAAGCAAACCAAATAATCGACACCGCCTTCTATTATATGATTGATAAGTTTTGAAAAACTGCTAAAATCTACATTACCCTGTTTATCGAAAGGGGTAATCATCGCAACCCCTGTACCTTTTGCATTAAATTCTTCCATTGTTACACGACTTAATAATGAGGGTGCGAAATTACAATAAAAAAACAAACTGACAAAATTTATTCCTTCGTTTTTTGTCTTCTATACTAAATTAATGCGTACCTTTGCACACGTAAATAGATATAAAGATGAAAAAAGCGTTTATAAACACTCCTCGCTACATTTGGCCGATACTTATAGTCTGCATAGTCTTCGCCTTTTGGATGTTTATCCCTATGAACACCATTATAAAAAAACTACGAAACGATGAACAAAAGAAATTTGAGTTATGGGCAAAAGCCATAAGCAGCAAGAACGAATTAGTAGAGCATACTCAGGATTTTTATCAGAAAATGGAGGAAAACGAAAAAACTAAAATAAAGCAATTCATCGAAGCTTACAAAATAATAATGACGCAAAGCGAAAATACCGATTTAACTTCTCCCAAACTCAATTTCTATACAAAGATAATTATGGATAATAAATATATCCCAGTGATTATTACTGACGAATTTAACAATATTACTCTTTCTCAAAACATAGATATACCCAAAGGACAGACAGTACTTGCAGGTGATTTATACAAACGATTTTCCAAAATTCCACCATTTGAATACGAAGTGTATGGAATGAAATTCAAGTTGTATTACACCGAAAGCGAATCTTTTTCAAATATCCGCCGAGTGTTCGATGATTTGGAAAACTCTTTGTTAAACGAAATAACGCAAAACACTATTCTAAGTCCGGTAATCATATTGGATTCTTCTCACACATTTATCTACGCAACAGGCAATGTGCCGCTTAACAAATTATGCAAAGACAATATTGATTGCACTATTAAAGAGATGACGCAAGGCAATACTCCTATCGTTATCAATATAGACAAAAACACCAAAGGTTATGTATATTACAAGCCAAGTACTGCGATAACATTTTTAGGGTATTATCCTTTGATGTACGCTTTTGTATTGCTTTTGTCGGTTGTTATATTGTTTATAGGTTTTCGTGCAATGAGGCTTTCGCAACAGAATTTCGTTTGGGTGGGTATGAGTAAGGAAACGGCACATCAATTAGGTACGCCAATATCTTCACTTATGGCCTGGAACGAACTGCTGAAAATGAATCCCGAAAATGAATCCACGTGCAGGGAAATAGATAAAGATATTCAGAGATTGAATTTGGTTGCTCAAAGGTTCTCACAGATTGGCTCAGATCCTGAATTGAAGACGCAAGATGTGGTGAAAATTATAAACAACATTGTTGATTATATGCAGTTGCGAGTTCCTAAAAAAGTATATCTCAAAGTTGATATTCTAACATCTCAAATCTTGGAAATACCATTAAACAGACCGCTTTTTGAGTGGATGATTGAAAACTTGATAAAGAATGCTGTCGATGCAATGGAGGGCAAAGGTACGATAACCATAACGCTCAATGATGCCGACAAGTTCATAAAAATCGACATTGCCGACACCGGCAAAGGGTTATTGAAAAGTCAGATAAAGAAAATCTTTCAACCGGGTTTTACCACCAAGAAACGTGGTTGGGGTATGGGACTTTCTTTTGTCAAACGTATTGTTGAAACCTACCACAAAGGCAAGATATATGTCAAAAACTCAACTCCGAACGTCGGCACTACTTTTAGGATAGAATTGCCTAAATAATATTTTGCTTTCTATGGCTTCGCTATACATTCATATACCATTCTGCCACCACAAATGTATTTACTGCGGCTTTTATTCTCTTGCCAGTCAAAAAGACAAGGATTTGTATGTGGATTGTCTTGTAAAAGAATTGTCGCATAGGCGTGATTTTATAAAAAACGTAAAAACCATTTATTTCGGAGGTGGCACGCCCTCGGTTTTGACACTCGACCAAGTGTCAAAGATAATGAACGCCATTGCGATGTATTATGATATTAGTGGCACAGAGGAAATAACTTTTGAACTTAATAGCGAAAATGCCACAAAACAATACCTTGGCGGTTTGAAATCATTAGGCATAAATCGTTTAAGTATCGGTGTTCAGAGTTTTGATGATAAGGATTTACGTTTATTAAATCGCAGCCACACTTCCATTCAATCCAAACAAGCGATAAGCAATGCCATTGATGTAGGTTTTGAGAATATTTCCATAGATTTGATTAGCAATCTGCCGTTTTCTTCTTTCGATATTTGGAAAACCAATCTGGAAACTGCCGTATCATTCGATATTAAACATATATCTTGTTATACCCTTATGATTGATGAAAACACTATGCTCGAACGTATGATAAAAAACGGCAAATACGCTCAGGTCTCCGAGCAAAGGGCTTTGGAGGAATTTGATTATACTATGTCGTTTTTACAAGACAATGATTTTATTCATTATGAGACTTCTTCCTACGCAAAGCCTTGTTATCAATCCAAGCATAACACTGCCTATTGGACTTTTGAGTCTTATCTTGGCATAGGTGCATCTGCCCATTCTTTCAAAAAGTCTATCAGATGTTGGAATGATAGCAACCTCGAAAAATATATCGCCTGTATAAACAACAACGACTTTAATTCTTTTTGTCAAAGCGAAAGACTATCCCTGCAAGAGCGTTATGAAGAATATATAATGCTCTCCGCTCGTATGCAAAAAGGGTTAAATGCAGATTATGTGCAAAAAACATTTCCTGCTTTTTACGATAAATTTCAGCGGCAAGTAAAACGAGCAATTGACAACGGCTATCTGAATAATGATTTGTCTTTAACAAAAAAAGGGTGGCACTTGCAAGATACCCTTATATTGGAATTAATCTAACCAATTATACTTTCGCAGTATTAAAACATTTTGAAAGTATTTTGATTGCTTAAAAACATTACCCTATACGTTACGCCGTAAAAATAATATGTGTTTTCGTTTTACTAATGTTTAACACTAATTAATTTTTATTAAACATTAGTAAATTTTTATTTAATAAAAATTTGGCAGTATCAAATATTAGTTCTATCTTTGCCGCCAGAATTAGACTAAATACCTTTTTAATGAGAAATTTATACACAATAAACGATTTACATTCGTATAGTAATGTTAGTTTAAGTAACGCAAGCGTGTTGCGAAATGTTTATTGTGTCGGTTTTTCCAACCTTATGATGTATAATTCTGATTACATCATTTTCATCGGGCAAAATAAATTCGTTCTTATATAGGGGCATATTTCCTTAGTGTTAAGTACTCTTGCAAATATGTCCGTCAGTAAATTCTTTTGTAGAATTTGTTTGTGTTTCTTATACGATGAATTTATTAAGAGTACATTTATAAATAGAAATCAAACCGATGTAAATAGAAATCAAACCGATGCTTATAACAATCGCAATTGGTTATAAGATTATCGTAATAAAATTGCATTTTTTTAGAAATGATTTTAACAAAAAAAAATAGTTAAGGGAATGGCATTAGTTGTGCTCTTATGTATAGTACTATGTTGTTCTTGTAAAAGTCAAAGCGACAATACATTCACTTATATAGGAGATGTAAATTTTCCGGTAGGATTTACTGCAAATGATCGCTGTTCCGGATTATTCTATCAAGACAATGAACCATATTATTATTTTGGTGAATTGACAAGTAGAAAAATAATTAAGATATTTGATAAAAATGCTAAATTAGTTAAAGAAATATCGCTAAAAAATCTAAATCTTCCAAATACATATCATCGTATGTGTATGCCATCTATGGATTCTATTGTTATGTTATTTGGTCACCCTTTAATAGAAATACTTGTTGCAGATTCCAATGGCAAGACAATATTTGAAAAGTGGTTTCCTCCTTTTATTAGAACAGATACCATCGATTATGCCTTAAACGCACCTCTCTCTTACAAGCCAATATTATACAATAATAAAATTTATCTAAAAAATGATGCTTTCAAACAATTATCCGATGAAATGACAACCGAGAAATATGTCGCTTTTAGAAAATATGCAATTAAAGAACCTTTGATATGCAAAATAGAACTTGATGACCCAAACAAAAAACCCATATACTTTGGTAATGATTTTTCAAAGAAAATATTTAATAATGACTCAATAGAAAGATTCACCTCCTATGCAACTTTCAAAATAGAAAACAATTACTTATTTGATCTTATAGAAGGCTATGGAAAAATACTCGTGATAGATCTAAAAACAGACAATATATTCAAAATTTTGAATATACACCACAAGAACAAACCAATAGGTATAGAACAAAGAATATTCAAAGACTATCAGACATATTCAAAAGATGAAAAAGAAGCACTTAAAAATTGGTTTATTAAAAATGTTATCTGGGACAAATATAGGAAAGTTTATTATATGTTTCTTCTTAAAAACATAGGCATAACATCTAAGCAAACTTGTTTTATACAAATTTATGACCAAAATTTGAATTTTCAAAAGGAAATAAAATTCAACGGCAAAGGTACTCACTTATATTTTGACAACGTCATTATTACAGACAAGGGGCTTATGATACAAGACGATAGTCCCAATAACAACAAAAATATTATCTATAAATTATATGTATTATCTCTGGAAAAATCTAACGAATGAGGGGAAATAATGATGGTAGCACTGGTGTTCAATGACTTATGAGGACTTTGGATGACAACCTCGCCGATGCAAAAGTGCAAGGAAATGAAAGGTAATGAGGGCGGACGGTTTTCAAATCATTACCCGATAACGAGGTAAGTTTATAGGTCGTTGGAGTCTATTTCTACTCTCTGCCATATTCTGCATAGCAGTGTACAATTCGCTGATAACTAATTTTGTAACCAAAAAAGAATTAGATTATGCGAAGTACATTTAAGGTGCTGTTCTACGTGAACGGAAGCAAGGAGAAAAACGGTATTGTCCCCATTATGGGGCGAGTTAC
>OMYR01000055.1 GCA_900315335.1 uncultured Bacteroidales bacterium
ACATTTGTTTGTGGTTATTCAAATATACAATTTGTTCGGCAGTTTTCTCCGTTTTAGACACAATCACTCGAAATGTCGGATGAACCCATTTTAAAATAAATATCAAGGGCATTTGTTCTTATAGAACATAGATTTCCGTTTGTATATAGTCATTTTATCCCCTTATGTCGGATGCAAAGGTAGCCAGCCTTATTGAATATGGAAAGGTCAAGCGATAATTCGTTTGTGGCAGTTTCTTCCTCCTTCTGAGAGTAAACAGCCCCAAAACCTTTCCCAATTCATCGGCTTGGCTTAATACAGCATCCGGCAACGGAGATAAACGACTGACGAAATAGTAGAAAAATCAACTCAAACAATAGTTTTTGGTTTGAGACCGATTGTACTCACCATTGATTTTTATTTTGGAGGGGATGATTTTTAAGTAGTAAATAGGGCAAACGGAAGACTGCGCTCCCTCCAAAATAATAGATTTCCTTTCCATTTCCTCGCCTCCTTATGTGTAGTTGAGTTATTGATGTAAGCAGTACGGCACGTAAACAGAATCTACAAATGATAATGGAACGGACGAATATCCGACAAAATATCGTACCTTTGCAGAGGCTTAGGAGTAAGCCAAAATAGAAGTGGAATAACGGAAAGCTAATTGCACCGAAAAGAGAAGAAAGCGCCTAAATTGACACTCCGACCGAGTTAAGAAACAATAAAAGCGTTAAATCTTCACCATTTAGAATGTACCGTTAAAGTTTACGACCATATTTCTGACTTATTACTCACAAACTATTGAGAAATAACTGGTTGCAAATACTATGAATGTAGCAGTTTAACGTCTATAATAATACCTGACGGAATTACTTCAATTGCAGAAGGTACTTTTGAGTTTTGTGAGGGTTTAACTCTTTTGAAGTCTAAAAATATTGAAATCTTCGCAATGTGAAATGTTTTACGTTTTATGTTTTTCTTTTTTAGCCGCTGGAAACAAGATATTGTTCAAAATCAAGCGAAATCCCGGACTGTTAGGATACAACTCCAAATCCGTTGGAGGGTCGTTGATAAAATGGCGATAGTCCTCAGGGTCGTGTCCCGAGAGCCATGTCCAAGTTCCTTTACCCATTTCGCCGTGAATATATCTTACCTCGTTAAGAGATTTGTTCTCTCCCAACACAAGGACGTTACTTTTAAGATATTGTTTCTTATACGCTGTCGTTTGTCCGTAAAAGGCTTTGATAACACGCGTATGGTTTTGAGTAAGCATAGTAGGAATCCAGTCCCATTTGGCAGAGAAATCAAACAAAGCAAACACATCGTTTTTTTCGGACACATTGCTCTGACGATTAGACGATACATCTATATCGGAAATACGATATACGGCAGGATTGAGTTCCAAATTAAAGTCTTTGAAGGCAAAACAATTGTCATAATTGATTTTCTTTTGGCAGGCAGGGTCGATAGCATCGCCGTCAAACATTTCGGCGCAAATATCCACACCATCGGCTGCCAAAGCAATATCATACGAATCCGTTGCAGAACACATGGCGAACATAAAACCTCCTCCCAAAACAAAATCTCTAATCTTCGTAACAACGGCTAATTTCTCTTGCGAAACCTTATTATATCCGAGTTGTTTGGCTAAGTCTTCTTGATATTTTTGTTCGTCTTTATACCATTTTGCATTGCGATAAGAACCCCAGAACTTGCCATATTGTCCTGTGAAATCCTCATGATGCAAATGTAACCAATCATACATAGGTAGCGCATCACTAAGAACTTCTTGGTCATAAACCACATCGTAAGGTATTTCGGCATAAGTCAAAACCAAAGTAACGGCATCGTCCCACGGACGTTTGCTTTTTGGAGAATAAACGGCAATCTTAGGAGCTTTTTGTAACTTAACGACGTCCATATTGACTTCCGGGTCGGCTATTTCATTAAGAATAGAATTGTATGCAGCATCGGAAATAATTTCGTAACTGACACCTTTAAGTTTGCAGAGCCTTACAATATCGCTATTCTCAGGTATTGAGAAACTGCCACCACGATAGTTGAGCATCCATTCCACATCGATTTCTTTTTCCAATGCTTTGTAGGCAATACCGTACGCTTTCAAATGATTTTTCTGACTATCGTCCATAGGTATCAACACCACGGAAGCCACAAGGTCAAAACATATAAAAGCACTCAAAAGCAATATGAAAAATTTCTTTATCATCTTCTCGAAGATTTTGTATAAACATTTTTAGAATGGAACTTCGTCGCTTGCGTCCATTATCTGGTTGTTGGTAGTTACACCTACACTGTCATTGGCTTTGGAGTCTATAATCATAGAGTTTGTTTCGTTGTCAAAAGAAGCATTGGCGATAACATTGTTTTTAACAATACCTATATTGTAAAACTTAACAAATCTTGCAGCAAAGCCCAAACGAGCCTTAGCCACGCTACCCGAACGGTTTTTTGCTACATTTATATAGGCAATACCTTGTGTTGAGCCGTTACCGTCTTCCAACTCTCCGTAATATTCGGGACGATATATAAACATAACTATATCTGCATCCTGCTCGATTGCTCCCGATTCTCTTAAATCAGAAAGCATAGGTTCTTTGCTACCACCTCTTTGTTCAACGGCACGAGACAATTGCGAAAGAGCCAACACAGGTATTCCCAATTCCTTTGCCAAACCTTTTAATTGACGAGATATGTAAGATATTTCTTGCTCACGGTTGGAATTTCTTGTATCGCTGCCACTCATCAGTTGCAAATAATCGATGAATACCATTTCTATGTTATGGGCTTTTTTCAATCGCTTACACTTTGCTTTCAACTCCATTATATTCAATCCCGGGTTGTCATCAATATACATCTTGCAATTGCCCAACTCACGTACCTTTTCTTTTACTCTCTCCAATTCTTGCGTGGATATTTGGTCACCTCTTTTAAGCCTTTGTCCCTCCACTTCGGCTTCACTTGACACCAAACGCATTCCCAACTCCACAGCCGTCATCTCCAAGGAAAACACTGCCACACTTTTATTGAACTTCATAGCCATATTCCTTGCTATATTCAACGCAAATGCCGTCTTACCCATAGCAGGACGTGCTGCCAAGATTATTAATTGTCCCGGTTGGAAACCTCCCGTGATATTATCCAATTCATCAAAACCGCTTGGCAAACCTATTGTGTTGGAATCGGATTGTTGAGCTTCATCGATTTCTTTAATAAGCATTTCACTCAACGTACTCATACTCTTTTCCGCAGAATTGAAATTGGTGTCATTTATTGCCAAGAAATTTGTTTCGGCTTCGTCCAAAAGTTCCAAAATATCTGCCGTTTCTTTGTAAGCATTGTGTAGGGTTTGAGTTGATACACGTATTAATTCTCTTTGAATATATTTTTCCGCCAACATCTTCACATAGGTTTCTATGTGTGCAGCGGACGCAATCCTATCTACCAACGAAGCAAGTTTGTAACTACCACCGACAGCATCAAACATACCGCGTTTTTTAAGTTTCTCGCTAACGGTCATCATATCCACATCGCTACCCTCGGCATTCAAAGAATATATCGCTTCAAATATTTCTTTGTTTTCCTCTTTGTAGAAATAATTAGCGTTTAAGCGGTCTATCGTATTTATCAACGCATCGTCGTCATTCATCAAAGCCCCCAAAACACTTTCTTCTATATCTACTATTTGCGGAGGTATCTGATTATTGTTTTCTGCAAACGCCTGTGCTTGCGTCATCGGCAATCGTCTTCTATTGTTATGTTGTAAATCTGCCATAGTTACTAAAAAATTAAAAAATCCCTACATTTTGTACTTAAACCTATATCCCACGCCCCATTCTATATAATCCGCTTTGGTAAAATGATATGCTCTCAAAGACATTTGAACGAACATATTGTCAAATACATTATATCTCAAACCTATTCTTTGATATAATCTTGAAAAATAAGTAAATTGCGGTTTATATATATATATTCCCGGTTCCATTGTTATGGAAAGCCTATTTATACTATACTCGTATGAAGCAAAAATACTGAAAGTAAATCTTGTTAAATCAAATCCTTGGTCGTATTTGGGTTGAAAATGATGCCATCCTTTGTTACGTTTTATTACATCATTGTACGACAAATCCATTCCCCAACCCAAGCCCTGCGACATTGTCAAAGCAAACATCTCTCTATACTGCAACCCAAAGACGCTATACACATTACGTATTGTATCCCTACTCAAATCCACTCTATCCCCTTCCGAACAATATCCGTCCCAATACATACCTTTCACGCCTGCGTAAAAACTTACTATACGTTGGAAATTCTTTTCAAATTTAGGCTCAAAGTCAGGTATTCTTGTTCTTGTTATATTCTTAGGGTTGTACGCCAATGTTATAGTCGGATTAAAAATATTTATTCCTTTATTAGGACGTTTTATACAGCCGTTGGAAAAATGAGTAAAAGCTCCCGACAATCCCAAATGCCAGTTGTCGGTGATATTGTAAAGGAAACTAAGCCTCGCCTGTGCATAACATTCTATCGGTGTTGATACCGCCACATTATACGGATTATCTTCTTGCGAAAAACCGTCCCAAATACCAGAAAAGCCCAATGCTATATCGGTTTTCATCTGCCATTTGACTTTGTCTATCGGAGTAAAACCTATTATCCCATACAATCCCCAAGGGTTGCCGATATTTTTGCTGTAATTGAATACTCCATGAAAAAGACCTACACCATAATGAAAGTTTTTGTATAGTTGATGCCAATCCTTACTGCCATCAACATCTTTGCTGACTTCTATTGCAAAGTTTTTTATGGAAGTTATATCCTTATTATCGACATTGTCTCCACGCATAAAATCATTGGTTCTAAAAACATAACCATAGCCCCCATAAAGGCTGTACGTTAAGTTTTTATCCCATTGAGCAAAGACAGAGCCTTCTATCAAACACAATAATATTACAACGACAAAACGGCGCATACACTAACCTCTCGGGTATTTGTTTATTAACGCCTGCATAATCTGTATTGCGTTTGTGGCAGCACCTTTTCTTAAATTGTCGGCAACCACCCACATATTCAGCCCATTTTTAACAGAAAAATCTCTCCTTAATCTTCCGACAAACACTTCATCTTTACCTTGTGAAATTATAGGCATTGGATAAATATTTTTCTTTGGTTCGTCCATAACCTCTACTCCACTAAATTCACTCAACAAACGTCTCACATCTTCCAACTCAAAAGATTTTTCAAACTCTATATTAACGCTTTCACTATGGCCTCCACAAACAGGAACACGGGCCACAGTCGCTGTTATACTTATATGTTTGTTCAAAATCTTCTGGGTTTCCTTGACAAGTTTTATTTCTTCTGTCGTATAGCCGTCATCTGTCATATCTCCACCGTATGGCAAAACATTTCTATATATAGGATGAAAATACGCTTTCTCACAATCCAAACCCTGCTCCTCCATATCCAATTGATTGACGGCTTTAACCCCTGTACCGGTTACTGATTGGTATGTGGAAATCACCAATCGCTTAATGTTGTATTCCATATCCAATGGAGCAAGTGCCATAACCATTTGTATCGTTGAACAATTCGGATTTGCTATTATTCTATCGCTTGGTTTTACAGCATCTATATTTATTTCGGGAACAACCAACGGCACATTTTCATCCATTCTCCAACAAGAGGAATTATCTATAACTATGGTATTATGAGAAGCAAATTTAGGTGCAAACTCTTTTGAGACCTTACTACCTGCCGAAAATATGGCAAAATCACAATTCATTTCAACCGCCTCACTCGGCAAAACAACTTTAAGTTTTCTGCCTGCAAAGTCTAATTCTTTTCCAACGCTTTTTTCACTTGCCGCAACAATTATATCCTCATTAGCAAAGCCACGTTCTTGAAGAACTTTAAGCATAACCGAACCAACCAAACCGGTAGCACCTACGACAGCTATCCTCATATCATTAGTTTTTTTTAGTGTCAATATTTCTCTTTCATTTAGGTTGCAAAGTTACAAAAATATATCTTTATCAAAAATGATTTCCTTTATTTTCTTAACAAAAGAGATGCAAGAAATAAACTCGCACCTCTTATCCGTTATGTTCTTTTTATGTCTTATTGCACTACAATTTTCTTTGTTGCCGAACCTGATTTAGTGGCTGTTTTTATTATATATGTGAAGAAACATTTATTGTGGAATTATAAGAGTTCGGTTGGGTTACAAAGACTTTCTGACCTTGCTCGTTAAACATCTCTATTGTTTGAATTTTAAACGAACTTTGAATTGTAATATTTTCGCTTGCAGGATTAGGAAAAACGTAGGTGTAATTTTCAACTTCTACACTTGCAACAGAAGAAACAGTATCTTCTTCGTCCTCGCCAATAAGAGGGAAAAGATAAAGTCCATGTACTGTAGATAAGTACTCATACATATTAAAGTACAGATTCAAATTACCATATGATGCTGTATCATAAACATCTAACCAACCAAAATCCTCTATATCTGGTTTATTTGGACCTCCATAATATTTTACCTGATGCATCATAACAGCCTGCTTGATACAAGGTTTTTGATTGACAATAAGAGGAATATCAATACCCACCGTTGTTTGAACAATAGGATTTACTGCCCAATTATATTTATTATTAAGAGTATCTTCGTATAAAACACCATCTTTATTGTATTTACTCGGTTTGGCAAAATCGGTAATTATGTAAAAGTCTCCTATAACATTTACCGGATTATCTAAAATCAATTCAAAATATGGAAAACGATTTCCATTTGACATAAGAGTATCGCTTAAAACTTTCTCCTCTAATATATTGAAAGATGTATCAGCGATTCCTAAATAACGTGAGTTCGACGAAATATAATCGTCTAAAAAATTGGTGATTAGCGAAAATTGTTGTAATTTTATAGTGTAAAAAAAAGAA
>OMYR01000004.1 GCA_900315335.1 uncultured Bacteroidales bacterium
TTTATTTATAGTATTAAGCGTTTTTGCTTTCACATCGTTTTCGCAGGTTAAAGAAATAAATGGAAAAACTTATATTTTACCTGATGCTATTTTTAATGGGTGCGTTGAATTTGATTTTCCTGATAGTTTGACAGCGTCGCTTGATACAATAATTTCGTATTATTTTTGGGGTGACGGTAACCATTATTATAATAATTATTTTTACAATTACAGTGAATTCGCACAATTGTTCCATACCGATGATAGTGCAAATGTTATAGGTATTGCAGGTTATATGAATACACATCCGTATGCTTTTCTAATGAATAATTATTTAGGAATAGGAGATACATCTTTTAATATATTAGAGGAGAAAGTTTTAAGCGATACACTGATGTCAAATGGAAATCGTTTTCCATATTTTGAATTGATTTTTGACAATCCGGTAAATGTTATAGGCGACTTTTATGTAATAACCGATTTTGCCAAACCGAGTAAATACAATAAAGACGGTGTTTTATACGAAGATACTCTGAATAATAAATACAACTGGGAGGTAAATCCTATGGCTTATGACTATAAATATTTAGGTATTAATATCCCTTATATAAGAAATGACAAACCTTGTACCAGGCAGACTGTAATGTTTCGTAGGGTACACTATTATGGGGGGGGCAAATAATCCGGATACTGAAGATTTTGGTTGGTTAGATTTTTATGATACAGCATCATACGGTAATTTGAATATGTATATAAATATGTACGAATATTTATCCACAATACAGGGATTGTATCTTTTCCCTCTTCTTGGAGAAGATGATGTTGATACCGTTTCGTCTGTCGCGAGTGTTGAGGTAGATAATTACACATACGTTTTTCCAAATCCTGCAAATGAAAATATTACGGTTCAGAGTTCGTTCAAAATTCAAGGTATAGAAATATTTAATGAGCAAGGACAGAAAGTTCTTGAAACCAAACCGAACGCATATAACACTACAATAGATGTTTCTTCATATCCGAAAGGAACGTATATTGTTAAAATAATAACCAAATCAGGAACGGAGAATAAGAAAATCATTGTTCAATAAAACCGCATTACAAGAATAGAAAATATTAAGTATTTCTACAAAAATAATCACTCACATTAGAAAATTAATGTGAGTGATTATTTTATCAGTATTTAACACTAATTTTACAAAAACACTTAAAAATTTTGTGAGAATTACATATTAAATTCCATATATAGCAATAAAACAAGCCATAATTACAAAAAATATATTATTTTTGCGAAAGTTTTCAAAAGGATAAGATATGGGCTTTTTGCATCCTTGGTTTTTGTTATTGAGTTTGGCTGTAATAATTCCAATAGCCATACACTTGTTTAATTTTCACAGATTTAAGCAAGTGCTATTCACTAATGTCAAATTCCTTCAAAATATCGCCATTGAAAACAAAAAACAAAACAAATTACTTGAACGATTGCTATTGCTTGTTCGGTGTTTGGCAATAATTTTCATATCGCTTTTGTTTGCTCAACCCTATATCAAAAATCCTGACAATCGTTTGGCAAAAGACGGCGGCAACGCTGTGGTTTTGATTGTCGATAACTCTTTTTCAATGCAGAATATTTCCTCTAAGGGTTCGCTTTTGGAAAACGCCAAACTCAAAGCACAAGAAATTCTTGACGAATATTCCGATAACGATGTGTTTTGTCTGCTTACGACTGACTTGGAAGGAATGCATAAACACTTTGTTACGAAAAACACAATCACTGAATTTTTGAAAGACATAGAGATTTCATCTTTCTCTCGTCCCTATTCGGAACTTGTAAATACGGCACATCATCTTTTAAGTCTTAGGAACGAAGAATCGAAACGAGTGTTCTTTATATCGGATTACCAAAAGACGAATTTTGATATTGCAAACATCAAACAGGATTCATTGATTAAAGACGTGTTTTTGCCTTTGGAGATTAACAACATAAGCAATGTTTATGTGGATTCGCTATCCATTGACAAAAATATATTCCTAAAAGGACAAAAAGTTGATTTGAAAATTCGCATAACTAACGCAAGCGAACAGGATATAGAAAAACAGACAGTAAAACTATTTATCGACGACAAACAACAAAGCATTGCGACATGCGACATTAAAGCAAATTCATCGATTGAAATACCTATGAGTTTCGTTCTTGAAAAAAGCGGAACGATACGTGGAAAAATTCATATAATTGATAATCCCGTTGTTTATGATGATGATTTCTTTTTCACGATAGATGCAGGCGAAAAAATAAAGGCTTTATGTATTAACGGCAAGAGTGAAAACAAATATTTGAATAAATTATTTGCTAATTCTTCGGAAGTGGAAATGACGAATATGTCTCAAAACGCTATTGATTTTGCAGAATTTACCAAACACAGCGTTATAATCCTTAACGAATTGAATGATATTTCTTCGGGACTTGCCAATGAACTTAAAAATTTTAGACAAAAAGGGGCGAACATAGTTATTATCCCTTCGGAAAATATAGATATAACTTCTTACAATGCGGCAATGCAGACACTGAATTTACCTATTTGGGAAAGAGTTATTGCAAAGAATGTCAAGGTTAAAACAATTGATGCGAACAATAAACTTTTCAAAAACGTCTTCTCTCAAACAACGGACAATATGGAAATGCCGCAGGTAAAGAAATATTATAAAATTTCAGCATCATCTTCTGCCAAGCAAGACATTCTAACATTGGCAAACAACGATGCTTTTTTCGTTGAAAGCAGTAAGAATGGCTCCGATGTGTTTTTATTCGCCACACCTTTGAATGATAAATGGACGGATTTCGTTTCTCAAAGCATTTTCGTACCTATAATGTGGAATATGGTTTTGTATTCAACCGTTTTGCCGCCAAGTTTTGTGGCTATGAATAGCAATGAGTTCATCGATATTTCAATACTCGACACCGATAAGAAATCTGAATATATCAAACTGAAAAACAAAGAAAACAACACCGAAATCATTCCTCAAATGCAGGCGATAGGAAATAGATACGGCTTTTTCTTACATAACCAGATTAAACACGCAGGCTTTTACGACATTGTCTCAAATGACAAAACAATAGGCTGCATTGCAATGAATTACCCTCGCTTAGAATCCAATTTGACGTTTATGAATGCAAGCGAAATCAATAAAGAATTGAAGAAAACGGGCTACGACAATTATAGTGTATTTAACGACAAAAAAATGATAAAGAGTTATTTTGCTCAAAGCAACAAAGGATTTGACTTTACGACTTTGTTGCTCATTCTTATCATACTTGCGTTGGGTACAGAGAGTTTTATTATTTATAAATTAAAGAATAAATAAATTTTTACTATATATTAGAAAATTAGTGTTAAACATTAATAAAATAATATTAAACATCAATAAATTTTTATTAAACACCAGTAAAATAGTTTGAAACACCGGTAAGATATTAATGCAGATGAAAAGAATACTTGTAATATTATTGACTACGATAACATTTACTGCCTTTGCAATGGAAAGTGATTCAACGGCTGTAACACCGAAACCTAAACGTTGGACTGCCAAAAACGATATGATTCTTACTTTTGAGCAGACTCAAACCAGTAATTGGGCTGCCGGCGGCTATTCCAGCCTGACTTTTGGCGGTTTGTTCAAAGGTTTTTACAACTACAAACACAACAAACACAAAGTGGATAACACCGTTGAGGCTGCATACGGACGCACCCGACAAGATTTATGCGGCAAAGGCATTTGGGATAAAGAAAACGAGTGGATAAAATCCGAAGACAGAATTGAAATAAACTCTATCTATGGTTATCAAGCCGTAGGTTTTTGGAACTACTCGTCTTTGATTAATATAAAATCTCAGTTCGATGATGGTTACTCCAAGGATGACAGACAAAATCCTATCTCCGCCGGATTATCGCCTGTCGTTATGACAACATCTATCGGTTTGGAATACAAAAAATCTTATTTCTCCACATTGTTCTCTGTTCTTACGGGCAAAACAACTTATTGTTTGGACAAAAGGCAATCCATTCACGAGGCTATATTTGGCAAAGATGATTGGGACAGAACATGGAAACTATCTCTTGGTTCGTACATAAAAGTATTCTACCAAAGAGATGTAATGAAGAACATTAATATATTGGCAAAGTTAGATTTGTTTTGGGATTACGACAAACCTATAATAGATACTGATATAACGACTGAAATATTTGTCAGTATGAAAATAAGCAAATACCTAAACACTTTTGTAAGCATTCAAGCCGCAATAGACAAAGATTTCTCAACGGCAATACAATACAAAGAACGTTTCGGTATTTCCATTCCGATAAATTTCTAAAAAATAAATACGTTAAACAGTGTTGAGAAGTAACAATGTATTGTCATTTGTTATTGGTGTTATAAGAATACAGTAAGCAAATAAAAAAGCGGTAATGATTACATCATTGCCGCTTTTATTGTTATTGATAAATTCATTGCTTTGTTAAAGGCATGAATTACAAACATCAACAAAACTTATTGTAACATAGGTTTCAAATCTTTTGATATGATTAGTTTTGCTTCTGTTGCCTCCTGTACTTGTTCTACCGTAAATTCAGGATTTAACTCTGTCAAAACAATGCCTTCTTTGGTTATTTCCATAACGCCCATTTCGGTAATAATCATATTTACTTTTCCTTCTGCTGTCAAAGGTAAAGTACATTGCTTTAATATTTTTGGATTACCCTTTGCTGTATGTTCCATTGTCAAGATAATTTTCTTCGCTCCTTCAAGCAAATCCATTGCACCACCCATTCCTGGAACTTTTTTACCGGGTATCATCCAATTGGCAAGATTACCTTTCTCATCTACTTGCAAAGCACCTAAGATACTTGCATCAACATGTCCTCCACGAATAATTGCAAAAGATGTTGCAGAATCAAAAGTGGCAGCACCTTCCATTGGTGTTATATATTGACCGCCTGCATTTATCCATTCTCCGTCTTCTTTGCCTTCTTCCGGTGCAGGTCCCATACCTACCATACCATTTTCTGCTTGTAACAAAACTTTAACGCCGGGTTTCAAATAATTAGGAATCATTCCGGGGATTCCAATACCCAAATTAACTACATCGCCGTCCTTTAATTCCAAGGCTGCACGCTTAGCGATTGTAACTTTAATTTGTTGTTTATCCATGATTTATTTTATTTTAATTATTACTCAAATATTATTTCGCGGATTATTTCCAAAATTTTATATAACCCTTCTTATTTCTCATCATTTAATTAAAAATCGTAATCGTCTTGAATGGCTTTACCATTATCAAGAGAACCATCGTATCTTACAAAAGTATGCAAAGCACCATTAATATCGTCCATATAACACAAGGAGTCATGCCTAATATATTGTATAATGTAGGTTCTTTCCTGTAATTTGTAATCTTTGATAATTAAAGTATCTCCGTGCAATGTATAATGACCTATTCTACTTCTACGAATATATGGTTTATCCTGCGTTGAATCATAGATAAAATTAACCGATTTATATTCCCTTTTATCAAAAATATAGTTATACGGAGCAAATTCTATATATCCCATCAAATCGGCTTCGGTAGCACCTTCCGTATTAAGTATTTCAATATTGCGCCACTTTCCTCTTATTAAATCGCTATCTTGCTCATCAAAATTTTTCTCACAACTAATCATTGTAACGGTAGGTATAGCAAGAACCAATGCTATCAAGATGCTTGTCAATTTGTTTTTCATCTTTATTTATTTTTATTGTCTTCGTTATTTTTCCTTACAAGTTGCAGGGTTGTTATTGAGTCAAATATCAAATAAACAACATACAACGCCAAATAAGCAAATGCAAATTTAGTGTTTTTTTCCAAACCCGCCAACAAAACAAGAGCAAAAATTAAAGCATATATCAATAATTTTCCTATTTTAGACACCATATACGCTTGTTCAAATCTTAACAACTTCCGTTTTGGTGCATAATACAAAAACGCCCAAAACAAAAGTGTAACAATATAATATACTGCCACATAATATGGTACATTACGTATGTAATCAGGCTTTACAAACAACCATAACAACATATCCACAAAACATACTGCAATTGAAAAAAACGTAAGTTTTTGCAAATAACTTAAAAAAGGATTCTTTATCATTTCTTTTAATATTTATTTCTTTTATTCTATTACTATTTTATTTGTTTTCTTCTTCCCTATTTTCCAAATACATTATTCGGAAAAATTTCATATAAGCATCGATATTTCTTTTTGAATAAAAAGTAGCATAGTTTTGCATACTAATGATAAAACATTTATAGTAGGAAGGATTCATTGCCGTAAATAAACTATCATTACGTATAGAATCATAGTATGCAAAGGCTTCATCACGATTGCTAAACTTCTTGACATTTAATATTTGATATGTAGATGTAAACAAATTAGCAGTGACACTCAAAGACAAGTTCTCAAACTTTTCTTTATTAAACTCCGTAATCTTTTCTTTCAAGTAATCCGCATCAAATTTAGAGTCATCTGCCAAAAGAATAAAGTAGTGCATACCGTCTTTATACTTATACACAAGACTTTCTGCATCTAAAATATCATCGGTATTGACTTTATTAACCTCAACGCTATCCTTGATTGCCTCCACTACTTGCTCTGCAACATTACTAGTATTGTTTTTCAAAGAATCTTCCCTTGCCTTGTTGTATTTTATGTCAAAGTCTTTAAGATTATAGTTTGAAGACAAATATTGTAATTGTTTCTCTATAACAGGTGAGACTTCCGCTGTCGGGTGATTGAAAATAATCATATTAAGATTGTCTGCCAAAGAATCGACTCCATATAATTTTCCTTTTGCAAGAGCAATAACATATTTAAGTCTCGGAATATATGCTCCTGTCTTAATGCTATCTATTGCAATATTGGCAGCGTTTATAGCACTTTGAAATTCATTATTAGCATAATAATTATATGCTTGTGCATACATACTTTCTTGATGAGCAATACCCTCTTTATCGCTATCCCAAAACGAAGGATTTTGCAGCATCATCGCAAACTCGCTTTCGGGATATTCTTTCAAAATCTTGTTTTTATAATAATTCGATGAAGGATAATCCCCCAAAACATCATACTCCTTATATAAATGATAAGATGACGGCAAAACATTTGCATGAGTCGGATAGCGTTTATGCAGGTCCAAAAACGTTTCAACAGATTTCTTTATATTATTTATACCTTGCCAAAGAATATAGCCTGCTTCCAACAAAGCATCGGCAATCTGCGCGTTAGCAGTGTCTTTTGCCCCTTGCGTATAAGGTATGTCTTTGGTATAATATTCTCTTTTGTCGGGAGTAAGGTTATTATTCACCGTTTTGCTTGTTTCATTCTGAGTACTATCCTCCGAGTTTTCTTCCGCAATTTCTTCTTCGTCAAAACCTATCTGTTCCTTTTGTTCCAAACGCCAATTGTCTTCCAACTCTCTTTTACCCCATACTCTTTCAAATTCAATCTTGCCTGCCTGAACAGTTGTAGGATTATAAAAATAAAACGATGATTGTTTATTATTCAAATTACCCATCGAAAAATTATTTATTTGGCTATTCCTTTGTGCAATGGCTTTTTCCAATTCTTCTTGTGCCTTTTTCTTCTGCTGTTCATACTGATAGGCTGCTATCCACTTATCTACTTTTTCGTTAAGTTCGGTTTCGCTCAATTCACTTAACGCCAAAAGAGAATCCCAGCGGTCAATGGTATTAAGGTTCTTAACCAAAGAAGTCAAAACCTTTTGTCTGTCATCTATACGTTTGAAATCGGGGTGAGCCTTATCCATCAAAGTCAATGCAGTATCGTAATACATACACGCTTTTTGGTATTGCTGCAAATCATCATAATAAACATCGGCTGCACGTATGGCAGAGGCTATTTTTTGAGTGGTATTGTTTTTTGAAAAAGTAACACTCTGCTCCCATTTCTTACAAGCAATGTCCAAACTCTTATTTCTATAATATATCTCTCCGATAGCATAATAAATTTGGTCTTGATAATCGCGATTTACCTCCTTATCCAACATTTCTTCCAAATCGGAAATAACTTTTATACTTCTTCTGTCGCCACTTTCAAAGCAAAGAGCTTGATTAAGTTTGGAAACAAATTGCATATTATAGTCTTTGGCTTTGCGATATGAAGTTTGAAAACATTTATAAGCTTGTTCATATTCTTGGTTATTCAAATAAATTTGTCCTTCAATGAATTTAATACGAACATCTTCTTTATTCAAAAACAAATGTTTTTTTCTTAGTCCGAATTTCTCCGTTGCCGCCATTTCCCTACCTGCCGCAATATCGTTTTCTGCCCAAACGGTGTAAAGAAAAGACTTTAACTTCTTAGGGGCTTGCTTGGAATCTATTGCCTTTTGTACTTCTTTCAAAACAATCTCACTTTCCGAAGTTTTCTTTTGTTTTGTGTAAGTCAGAGCCAACCAAATCATAGGTTCATAAACACTTGATGTCTTTTTCCAATTGGCAATAACATATTTGAAACTTGCTTCCGCTCCAATGAAATCTCTATTCATCAAACACGATTTACCTATAAGCAAATACGCATCATCTATCTCAGGATTTTTCTCCACTCCATTGAAACGCATAGAATGTTTCTTGATAACCTTACTTGCTTTTTCTATTGAGCGGGTGGTATTGGATTTAACCATTTGAGCAGTCTTTTCGTCAGGTATTTTATACACAGGAATGATTTTAGTAAAATCGTCCTTGTAATTATTTTCTATTGTCGTGGTTGCTTGTTTATAGGATTGTTGTCCATTCCATAAAGCATTATAATGAGCAACCATTTGATGATATTTCCTATTCTGCCACTTGTCTTTATTTGTCGAGCAAGCCACAACCACAATCATCAAACTCATACAACAAATAAGTTTGACAACACCTTTTACCCTACTCTTATTATGATTGCTTGATAAATCCAAATCAATAAAGTTTTTCTTATAACGTTTTTGTAGTTCTTTTATTTTAGTTTTTGCAGATAAGCACCTATTGTTTCAAATTCTTGAAATACTTTTCTATCAAATTTTGAGCAATGATATAAGCCGACATTCTGTTATCCAAAATATCGTCTTTGGCAATATCCAATTCTTTTTTGATTTCCTCGTTATTGTAGAAGTTATCCAATAACGACTGTTTGATACTTTCGTCCAAAATTCGCAAATTCTGTTCGTTTCTGTTCTTATAGAAATAGCCGTTTTGTTTTGTCATTTTAACAAAGTCCATAACGCATTGCCAAATCTCTTTTATGCCATCCTTGGTATATGCGCTGCAAGTATATACCTTTGGAGACCAACCATTCTCGTTCATCGGGAAAAGATGCAAAGCATTTCTGTAATTGCTTGCTGCTATTTCGCTTATTTCTTTCATCTTTCCCTCTGCTTTATTGACTGCTATGGCGTCCGCCATTTCCATTATACCTCTTTTTATACCTTGCAACTCATCGCCTGCACCACCTAACTGTAAAAGCAAAAAGAAATCCACCATACTATGAGCCAAAACCTCGCTTTGTCCCACACCGACTGTTTCAATTATAACGGTATCGAAACCTGCGGCTTCGCAAAGAATTATAATCTCTCTTGTTTTTCTTGCAACACCACCCAAACTACCTGCTGACGGACTTGGACGGATAAAAGCGTTTTCATCTTGTGCAAGAGTTTCCATACGAGTCTTGTCGCCAAGTATTGAGCCCTTACTTCTCTGACTTGAAGGGTCTATTGCCAACACCGCAACCTTATGTCCTTCATCGCACAACATCTTTCCCAACGCCTCAATAAACGTACTCTTACCAACTCCCGGAACACCCGTTATACCCAAACGCACACTACCGCCCGAAAACGGAAGACACTTTTCAATAACTTTTTGAGCCAAAACAGAATGTGCATAAAGATTGCTTTCAATCAAAGTAATGGCTTTTGACAAAATTGTACGATTACCTTCCCTTATGCCTTTGAGGTAATCATCGGCAGAAAGTTCCTTACGTTTAATGACTTTGAAATTACTATTGACCATTGCCGCATTGGCTTTGCCTTTGGAGACACTCAATGCTGAATTTTTATTGTCTTTATCTATTATTTGATCGTACATTTCCCTTATTTTTTTAGTGTGGTTTGTCGGAGTGCAAATTTAATAATTTTTTTTCAATTTGCTTATTTATTTCGCTATGATTTTAATTCATTTCCTTAAAATCATAATTTATTTTTCAGTTTTCACACTTCGATTTTATAAATTGACCAATAAATTCTGCCATATCCGCTGTTGAAAAATTAATATCACTAAACAAAAAATTAGTGTTAAACACTAATAAAATAATGTCTCACACTAAAAAATTAGTCATTAATACTAATAAAACAATCACTCACATTATTTTGCATATATCAAATGCCAATAAAATAACGCGAGTTCAACAAAAAATTTCGTCAAACTCACGTTATTTCGTTAATAATTAAAAATACTTCAATTATCTATTGAACATTTATTTGTCTTATTGTCTAAAAAACAAACCACTGTTTGCTTGTGCAGTAGGCATTATTGTCAAATCGTTAATACAAACGTGTTGCGGTAAAAATGCACAATAAACAATAGTATCTGCGATATCTTCGCCAGTCAATGGTTTGTAGCCGACGTAAGTTGCATAGTTCTTAGCCATATCGCCCTTGAATCTTACCATTGAAAACTCCGTTTCAACAGCACCCGGACAAACATTGGTAACTTTTACATTGTATGGCAAACAATCAATACGCATACCCTTAGACAAAGCATCTACGGCGTGTTTTACTGCACAATAAACACTGCCGCCTGCATACACTTCCTTGCCTGCTATTGAACAAAGGTTAATAACATGTCCTTTCTTTCTTTCGCACATCCATGGCAATACAACTCTTGACACATACAACAAACCTTTTACATCGGTATCCACCATTTGTTCCCAATCATTCAAATCTGCCGATTGTATAGGGTCTTTCCCTGCTGCCAATCCTGCGTTATTTACCAAAACATCAATCTTTCTCCATTTTGCAGGAAGAGAATTAAGATTTTCTTCAACTTGTTTGTTATCCCTTACATCGAAATTTAATGCCAAAACATTAACACCATAATTCTTTTCAATACTTTCTTTAAGCGTATCCAAACGCTCTTTTCTTCTGCCGGTGATTATAACATCGCAACCCTTTGCAGCGAACTTCTCGGCACACGCTCTACCGATACCTGCCGTAGCACCTGTAATCAATACTTTCTTTGGTTGGTCTGTCTCAATTTCTTCTATTGCTGCTATACCAGGAAGTGTTTTACCTTCAATAAACTCCAACATAGCACCGCCACCTGTGGATATATACGATATTTGGTCTGCGTATCCGCTTGCCTTTATTGCTGCTACGCTATCGCCACCACCTATAACTGAAAACGCACCATTATTGGTCGTTGCATCTGCTACTGCTTTGGCAATTGCTTGCGTACCTTTTGCAAAATTAGGAAACTCAAATACACCCATAGGTCCATTCCAAAGAATGGTTTTCGATTTCTTTATAATAGATTCATATATTGCAATGGTTTTCTCTCCAATATCCATAGCCTGCCAGCCATCCGGAACCTCCATATCAGGAATGTATTCGATGTTTGCATCGTTCGAGAAATTATCCGCAATGATATTATCATGCGTTAAGTCAATCTTTACGCCCTTACTTTTGGCTGTATAGACAACACGACTTGCTGCTTCTAATTTATCATCTTCACAAATGCTCTCTCCTATATGGTGTCCATTACTCTTTGCAAAGGTATAACGCATACCACCACCGATAAGCAAATAATCCACTTTGTCGCAAAGGGCAAGCAATATATCCATTTTCGTTGAAATCTTACTTCCTCCGATTATCGCTGTAAAAGGATGCTCTACTTCGCCAAGGATTTTGTTCAATACCTCTACTTCTTGCTGCATCAACAAGCCAAAGTATTTGTTATTCGGGAAGAATTTGGCTATTGTCGCCGTTGAAGAATGATTTCTGTGGGCTGCACCAAACGCATCATTAACATAAGCGTCGCCTAACTTAGATAATTGTTTTGCAAAATGCTCATCGCCCTTGGTTTCTCCCGGATAAAAGCGCATATTCTCCAAAAGCATAACGTCGCCCTCTTTCAACGTATCTGCCAAATCATATACAGCGTCGCTTAACAACTCTTGTGTAAATACGACCTGCTTGTTTATAAGTTTGGACAAATACTCGGCAACGAACTTCAAAGAATATTTTTCTTCAAAGCCGCCTTTTTTAGGTCTGCCCAAATGCGACATAAGGATTACCTTCGCACCGTCGTTCATTAATTTGTTGATTGTAGGCAATGCTTCCCTGATTCGAGTATCGTCTGTGATATTGCCTTGGGCGTCTGTCGGAACATTAAAATCCACACGAACCAACACTCTTTTGCCCTTGAAGTTTACATCTTTTATTGTATTCATATCTGTATGTATTCTACTTGTTTTGTTATACATTCATCAATCTTTTACGGTGCAAATATACAATTTTTTTTGTAATTAGTGGGATTTTTATTAATTTTGCACTCCGAAAAAGAAGAAAGGGGGTTTTAGGGGTATGATAGATACAATAAATTTTGAAGATGTTAAATGGTATCATGTTTTCAATCCTACCGATGAAGACTACGATTATTTGATGGATACGTTTGACTTTCACCCTTTGGACATCGAAGACTGTAAATCCTCCAACCAACGTCCTAAGATTGACGAATACGATGAGTACTATTTCATCATCCTTCACTTTCCTTATTTCGACAAAACTAATAAGTTCATACGCCTTAAAGAAGTTAAAATCTTTTGGGGCAAAGATTACATAGTTACATTGGGTTCTTCACATTGGGTTGTCAAGAATATGTTCAACGAAATGAAGAATCATCGCAACAACTTGATTGAAGAAAAGAAAAAACGAGACGAAGACCCAGACGACGACAGTTTGGATATTATCGGGTCTTCCGATGCTTTGCTTTACAACTTGTTGGATAGACTTATGGTTGAGACATATTCCTTAATTCTTCGCATAGGAACGGACGTTGATAACTTAAATATAGATATTTTCTCGAAAAAAGCAACAATCGTTTTGGAACATCTAAGTATAACAAGAAAAAATCTTATCTCCATCAACACTTCTTTCAAACCTCAACTACGAGTGTTACATCAATTCGAGAGCGGAAACATCAAGGGCTATGAAGAAGATATGGAAGAATATTGGGGAAATATCTTAGACCAATACCAAAAGATGTTTGACTTGGTGGAAGATTACGGCGAATTGACGCAAGGTTTGGCACAGACATTCGACTCTTTGCAGACGAACAAGACCAACGAAATCATCAAAACCCTTACATTCATCTCCACCGTCATGCTTCCTTTGACCGTGGTCAGTAGCATATACGGAATGAACATAAAACTTCCGTTTCAGGGCACTACATACGCCTTTGCTGGCATATCTATCGTAATGGTCGCCATTGTTATTGCGTTTTACGCTTATTTCAAACGAAAACACTGGTTTTGACAAAACATCACCTCCAAAACCCAAATATTATAACCGAACTTCGCCCTCATAGTTTAATGGATAAAATTTCAGATTCCGGTTCTGACGATTTGCGTTCGATTCGCAATGGGGGTACTTTTTTTCATCAAACACGCCCGACTCCGCTTCCTTATATATAGTAAGTAGTTTTAATTTAATAATCCAAAACTTCTATTTAATAATAAAGAGTTTTTATTAAATAATCTGAGATTTTTATTTGATAGTGGGAAGTTTATTTTCCAAACACGCCAATTCGTAAAACAGATAGTACTATCTACGTTACGAATTGGCGTGTTTAGAACACTAAGTAGCGTGTTTGGAAAATAAATTGGCGTATTTGGAAAATAAACTTCAAACAAAAAGGCTGAAAGTTGCGAATAAACAACCTAAAA
>OMYR01000025.1 GCA_900315335.1 uncultured Bacteroidales bacterium
GATAACTAACTAAATCGTAACCTATTACTATCAAGAGCAATTAACCTACGCTCATTTCCAATAAATTACACTCTTTTCGTAACTTCTTTGTGCAAAATTATAAAAATTTAATTGAAAATGTTGTCATTATAAATAAATTATGTATTTTTGCAGCACGGATTTTAGTAAATCACAATAAGGATTATTCCGTTGTGAAAACATCAGGTTAGCTCATCGTCCTTTAACGGTGAGCATTTTTTATTGTTTATTTTTATATGATGTGTAATTACAAAAATAGTGTTAAACACTAATTGAATAATGTTAAACACTATTTTACTAATGTTTAATACTATTTTTGTAATAAATATTTATCTTAAAATGGCAAGTAATTCCGATAAAGCGAAAGTGGTTACTCTATCTATGAAATTGGAACGCGAGGTTTTGTAGCACGTATTCTTTACTATGGTCTCGCCATTTTTTGTTGCGATGGCTATATAAACTGTTCCTACTTCATTGTCCGACCCATCGCCATTAGGCCCTGCAAGACCGGTTGTGGCAATTGCAAAATCTGTGTCGTATAATTTCAAAACACCTTGTGCCATCTGTTTTGCCGTCTGCTCACTCACTGCTCCGAAATTATCCAAAACATCTTGCTTAACACCTAAAATTTTATTCTTTATTTCGTTACAATAAGCAACAACGCCACCCTTGAAATACTCAGACGCACCCGAATTTAATGTTATCGTATGAGCAATATTGCCGCCCGTACAACTCTCTGCCGAAGCAAGAGTTTGGTTTTTGGCGGTTAGGATTTGTCCGATAATTTGGGCTATATTCTTGTCTTCTTCGCATACAAAATATGCGGAAGTCTCTTTTCGTAGCATCGAATATACCTGTTCAAATTCCGTTTCTTCAATCGCTCTTTGTCCGCCGTGCAAACTTAAACGCAGTTTCATCATTCCCGCATCCGGCAAGTATGCAAGCGAAAAACAACGCTCCGGATTTTGTTTGTTCAAATCCGCAAGATGATTTTCAAAGTTCAAAAGTTTATCGGAAAGAAAACTCTCGCTGATTCCACTAAGGATTATGGATTTATGTATTATGGTTTGAGGGCGATAATGGTCGATAAGGATTTGTTTTACGTCGTTAAACATCTCTTGCATCTCAAAAGGAACGCCCGGAAGTGAGATGACAAGTTTTGGTTTGCCCTCAAACAATTCTTTACTTTTGAAGACCATTCCCGGAGCAGTGCCGAAATGATTGAAGATAATCTCACAGCAATCGGGAACCATAGCCTGCGAATGATTGGTTGAGGTGTAAGGAAGGTTTCGAGCCTCAAAGAAACGGCGAACGTGGTCGCTCACGCTTTTGTTTTCGACAAGAGTGCCGCCAAACATAGCATTCAAACAGTGCTTAGTCATATCGTCTTTGGTAGGTCCCAAGCCGCCGGTGATAAGTACGCCGTCAGCACGCTGCAATGCCAAAATAATACTTTTTTCTATCTCTTTTTCGTCATCGTTAATTACAGTGATGTATTTAACATTGATACCGATGTTGTTAAGTTCCTTTGCCATAAAAGAACAGTTGGTATTGACCACCTGACCAATCAACAACTCATCGCCGATATTTATGATTTCAATATTCATTGTAGTTTTGTTTTTTGGAAATAAACGCAAAAACCAATAAAACATTGCAAAAATTTTATACAAAATACACCTCACAAAAACAAAACTCTCAAAGACCGACATGATTAAAGCCCCAATCAAAATATGTGGTGAATTTGATTGGGGCTTGCGATTAATGAGTGTGCTTGTTTGTCTTGTTAGTTTCCTATGGGTATAGGACAATTAATCGCGCTGTGTCTATAAAATAACTATGTCTAAAAGTTTTGTTGGCGTAGGTTATGCGATTTGGATTTGTTTATTTTCCAATTCGGGTTTTACCTCATGTTTTGGAAGAGATATTGACAAGACGCCGTTCTCTGCTTTTGCCGAGATATTCTCCTTTGCAACGTTGTCAGGGATTACGAAACTCTTTTCAAACTTTGAATAAGAAAATTCTTTTCGCAAATATTTCTCTTCTTTGTTTTCTTCTTCGGATTGGTGTTTTTGTTCAAACTTTACGCTAAGAACATTTTCCTTTTCCAAACTTACTGAAAAGTTTTCCTTTACAGCACCTGCCACTGCCATATCAATTCGATATTCTTTTTCGTTTTCAATAACGTTGATTTTTGGCATTGTTTCTCTAAATTCTTTACCATAATCCAAACCAAAGAAGTCGTTGAATAATTCTGGTAAATAACTGTTGTTTCTCATTACTGGTAACATAATTTTTTCCTCCTATTTTTTAATTGTTTTTTCTATTCTACTGTTTGAAGCCTCTGCGTTGCTTTTTTTGTTGTAGCTTCTCAAACGCTTCGTAGGAGTATTTACAATTTTGATACCACGTATTTATTTTGCCATTTTGTCAGTTAAAAAATTGAATAATAGTTAATTAAATGCCATAATGACACTTATCGGGCATTTTGTCTACCAAAAGAGGAAATTAGTATTAAATATCATTTTACTGATGTTTAACACTATTTTACCAATGTTAAACATTATTTTATTAGTGTTTAACACTGTTAAGACGATAAATGATACTAAAAAAATGATATTAAAATAAAAAATTGTAATTTTGCAAGCCGTAAATCATAGAGGTTACTTTTCGTTTCTTGGGAGCGAAAAGAACATTAAATATAATATAGTTATGTTACAACTTAATTTTATACGTGATAACAAAGACCTTGTAATCGAGAGATTGAAGGTAAAGAATTTTAAGACTCCACAAGAGAGCATTGAAAAACTACTTGACTTGGACAATTTGCGTCGTGATATTCAAAAACAATTGGATGATAACAAACAAAAACAAAACGCCATTGCCAAGGAAATAGGTATGCTCTTCAAACAAGGTAACAAAGAAGAAGCAGAAAGTAAAAAGGCTCAAACCTCAACACTGAAAGCAAACGAGAAAGAACTTCAAGAAAAACATTCTTCACTTGAAACGCAAATCAAAAACCTATTGCTTTCCATACCTAATCTTCCGCACAAAAGTGTTCCTAACGGCAAGGGCGAAGAAGATAATGAGGTTGTGGCGATGATTGGCACTATTCCACAGATGAGTGAGGATTGTTTGCCACATTGGGATTTGTGCAAAAAATATGATATAGTCGATTTTGATTTAGGCAACAAGATAACAGGGGCAGGTTTTCCTGTGTATAAAGGAAAAGGAGCTAAATTGCAGAGAGCATTGATTAATTTCTTTTTGCAAGAAGGCGAAAACGACGGATATATGGAAATTCAGCCGCCTTTAATGGTCAATGAAGCATCTGCCATAGCAACGGGACAGTTACCTGACAAGGAAGCACAGATGTATGTTGTAACGGCAGACAATTTCTATATGATTCCAACGGCGGAAGTACCTGTTACCAATATATTCAGAGATACGATTGTCGATAAAAAGGATTTGCCTATTCGTCGCTGTGCTTATTCTCAGTGTTTCCGTCGTGAAGCCGGTTCTTACGGTAAAGACGTCAGGGGGTTGAACCGTCTGCATCAGTTTGATAAGGTGGAAATCGTCTGCATTGACAGTCCGGAACATTCTTACGAGCAATTGGAAGTTATGAAAAAGCATGTAGGCGGATTGTTGGACAAATTGGGATTGCCGTATAGGATATTGCGTCTTTGCGGTGGCGATATAAGTTTCACTTCTGCCTTGACATTTGATTTTGAAGTGTATTCCGCAGCACAAAAACGCTGGTTGGAAGTTTCTTCTGTATCGAACTTCGAGAGTTATCAGGCAAACCGATTAAAAGTTCGCTATAAGGATGACAATGGTAAGATGCAACTTTGCCATACTCTTAACGGCTCGGCATTGGCATTGCCAAGAGTTGTGGCAGCACTGTTGGAAAACAATCAGACAAAGGACGGAATAAAAATTCCTGAGTGTCTGCAAAAATTTACAGGCTTCGATATTATTAATTAAGTAATATAATTAAACGCTGCTGATGTTTTATTACGGTCTTATATGTTTTGCGACAACATACAAGACCGTTTTTCATTTTTTTTATCTAAGATTTGTAACTTTTACCCATACAAAAGGGGTTTAATTGTAAAGCAAGCATTTTTAGAATGACTGAAAAAGACTTCAAACGACATATTGACAATTTTTCCGACGATGTTTTGCGTTATCTTGCCAAGAATATGCAGGATACGGACGAAGCGAAAGATATTGTTCAAGATACGTTCATAAGTCTTTGGGAGAACAGAGCGAAAGTAGATAACCAAAAAGCAAAAAGTTGGCTTTTTACAACGGCTCACAACAAGATGCTAAACGCTTTAAGGTATAAGAAAATCCGACAGGAAACGAAGTTTGAACAACAAATTGACAAAAACAATTTAGAAAACGAACAAATGGTGGATTATCTTTTGAAGCAACTGCCGCAAACAATGCAACAGTGTTTGATATTAAAGGATTGGCAAGGTTTTTCAATCAAAGAAATATCCGACATACTGCACATAAGCGAAGCAAATGTAAAGGTAAATATTTTTAGAGCGAAGATAAAATTAAAGGCTCTCAAAAGCGAATAACAAAGATAGTAAGGAAGAAAATTATGATAATAAACAAAGAAAATATAGACGCAATCCTTTTTGACTATGCCGAAGGCAATCTTACGGCAAGTGAAAGGCAGCAAGTGGAAGCATATCTTCTCGTTCATAAGGAAGATAAGCAAAAACTTGACCTATATGACAGCAATATAACGATAGACAAGCCGACAATGGTCTTTGATGACAAACAATCTTTGTATGACATCGCCAAGACAACTCGTCCGAATATTATCGTTATAAGCAAATACATCAAATGGATAACGGCAACGGCAGCAGCCCTTACTTTGATTATAGGAATAAAAACATTTTATTCTGCCAAACAACCGGTACAAATCGCCAAGACGTCACCCAAAGTTGAGACATCATCATCAACTACTTCACCAATCACTCACATTGCTCAAATAATCACTCACACTAATTCAGCAATCACTCACACTAATTCAGCGATTGCACCTCAAAGCAAAACCGATTACAAAGACACTTCTTCAACGGTTGCACAAGATGACATTTTACTTGCCGACATTATTCAAGATACAACAAAAGTAATAGAGGATATGGAGATTGTCAAAATACCTATTGCTACTATTGAAAAGGAGAATGGAGATTTAATAGCACAAAATGACCCTATTATTGAAGACAATCAAAACACCGTTGTAATAATCAAAAAAACAAACGAGACAGAACAGTCTAATAAAGAAAAACCAAACTTACTTGAATTGATAAAAGATAACACCCATTTGTACGAAATAACCTATAAAGTGAGAGAAGGTATAAACAACGTGGTTAAATTAGTAGATACTCCGCTGTCAAGAAAGATTTTTGCTAAATTCGGCGACAGAGACGAGGAAGTATTAATTACAAAGAAATAGACAATAACATTAAAATCATAAAAATATGAAAAGAAAATTAAAAATATTGAGTTCATTGTTTCTAATGCTATTTGTTAGCAATATACAAGCGCAAGATTTTGAAACAGGTTACCTTAAAATGTTTTCCACTAAACATGAATTGGGCGATGTGATGATTATCAATCAAGGGCAAACCAAACGTCTTATAGGCAATATCAGTGTTGTTTCCAAAGAGAACGCCCAAGGACACGTTACAGCCTACGACAATGATTATATCTACGAAGTTATCAGTGACGACTTGGAGGAATTGCGTAGCAATAATGAGGTTAAGTTTCGCTCTGACACATTGTTTATTCAGGCAGATACTGTCAGGATAGAAAGACAGAGCAAAGTTCTTCCCGATGACAAGGTTCGTTATTCCATTAATATCTCTATTGCAAGAAATGGCGAATGGGAATCTTTCTCGGTTTCAACTATGGATAATAAGAAAGTGAATATGGATGAAATCTTAAAAGAAGTAAAAGATTCAGGAAATAATAATTGGATAGTATATGCCGATTTGGGATTTGGTTATGGTTATACCGGTTGGAGCACATCAAACAGCAGTTTGTTCTCAACTCCAAGCGATAATTATTCCACCAAATGGTCAAATAAGTGGGATATTATGCTGAACTTTAATTTCAAAGTAAATTCTATCCCTGTCTGGCCTTCTATCGGTGTAGGTTTTCAAAGTAATGTGTTTAGATTTGATGAGCCTTTGACGGATATTTTCACAGGTGTTACTCCGCAAGGCAGTATATCTGATGAGAAATTCAGTTTATGTGCCAACTATATAACGTTTCCGATAATGATAAATTATCATCCTTTTAAGCATTTTACGTTGCATGCCGGTGCTGTGTGTGGAGTAAATGTCCGCAATTCAAGTACGGGATATAGATATTCATACAAAGTCAATGGCGAAAAGGTTGAGCAATCTACGGGAACATCTTTCAAAGACTTCAATTCTTTCAAATGGGATGCTTTTTTAGGTGTTGAGGTTTATGGTTGGACGCTTTACGTAACGCATGCTCTTACGCCTATATTCAAAGACTCGTACAAATACAACAAGGACTTATACCCATTTGCCTTTGGCGTGATGTTAGGCATATAACCTCGCAAACTGTTTATCATACTTAAAATCATAATGTATTGAAGAGGACGTATTTTGATAACGTCCTCTTATTTTTATGAAATACCTACAAATCAGTATTCCATACCAATAGAATAATCCATAAAACTAACTAACGTGAAAAACGACAAATTTACCTATTGAAAATAATTAAATTTGTCTTTCCTCGCCTTAACTATGTACGCTCTTAATTCAAAACCAAATTAACTCAAAACAGAAACAAATACAATCGCCTTAACAACAAATTGAATTGAAGCGGAAATAAAAATAAACCGTTTTATTAATATGCGGGAAATCAACAGTTTCAAGAGCGATGA
>OMYR01000026.1 GCA_900315335.1 uncultured Bacteroidales bacterium
ATACGGCTTTAGGGATCAACGATATTTTGAACTAAGACTGTATGCACTGCATGACTGCTGTATCACTCGAAATGTCGGATGAACCAAACTTTTACATATAAAAAATAAAAAAAATATCTGAATACCGAAAAAACAAACATTTTTGTCTTATTTTCAATTGCAAAGATACAACATTTTTTTTAATTGGCAATGCAAAATCCAATATTTTTGTGCGAACCGCACACGTAAATATGGCATAGCCCTTATGGTATTTAGGCGATTATATATTTTTTCGCTTACAAACCCTCACGGCTTAGCCATAATTGCCTGTGCGGTTCGCACCGGCTCGCACCACTATATTGAAAAAAAAATATTAACTTTGTTGTCTTAAAAAAAGTGAGAGAAATTATGAGGGATTAATACTTTGGGGATTGATGCAGAGCGGTGAAGTACAGCAACATAATAGTTTCGATAAGGTTTTGGAGCAGCGTAAAAAGGTTGCTCCCAACGGTTGCTTGCCGTATGCTTTGTTGTTAAGAAAGTACGGAAAATCATTGTTTGAGAGTGAAAAATCCTCGAAAATTCTATTGATTGAGGCGTCCTATAATTGTTCAAATGATGAAAATCGTGAGATTATTTTTCAGAAGTGCTGTGATGTTTTTTCGTTTATCTCTCCATTTACCGATGTAATAGATGCTTTGAAGAGTGATTTCCATGCGTATTGTCCGCAGTGGCAGGGAATATTAAACATTGATTTTGAGGATTATATTTTGCATTCCACGTCTATTAAAAGCGATAATGACCGAAAGTTTCTTCTTTTTGCCAATCGTTTCACCGAATTTTATTTTCGCTCCATTGCCCCTGCGATAGATTTCACAAAAACACCTCAAAGCACGGAAAAACAACAGGATAACGAGACCATAGAAGACAACCAAGACCTTGCATTAAAAGATTCTTATGGAGATTATTTTTTAACTCCAAGAGAAAAGACGTTTTATCAAAAGGCAATCGATAAGGGTTATATCCGACTTAAAGACAATTATTTGCATTGGGTCTTCAAGTTTAAGGGCAAGACGTCCAAGGTGTCGTTATATTTCTTTTTGCAACAAGTCTTTATTACCGACCCAAAAGATGCTTCGCAACATGTACCCAACAAGGCTATGGAGCGACTTTTCAATGTCAAGGATTTGCGAGGCTGTCAAGACCAACTTGCCAAGCAAGGTCATCAGCCTTGGCAGAAGGAAATTTTGAATAATATTTTTTCTTCTTAGTACTTCTTATTGCTGTGTTTTAAGACACAACTAAATAATCATATTTCGACTAATGCACGTTTATATATTACTATTGATTATAAATATGTTATACAATCTTACCGTTCATATTTCGACTAAACTTCGACTAAACTTCGACTAAAACCCATTTCTTGCCCTCAATAAGTTTTATCTTACCCTCTTTCTTTAATGAAGATAGCAAATTGCTTATCTTACGGCTCTTTTGCTCGTCTGTCAGCACATCTGACAATTTTGATTGTAGCAGCGTATTGAGTTTGCCTTTTACAGCAACACCTGCACGACAAAGCAATTCCATATCATCCCACATATCCACTTCTTGTGCCAAACGAGGATGCACAGCCTTAAACTCATTACGTGCTTTTGCCAATGCCTTGCTATCAAGGTCATCAATCGTAGCATTTTCCACAATCTGAGCAGACCAATCAAAGGTAGGACTATTCTCTTCTAAAATAGCATTCAACCGTTCTTGGGTCAATTCAACCAAAGAATCCTCAACCCGCTGCCATGCCTTATTATGAGCATAGACAGGCAATTTGGGGCGGTGCTTAGGTATGTGAATTACCCATACAATCTTGTTGGTGTCTTTTGTAACAAACTCATCAATATCAAGCCCCTCTGTTGAAAGATTAACGCAACGTTCAGTTAAACGCAGAATAGCTTTCTGTCTGTCATAGTTATATGTGTTAGTACCAATAATTTCCAAAGTTTTGTCATGCACACCTATCACAAGATACCCTCCCTCCATATTGGCAATAGCCGATACGTATGAAATCACATCATCTTTCTCGTCCCCACAAAATGAGTTCTTCATATTCTTAAATTCCTTCCATTCACACCGAGCATTCTCTTGTGGGTACTCACAAAGGAGGTATTTTTGTAGGTCTTGTTCGAGGTATTGTTTTTTTCATTGCCTTGTCGTTTATATATTCCAATCCGCAAAGATACAATATTTTATTTATTTTCTCACCGATATGCGTTATTGAAATCTTTTCACGTTGCCCCTTAATGGCTATGCCATACTTGCCTGTGCGGCTCACACTTGCCCGTACGCCTCACACCACACCGCTTGGTACATAATGTACGCATAATGTATTCATAATCCCACCTCGTTTTCTCGCCGTAATTTTGCAATCGAAATCATCGCCCGAGTGGAGCGAAGAGAGAAAAACCAAAAAACAAGAAAACAAAAAAATGTTATCAATGCCAAAGGGTAGCGTTTTTTAACAGATAAAGGGCAGAAAGGAGGATAAAATTATGAGCGACAAAGAAAGAAATTTGAAATGGTGGATAAAACTTATCATTCAGGTCTTGACCGTTATAGCATCGTTTATCGGCGGCCAGGCAAGTGCCAAAAGCGGCCTTATCGATATGTTCCACACCCAAATAGAAAATTCTAAGTAAGGCGGGAGCCACTAAATTTTTAATTATGAAAACATTTTAAGTAAGGCGGGAGCCACTAAATTTTTAATTATGAAAACATTTTAAGTAAGGCGGAAGCCACTAAAAAAATTAATTAAGAAAACAAAAAATTAAAAATTTCAAAAAGTTAAAGTTAAAGTTAAAAATTAAGATTAAGACAATGGAAACAAAAACATTTAACGACAAAGATTTCTACGCCGAAAAGAAGCGTCTGATGAAAATGAAATTTTCTAAATCACAGATTAAAACGTTATATTTCATACGTTTTGCCGACAAGATGCCTTACACTTTTAACTCCATAAACCAAGAGGACGGCGAAATTATCTACAAGTTTATGTAGTTTTGGAAATTCTTTCGAGTGGGTTGCGATTACTCGTTTTGGTCAATAACGCAAATTTCACCTTTTTATATTATGTATCCGCAAATTTATACATATATATAGGTGTAAAACTTCAAAAATTTTATTTGTTATGAATACTAAAAAAGCGACTAAAAAAGCCGTAAAAACGTCTAAATCAACAAAGTCAAAAACCAAATCAACAAAGTCAAAAACCAAAAAAGCAACTCCGAAAAAGCCCGAAATTATTGCTGCCGACAAGTTGCTTGGCGATGCCCTCAAACAAGCCGAAAGCATTATCGCAGAACCGTTCGCAAAGAAAAAGAGCAAAAAAACTTCCAATGCCATTGCAAACAAATCTTTGGACAAAAAGACCAATAACGCTCAAAACCAAGAATGTACGGAGCAGGAAATATTGGATAGAGATTGTTGTCGCAATGCTTTGGATTTGATAACTTCTGCCGAAGAAAAGATTCCTTTTTTGGTTGAGGGCTTGCTACCAAAGGTGGGTTTAGCGGCATTGATAGGCGGCTCGGACAACGGAAAATCCTCTATGCTACGCCAGTTGGCTCTTGCCATTATCAGCCACCAAAACTTTCTTTCGTTTCCAACCAACGCAGAGCGTAAAAGCGTTGTATATCTTTCCACCGAAGACGACCAAACCGCTACTTAAACGCCAATGCAATATCTTAAATAACGCAAAGCGAGAAGAACAAATTTCAATAAATCAACCTGCTAATCAAGCAACTCAACCAAATTCCTCTTCCGTTCAACCCGCCGACCAAGATGCTTCAACTCCGCTTCAACCCTCTGAAAACAAAAACGTAAAACCTATAAATTTGACCGAACAACCCGACCCCGAAAAATCTCAAAATATGCTTATGGAAGATATCTATAAAAAGAAAATCACGATAAGCGAAGAAGATATTCAGAGATTGAATTTTTACTTTGATACCGAATACTTTCTCACTCATATTG
>OMYR01000021.1 GCA_900315335.1 uncultured Bacteroidales bacterium
AACGTGATTGTATATTGCGATATATAGAGGTCGTATATATCGCAATATACAATCACTATATATCGCAATATACGTTCTCGTTTCTGTATGATTTAGACGAGAACTTGCGTGATTTAGACGAAAAGTAAAGCAATTTTAGGCACAAACTCGTCGGTATGGTTTTTGAAACCGTTGATTTCCCGCATATTGGCAAGGCGATTATTTTTGCTTCCGCTACGATTTAATTTGTTGTCAAGACGGTTGTATTTGTTTTCGTCTTGTTTTAATTCGTTGTTAAGGTTAGGGAGTATGTATTTAAGGCAAAAAACGACAAATTCAATTATTGGAAATAAGTTAATCCGTCGTTACTTACATTATATGGGATTAAAATTCGGATAACGCAGTTACAAAATATTATTCAAGCATATAACGAAACGGTTTTTGTAGCAAAGAAAGTCGGTTCGGATTGATTTTTTCGTATCTTTGCAAATCATAAAAATTCAAGTAATGAATACGGAGCAAATACAATACATAAAATCGCAGTTTAAGGGCATTAAACCCGAACAATTGGAACAATTGGCATCGCTTTGTCCCCTTTACAGAGATTGGAACGGCAAAATAAATGTGATTTCCCGAAAGGATATAGACAATATCTTCGTTCATCATATATTGCACTCCCTTGCCATTGCGAAAATTATAAACTTCAAGGACAATACTTCAATTCTTGATGTCGGCACCGGCGGCGGTTTTCCCGGTATTCCCCTTGCGATAATGTTTCCAAACGCAAGATTTCATTTGATTGACCGAATAGCAAAGAAGATTAAAGTGGTTAATGCCATAAAAGATGCCTTGCAGTTAGACAATGTTGTGGCGGAGCAATTGCCATGCGAGGAGGACAAAGAGCAATATGAGTTCATAGTTTCAAGAGCCGTTACCAACCTTAATGATTTTATGAAAATGACCAAAAACAAAGTAACCAACAAATGCAATAATGAGTTGAAAAACGGCATTCTTTACCTTAAAGGCGAGGATGTGTGCCAAGAACTCATAGGTTTCAAAGGCAAATACACATTATATAATGTACGTGATTTGTTCGATTACGAGTTTTTTGACACTAAACGCATACTGTATATTCCGCAATGCAAGTAAGAGCGATATAGTTTTAAGGAAATGATGTTTAACATCAGGCAAAGGAATATAATGATAAAAAAAAGAAATATTAATATCAGTAAAAAGAAATAAAAAGTTATGAGAAAAATTTGTTTTTTTGCGGTGTTTATAATCTTGTTTTCAAGTGTTATCGCACAAAATGAGGACAAGACAGCACCTATTTCAATGTTTAAGACGACCAAGTCTTACGGTTTTGATAAACCTCTAATGTTTGATTCCATCGGAGCAAACGGTAAGAAGTTTTCTGCAAACGATTATCTTTGCGTTCCAAACGGCAAACAAGATATTGACCGCCTTAATGATATTGTTGCGAACAATGGAGTTGTAACATTGGACAATAGCGGCAAAGATTTCACTTCACAGACGCTGTATTTTACGATAAATACGGATAAGTATGTGAATAGAAGTATTGAAGTCAAAAGTAATGCGGCGTTTATTGTAAGCATTGACGGACAAAAAGCCGATGAGAAACTTGCTTTGCAAAGCGATTGGGACTCTGCAACGGCTGTAACGATTGAAAAGTCTTTGGAACCGGGCAGTCATATTGTGGGTATAAGCGTTATGTGTGAGGGTAATAAAACGTATAAACTCTCCACAACATTGGATTTGCAGAATAATAGAGAACTTCGCCCGACGATAGGTGATAATCGTTCGGGACTTACTCTTCAAACTATGCTCTGCGGAGAAAATCCTTACCACACGTCTATTTCTGCTTCGGGCAAATATTATATTGTCAAATACTATGACACCGATACCAAAGGCAAGAGCAAATACAGAATAGAAGTTCGTTCAAGCAATAACGACGAAATAGTTTTCAAAGACGACAAGATAACTTCGTATGCGTGGATGCCGATTTCGGATTTGTTGTATTATACCGAAAACAGCAAGGTTTTGACTCTTAATCCTGCAAGTGGAGAAAGAAAAGTTTTTATAGAGGATTTGAAAGATAACAGCACTATTTCGTTTTTCGACAACGAGAAAGATTATATTCTATCAACGGTTATAAAAAATGACAACACTTCGGGAGATTTACGCCGAATGTATATGCCCGATGACAGGATACCGGGTTGGAGAGATAGGACAACTCTTTCACTTGTTAAGGATATGAACGTACAACCTTTGTTCTATTCGCACAGTTCCACATATCTTAATGATGTTTGTTCTAACGGAAACATTTTATTTTCCATATCAAAAGACAACCCGACCAAACGACCATTCACATTTAACTCCATATTTGAGTACAATCCTAACACGAAGAAATTGGATACTTTGGTATTGGAAGACGGATTTGTGAATTATGCTCAATATCTTCAAGACGGAGAAAACATTGTATTGGTGGCAAGCAACGAAGCCTTTAATTCCATCGGCTCGACTCTGAAAAAAGGACAGATACCTAACGCTTTCAATTATTCTATATATATAATGAATTTGAAAACAAAGGAAGTAACACCTGTTGCAAAGAATTTCAATCCGTCGATTAACAGCATAATCGTCAGAAAGAACAATATCTATCTTACTTGTACGGACAAAGACTCTATAAATGTTTATCGTTACGATATAAACAAACAGACTTTTAATCTTTTGGACTTGGGCGTGGATATTGTCTTTTCGTTTGACGTATCAAAAGATGAGAAGACTTTTGTTTATTACGGCGAAAACTACAACAAACCTAAGAGAGTGTTCCGTGCCGTTGTGAATAATACGGGCGAAATTAAAACCACCGAAGTGTATTTCCCGAAAAAAGATGCTTTTGCTCAAATGGGTATAGGCAAAATGGAAACTTATTCGTTCAAAATGCACGGTACGAATATAGATGGTCGCCTTTATTATCCGACAAACTTTAACAAAACAAAGAAATATCCAATGATTGTGTATTATTATGGAGGCTGCACGCCTACGGATAGAAGTTTTGAGATGCGCTACTCTGCCTGGCTTTACACTCAACAAGACTATGTTGTTTATGTTATCAACCCTTCGGGAACTATTGGTTGGGGACAAGAGTTTGCTGCTCGCCACGTAAATACTTGGGGCAACTTTACGGCTGACGAAATTATCGAAGGCGTTAAAAGAGTTTGCAAAGACCATTCGTTTATTGACAGCAAAAAGGTTGGCTGTATGGGTGCATCGTACGGAGGTTTTATGACACAGTACTTACAAACCAAGACAGATATTTTCGCAGCCGCTGTATCACACGCAGGTATCTCCAACATAACTTCATATTGGGGCGAAGGCTATTGGGGTTACTCTTATTCAGGTGCGGCTTCCGCCGATTCGTATCCTTGGAATAACCCTACGCTTTACACTCAGCACTCTCCGTTATTCAATGCTGACAAAATAAAAACGCCGTTATTGTTATTGCACGGCACATCGGACACCAACGTTCCTATTGGAGAGAGTATTCAAATGTATAACGCCTTGAAGATATTGGGTAAAGAGGTGGAGTTTATAACTGTTAAGGGCGAAAATCACGGCATCGTGGATTTCAATAAGCGTATGCAGTGGAACAACACCATATATGCGTGGTTCGCTAAATGGCTTAAAGGCGACAGTTCTTGGTGGGACTCTATGTATCCGAAAGAAGAGTTTTAAGGATTTATAATTAAAAATAACGGGGGCAAAGTTAAGAAAAATGATGTTAAACATCAGTAAAATAGTTTCACTAATCATTTTACCAATGTTAAACACTGATAAAACGATTTGCCGTATTAAAACAACGTATTAAAACATCAAAAAACAGAAAACGTAAAGATTTTTGGAAAATACATTGTTCAAATAAAAAGTTTTCTATAACTTTGCCACCCGTAATTATTGGCGTAATATGACTAAACAAGATTTCTTAACACAGATTGATTATTGCAACCGATATAATAAAAACAATGTAACGGTTCATCAATTGCACACGTTTTTGAATGAATTCTACGATATTTTAATTCATTTCAAAAGAGAGATAACCATAGCGGCGTACTCCAAATCAAGAAGTGAAAAATTTGCCTTTCTATCAACGGAACTTATTATCGAAAGTGCAAAAGCGTTGAGTAATATGGACTATCGAGGAGCATATAGCAAAGAAAACGAAAACGTTACTACATACTTAATCGGCAATATTCTTTCTACACTAAAAGATATTAACACATCGCTCAATAAGTTTCATTTCAACGCCAATCACATTTCTTTTGACAAAAGCGAAAATCACAGCCAAAAAGTATTGAAACTTAAAGAATCTGTTAGCAAATAACAATTAATAACACAGGAAACTAAGGCTGATAAAATGAAACTTCGTAAATTTTGCACACATTCGTAAAAAGGGAAGTATTAAATATTAATAATTAAAATACAAACATAATAAAAGATGATAACAAATAATTTTGCATCACGTCATAACGGTCCTCAATCAGCAGACGTTGAAAAGATGTTGAACGTTATAGGCGTTAAATCTGTTGAAGAACTGATAGACAAAACAATTCCTAAACAAATTCGTTTGAAACAAGATTTGGATTTGCCTTTGGGAATGAACGAATACGAATATCTTAATCACATCAAGGCTCTTGCAAGCAAAAACAAGATATATCGTTCTTATATAGGTATGGGTTATTACAATAGCATCTTACCTGCCGTTTTGCAAAGAAACATTTTGGAAAATCCCGGCTGGTATACTTCTTATACTCCGTACCAAGCAGAAATTTCGCAGGGCAGATTGGAAGCGTTGATTACATTCCAAACCGTTATTGCTTCTATGACCAAAATGCCTTTGGCTAACTGTTCTTTGTTGGACGAAGCAACATCAGATGCAGAGGCTATGCTTATGTTCTTCTACTCTCGTTCTCGTCAGCAAGTAAAAGAAAACATAAATAAATGCTTTATTGACGAAAACTTATTCCCTCAATGTATAGACGTTATCAAGACGCGTGCTTTGCCTAAGGGTATAGAGTTGGTTATCGGTAATGCTCAAAATATTAAATTGGATAATACATTCTTTGGTGCAATACTTCAATATCCTGATTGCTTTGGTCAGGTTAATGACTATAAAGCATTCATCGATGAGGCTCACGCTAACGGAGTTAAAGTTAATTTGGCTGTTGATTTGATGTCATTGGCTTTATTGGTTGCTCCCGGTGAATTAGGTGCAGACGCTGTTACGGGTACTGCTCAAAGATTTGGAAATCCTATGGGCTTTGGCGGTCCTTCTGCCGGCTTTATGGCTTGTACGGAAGAGTTCAAACGTAATATTCCGGGCAGAATAATAGGTATCACGGTTGATAAACAAGGAAACAAGGCTTATCGTTTGGCTCTTCAAACAAGAGAACAACATATCAAAAGAGAAAAAGCAACTTCCAACATCTGTACCGCAACTGCTTTAATGGCTATCGTTAGCGGTCAATACGCTGCATGGCATGGTCCTGAGGGTATCAAAGCAATCGCAGACGATATTCACGCAATGGCTATCACTTTGGCTGAAAATGCAGAGAAATACGGATACAAACAATTGAATACTGTTTATTTCGACACACTTCGTTTCTCTACTCCTATTGCCGCAAAAGATGTTTTGGCAGAGGCTTTGAAACACGAGATGAACTTCAACCTTATAGACGACAACACTATTTCTATCGCTTTGGACGAAACTACTTCTATTTGCGATGTCAATGAGATTTTGGAAGTCTTGGCAACGGCAAACGGCAAGGCAGCAGAAAAGGTTGATAAATTATCTTCAAAAGAAATAATCCCTGCAAATCTTAAACGTCAAAGCAAGTTCTTGACTTCAAAAGAATTTTCGTTGTATCATTCGGAGACAGAGATGATGCGTTACTTGAAAAAATTGGAAGTTAAAGATTTGTCTTTGAATCGTGCGATGATTCCGCTTGGCTCTTGCACAATGAAACTTAACGCTGCAATGGAGATGATTCCATTTACTTGGCCGGAATTTACTTTATTGCACCCATTTGCACCTTCTGACCAAACATTGGGCTATCAAGAGATGATAGAGAATATGAATAACATACTTTGCAAGGTTACCGGCTTTGCCAAAGTAAGTTTCCAACCAAATTCAGGTGCAGCAGGAGAATACGCAGGTTTGACGACAATCCGCAACTACCAACGTGCAAACGGTATGGAAGACAGAAAGGTTTGCTTAATCCCTGCATCGGCTCACGGAACTAACCCTGCAAGTGCCGCTATGGCAGGTATGGAAATCGTTATCGTTAAATCAACCGAATGCGGCGAGATTGACGTTGATGATTTGAAAGCAAAAGCAGAAGCAAACAAAGACAGACTTTCTTGCTTGATGATTACATACCCTTCAACTCACGGAGTATTTGAAGAAAGAATTTTGGATATTATCAAGATTATTCACGACAATGGCGGTTTGGTATATATGGACGGTGCCAATATGAACGCACAAGTCGGATACACCGGACCTGGATATATGGGAGCAGATGTTTGCCACTTGAATTTACATAAAACATTCGCAATGCCTCACGGTGGCGGCGGTCCTGGCGTTGGTCCTATCGCTTGCTGCGAAAAACTTGTGGATTACTTACCTAACAACAGCATAATGAAAGTTGGTGGCAAAAAAGGTTCTGCTGTTGCAGGTGCCGGCTTCGGTTCTGCAATGTTGTTGCCAATATCTTATGGTTATTTGATGATGCTGGGTCGCGATGGTTTGAAAGCCGCAACGGCGTTTGCAATCCTTAACGCAAACTATATGAGAGTACGTTTGCAAAACACATACAACATCCTTTACACAGGCGAAAGAGGAATGTGTGCTCACGAGTTTATATTGGATTGCAACCAGTTCTCATTAAGTTCAGGCGTTCAATGTGGTGATGTTGCAAAACGTTTGATGGACTATGGCTTCCACGCTCCTACGGTAGCCTTTCCTGTTCATGGAACATTGATGATTGAGCCTACCGAAAGCGAACCGCTTAGCGAATTAGACCGTTTATGCGACGCTTTGATTCAGATTAGAAAAGAAATCAAAGACATTGAGGACGGCAAGGCAGACAAAGACAATAATGTTGTGATGAATGCTCCTCATACGATGAACGTTGTTTGTGCAGACAATTGGGAATTGCCTTACACTCGTCAAGAGGCCGCTTTCCCTATGCAGCACAATGACAAATATTGGCCTGCTTGCGGTAAAGTCGATGACGCTTACGGCGACAGAAACCTTGTAATCAAATGGGAAGAGTAATTGCTATGGGCAAATTGCTTGTCGATTTATAGGCAAATTATTTATATCGGAATAAAATTTTTGATATATAAAACAAAAGGTGTGGATTTAATTATCTACACCTTTTTTATTTGTATTTATTTCCAAATAATTCAATTCATCAAACTCGCATAAAGTATAAACAGTTTGAAACTCATTAGCTGTAAAAACAAGTTTTGCTCTAAAACCCTTAGTTTTCTGGCTATTGCGTTGAAGTTAATAAGTAAAAATCCGATACACGCATTCAAAAGACAGATACTTTCGTTCCAATATCGGAGCAAAGTTTTCCAATCAGTGGATACTCGTGCAGTACATTGCGCAATGTATTGCGGTACATTGCGTAATGTACGCAAGTAGATTACGTAATGTAACACACAAACTGCCGACGTTGGGATATAAACTGCCGATATTGGGACACGAGTATGCCGTATTTGGAAAACTTACTTCAAGCAAACAGTTGTATAATTAAAATTCTTTATTTTCTATCGTATTAAAAGAATTGCATCTTTGCTCCAAGAGATAAACCGAAAATGTTTCTAAAATGCACATCGCTCTTCCAATCCCATATCATTGAACGAATATACAAATCGCAAGTACTCAATTCATAAAACAATGTAACGCTCTTGACAAACTTACGGCGATTATTGGGAACAATCTTCGTTATGCGTTGCCCAATAAAGACGTTCAAACGAAACTTGGTGGAAATATCATAATATTTATCCGGATAACGACCGGGCTGCGAAGCCCAAAATTCATGACCAAAGATTGTATTCAAATAAAGTCCTGTCGTTAGCGGCTCAAATTCCCATCCTTTTTTCATTGTAAGTCGCCACGGTATAAAAGTCTCTTTGATTGTCATTGTCATCTTAGGTCTTGTACTTTTATATTTTGGCAAATAACCGAACAACAGATGCGTCTCCCATTGATTTTTACGCCCATAATCCCAACCGACACCCAATGAAAACAATCCCATATTGCCTGCATTTTGAATGATAAATTGCGTCGGAATAAGCGACTCCCAATCCGAACGATAACGATTGACACGCTGAACGTATTTAGGCGAATCCATTGTGTCTATCTGTGCCTGCGAAGCAATGGTTAAAGCCAAAAGCAGATTAAAAATCAACAATCTCGTATTCATAGCCGTTAGGAGTTAAAGTGAATATATAATAGTTGCGTCCTTTGGCACAATCAGTACCATAATAGATGACACCATCGTCATAAAAAGTACTTATCTTTTGACTATGATTATGCCCATATGCACAAAACATCAGTTTCGGGAAAAACGAAGTATAATGCTGGAATGCCTTTACAACATTATTATTGAACTGGTCATTAAACGGTGGAGCGTGCATAAGTATAACAGTCCTGTCGAATAGTGCTGTGTCGGCAACAATCTCTCGTTCCATAAAATCAAAATTGGGAACTGCCGAAATGTAATCATATTCCGTTGCGTTGGTATTCAAACACACAAATTTAATTCTCGCAGCAATAAAACTAAAATCCTTTTTTCCAAACATTGCATCATAACAATGCTCTCCCGTACCAAGAAAATCGTGATTGCCTATAAGAGCAACATAAGGCATCTGCAATTTGTCAAGAGTGGAACGAGCCCATTCGTATTCTTTTGTTGTGCCGGTGTTGGTCAAATCGCCAAGATGAATAACAAAGTCAATGTTTTTGCTGTTAATATCCGCAATCTCGTCCTCTGTTTTCGAATACCAACAATGCGTATCGCTGATAAGTGCAATACGTAGTGTTTGCTTATCACGGAAACGTTGCTCAATTTCTTTGATATGATGAGCATTGATATTGGTTTCTCGGCGCAGGTGAAAAATTCCGTGGCGTTTACAACTCGGCTAACCAAAAGATTGTGACGACACGATATTTTATTCCGACAAATGTGCTATCTTTGTATCATGGAAAAAGATACATCAAGCATTAACAGTGACTTCCTCGCCAGCTTCTTCCTTCCCGATGGAATGATAGACTGGTTTGAGATTGTGAAAATGTCCGAAGAGCCCAATACCGGCACGGCCGAGGCAGACGTACTTTATGATACAGTGCTCAACATTTATTTGGACGAGCGTGACACCCGTGAGGGAGAGCGATTGGGCCTTAAGCCCAACGGCTTTACCGAGCCCACAATCATCAAGGACTACCCCATACGCAACCGCAAAGTCCTGCTGCATGTGAGACGGCGCCGCTATCTCGATGCCGGTGGCAGAAACATCATCCTCAACCAATACCCTCTCACCGCAGATGGTACCAAAGTGTCCGTTGAATTCGGTCTTTTTTTTAAAGAAGACAATGGACACATTACCGTTAACTGCGACAGCTTTAGGGAGATTCTTTCACCTGAAGGGGAGTGAGATAGAGCGTTACTACAAGTACCATCTGAGCGACTATGAGACATGGGACCAGAGGAACCATGCCCTCGAGTGGGTGATGCGCTCGGAGAACATAGGCGAGCGCTGCAGCATTGACGAGACCCAGCTGTGTGAGGATGTCTATACCATATTTTCCAACAAGGACGGTCATGGCAGGAAAGGGTCAGTCATAGCTATTATAAGAGGTTCTAAAGCCGATACCGTCTCCCGTATCATCAGGCAGATACCTGCCGGAGACCTTGCCCGTGTGAAAGAGATAACCATGGATTTCAGCGACTCCATGTACAGCATCGCTAAGGAATGCTTCCCCAACGCCACCATAGTCATTGACTGTTTCCATATTGTCAAGCGTCTTTGCGAGGGTCTTGAAGCCATGAGGCTGAAGTTCAAGCGCCAGGCTGTAACCGAGAACAAGAAAGCCGCTGCGGCTTTTGCAAAGAACGAGGAGCGCAAAGCCAGACAAAGGGCGTATTACCGCAGGCGGCACAGGAAGAACCCGAAGGAGAGACGCGGACGCAAGCGTGTCAGGAAGCAGGCTTACAGGCCGCCGGTGCTGTCGAACGGGGACACCCAAGTGGAGTTGTTGACACGGTCACGCAATCTTCTTGCCCAGTCTGGCGACAAATGGGGTGAGCACAAAAAGGAAAGGGCCGGATTGCTCTTTGAACTCTATCCGCAAATGAGGGAGGCATACTCACTCGTCTGTAAAATCCGCGACATCTTCAAGAGACGGATGACAAGGGAGGAAGCCAAGGCAAAACTTCGGGAATGGTACAGGGACGTCAACGCATGCACATTCAGAGAGATAAAGTCCGCAAGAGACTGCATAAAGGCAAGAGAGACTGAGGTGCTGAACTATTTCATCAACAGGGCAACAAACGCATCTGCGGAATCACTGAACTCAAAGATAAAACGCTTCAGAGCACAGCTGCATGGCATAGCTGACATTCCTTTCTTTCTATATCGTGTCGTCACAATCTTTGGTTAGCCGAGTTGTAAACGCCACGGAATTTTTCACCTGCGCC
>OMYR01000044.1 GCA_900315335.1 uncultured Bacteroidales bacterium
CCTATATGAATGTCTGTCTGTCCTGAAACCTAACATAACAAGAGAGGAGTACTATATATTTTTGATATATATAGTACCTCCTCCCTTACCGGTGGTATGTTACTTTTTAGGTTTCTTAACCTGACTTTTGATAAATAAATACTCTTTGCTGATTTATTCTGTTCTATTACGTGATATGAAATAACACGAACAACTTATAATGAAAAAAAGCAACTGAAAACAGTTAATCGATGTTTTTGTATTTGTTTGAAGATGTTTTTTGTGGTTTTTCTTCTTTTTCCACAGCACTTAAAATAACGACTATCTCGCCTTTGAATTGAGTGTCTTTGAAATTTTCTACCAACTCTTGGAGAGTTCCTCGTATATGCTCTTCAAATTTCTTGCTAATCTCTCTGCATATACAAACCTTTCTATCAGCTCCAAAAGTAGATTGTAGTTCTTGCAATAACTTACTTACACGAAAAGGACTTTCATAAAAGATTATGGTTCTCTTCTCACTTTGAAGTTCATTCAATCTTGTTTGACGGCCTTTCTTATGTGGCAAAAAGCCTTCAAAACAGAATTTCTCACAAGGAAAACCTGAACTTATCAAGGCAGGCACAAACGCCGTTGCACCAGGTAAGCACTCCACATCTATGCCTTGACTAACACAATAACGAACCAATAGAAATCCCGGATCGGATATACCAGGTGTGCCTGCATCTGTTATAAGAGCAATATCCTGCCCTGCCTTTAATCGCAGTGCAATCTTGTCAAGAGTGTCGTGTTCATTAAACAGATGATGTGATTGCAATGGAGTGTGTATATCATAATGGGACAAAAGAGGTAAGGACGTTCGGGTATCTTCACAAAGAATTAAAGATACCTCTTTCAACGTCCTTACGGCCCTAAATGTAATATCTTCTAAATTACCAACAGGTGTTGGTACAAGATACAGTTTAGACATTACAAATTATTCTTGTGCTGCTGCTAATTCATCTGTGATTTCAAGGTTATGATAGACTGCTTGAACATCATCATCTTCCTCAATGGTATCCACAAGTTTCAAGACTTTCAAACCTTGTTCAACAGGCAACTCTGTTGTGTTGTTTGGAATACGCTGTAATTCTGCACTCTCAGCTTCTATTCCTGCTGCTTCCAAAGCATTGTTCATATTAGAGAAATCCTCCATCTTGGTATAAACAGTGAAGTATTCTTCATCTTGTTCTATATCATCTGCACCTGCTTCTATAAGTTGCATTTCAAGTTCTTCCGGATCTCTATCACCTATCTTGATTTGGAATACACCTTTTCTTTCAAACAAAAATGACAATGAACCATTAGTACCAAGGTTGCCTCCCAACTTGTTAAAGATGCTTCTTACATTGGCAACAGTACGGTTGTTGTTATCAGTCAAACACTCAACGAAAACTGCTATACCATGAGGAGCATATCCTTCAAAAGTTATCTCTTGTAATGCAGCTGTGCCTTTATCGGAAGCCTTTGATATGGCACGTTGCAAAGTATCTTTCGGCATATTAGCCCCCTTTGCATTTTGAACAGCCAAACGCAAACGCGCATTACTATCAGGATCGGGACCACCCTCTTTTACTGCAACTGTAATATCCTTAATAATCTTTGAAAAAATTTTTGAACGTTTTGCGTCCAAAGCACCTTTCTTTCTCTTAATTGTAGACCATTTATTATGTCCTGACATATCTAATTATTTTTAATTGTTTATAACTATATACTTTTTTTCTTGTTCTATCAATTGCTTTTTGAATTTAGCGACTACACTCACTTTATGCCCTAAAACCTATTATACTGCGAACATCTTTTATTGTCTTTATCGCAGACTCTCTTGCCTTGTCAGCCCCCATTGCAATAACTTTATTCAAATAGTCATCATTGGCAGACAATTCCTTTATACGTTCTCTAAATGGAGTTAAAAAGACATTCATATCTTCAAGCAATTGTTTTTTCATATCTCCATAACGGATTGAACAATCATTATAAGCATCTTCAAACTGCTGAACAATCTGTGGAGTGGAAACCAATTTAAGCAAGGAGAATAAGTTTTCTATTTCCACTGGTTTTGTAGAATTTTTCTCCTTTGGACCTTCATCAGTTTTGGCTCTCATTATCTTTTTCTTCAAAACATTGCCTTCATCTATAAGGTATATCGTAGCTTGTTCTCCATAGGATTTACTCATCTTGCCATTGCCATCCAAAGAAGGAATTTTAACTAATTCCCCCTCAAAATTAAATGCTTGTGGTAATGGAAAATAATCTGTTTTATAGAGTTTATTGAAACGTTCTGCAAAATCTCTTGTCATTTCAAGATGTTGCTGTTGATCCTTACCAACAGGGACTTTGGTAGCACGATGCAGAAGAATATCGGCAGCCATAAGAGTTGGATAAGTCAAAAGACCTGCATTGACATTGTTAGGATTTTGACGAACTTTTTCCTTGAAAGCAGCCACACGTTGCAATTCACCAACATAGGTTATCATATTTAGGTACATATACAATTCACAGACTTCTGGAACAGAACTTTGGACATATATTGTAGCCTTTTCGGGGTCAAGCCCACAAGCCAAATATTCACAAAGAATAGTCTTTACATTTTGTTGCACATCACTTGGATTAGGGTGTGTTGTAAGCATATGGTAATCTGCAATAAAGAAATAACAATCATAGTTATCTTGCAATCTTATAAAGTTCTTCAAAGCTCCAAAGTAATTGCCTAAATGCAAATTACCCGTAGGTCTCATTCCGCTCAATATTGTTTCCATCTAAACTCTAAATATTCTTAAGTTGTTTAAGATGTGCAAAATTACAAAGATTTTTTTAATTTCTATGTAAAACAAGATAAAAATCGTTACACTTCTATAACTAATAGCATATATTTCTTTATAGTTTTTGATTATTTTGTAATAAAACAAGGCAATTTTACAATAAATTTTAGTAACTTTGCAAAGTTAAAGAAATTTAGATAAACGAAAAGTATAATAGTTATAACAGAAAAATGAATGACTTATGTGTGGCATAGTAGGATACTTAGGAAATAAGCAGGCTTTTGATATTTTGATTAAAGGTTTGCACCGTTTGGAGTACAGAGGTTATGACAGTGCAGGTGTCGCATTGGTTGATAACAATGGAAACTTAAACGTCTATAAAACGAAAGGTAAAGTAAATAATTTAGAGCAATATTGTAAAGACAAGAATATAAACGGTACGGTGGGTATTGCTCACACTCGTTGGGCAACACATGGCGAACCTAATGACAAAAATGCTCATCCTCATTATTCCCAAAGTAAGAATTTAGCAATAATACACAACGGAATTATAGAAAACTACCTAACCTTGAAAACATTTTTAATAAGCAAAGGTTATGAGTTCAAGAGCGATACGGATACCGAAGTTGTAGTTCAATTCATAGAATATATTATGCAATCACAGAAATGTGATTTATATTCTGCTGTCACCCATACTTTAACCCAACTTGTAGGTGCATACGCAATAGGTGTTGTAGAAAGAAATAATCCGAATTTGTTGATTGCTGCAAGAAAGGCTTCTCCTCTTATTGTAGGTGTTGGGAATAATGAATATTTTCTTGGTTCAGATGCATCTCCTATCATAGAATACACTAATAAGGTTATATATATCAATGATGAGCAAGTTGTCAAAATAGAACGAGGTAAAGAGATTGAAATCCACGATTTGAAAAATGTCAAACTTCAGCCCGTTATTAACGAAATAAGCCTATCGCTTGACGACATTGAAAAAGGCGGCTTTGAACATTTTATGCTTAAAGAAATATTTGAACAGCCTAAATCTCTTAGTCTTTGTATGAATGGTCGTTTGAACAAAGAGTTAAACGAAATAAAACTAAGTGCAATAACGGATTTTGGAGACAAGTTTGATAAATGTCAAAGGATTGTGATAACTGCTTGTGGAACATCTTGGCATGCAGGTCTGATTGGTAAATATTTGTTTGAAAATCTATGCAGGATACCTGTGGAGATTGAAGTAGCAAGTGAGTTTCGTTATCGTGATCCTGTTATCTTGCCAAACGATATTCTTATAGCCATATCCCAATCGGGCGAAACTGCCGACACATTGGCTGCTATGGAATTGGCAAAGAAACAAGGTGCGTTTGTATTTGGTATCTGCAATGTTATCGGCTCATCTGTTGCACGTATGACAGATACAGGCGTTTATACACATGCAGGCCCTGAAATAGGTGTTGCATCAACAAAAGCCTTTACAACACAAGTTGCAGTTTTGGTTATGACTGCCTTGGCTGTTGCAAAACGAAAAAACTCCATAAAAGATGAAGAATATCACAGCATCATTGGGGAGTTATCCCACATTGAAGAAAAAATAAACAAGATTTTTCAACAAGTGGATCATATAAAAGATATTTCCAAGATATTCACATACGCAAAAAACTTTATTTATTTAGGACGTGGCTACAATTATCCTGTGGCTATGGAGGGTGCGTTGAAGTTAAAGGAAATATCGTACATTCATGCCGAAGGTTATCCTGCTGCTGAAATGAAGCATGGCCCTATTGCTTTGATTGACGAAGAGATGCCAACGGTTGTTATTGCTCCTGACAACACGAATCATTTGTATCAAAAAGTTTTATCCAACGTTCAAGAAGTTAAAGCACGTAAAGGTCGTATAATCGCTATTGTGTGCGAGGGGGATGATGGTGTGGCAAAGAATGCAGACTACACAATAGAAATCCCAAAGACCGTTGCATGTTTGTCTCCGCTTCTTACTGTTATACCATTACAATTGCTTTCGTATTACATTGCGGTTGCAAAAGGCAGAAACGTCGATCAGCCAAGAAACCTTGCAAAGAGTGTTACAGTAGAATAAAGTTTTTATTCATCAAATATTCTACAAACACATACAAATAAAAGGTAATTTACACCAAAATACGTAATAAAAAATCGATGCGTAATCAACTATGCACCGATTTTTTTATTTTCCCAAATAATCCGTTTGCTATCTCAAACTCTGTTAAATTTTCATTAAACTCATTTTAAATGCTTTTTACTAATCTTCCGCTGTATTTCTAATCTTTTTTTTACCTCCTTTTACATTTTCATTCGAAACCGTTACAAAAAAAACACGTTTGGCAAATATTCGCCAACGTGCTTAACACAAATATTTATTAATTAAAACATTTTTATTTCACTTTAAGTTTTTGTCCTGCTTTGATTTTATTACCTTTGATACCGTTAAGTTGACAAAGTTTTTTGACTGTTGTGCCATTACGTTTAGCAATCTGAGACAAGTTATCACCTTTTCTTACGGTAATAGTCTTACCCTTTCCTGAACGGGTAGAACGTGTGCTGTTTTTTGAAGATTTTGCCAAACTCTTGGAAGAAACAGATGAACTCTTGGAATTGTATGTAGGTTTAAAATCATTACGCGTTAGATTAAACATTTCGTTATCATCTTTCAACGTAAAGTCTGTAAAGTCTATCATGTGTTCAGGATTGATTGCTGCCCCCAAATATCTTATCTCTAAATGTAAATGCGGACCGGAACTTCTTCCTGTTGAACCAACTAAGCCAATAACTTCACCAGCCTTAACTTTTTGATTAGGTTTTGAAGTTATCTTAGACATATGTCCATAATATGTTTCCAACCCGTTATCGTGTCTTACCACAACCAAATTACCATAACCATTACACCATTTAGCATAACGTACAACACCGTCAAACATCGATTTGATTGGAGTACCGCTACGCATTCCTATATCCGTACCATAGTGAAAACGTCTTCTTCTTGGTCCGAAATGAGATGTTACAGGACCTTCAACTGGGCAAGTGTAATATTTCTTTGCTTTTTCATTTGTCAAACGGATTGGAATACTACCCTGCATATTGGAGTAATCAAATTTCTTCAAATAATGAACAACTTGATTATCAAAAGTCTCATAGACAATATCGTTTTCGTTTAATGCAGCATCATCGTCATTGTCATCAAAATTGGCAAATTCGATAAATTTCTGTCTATATTGAGTCGTATCTTTCAAAATTCCAAGTGTGTAATCAGAACTTTCGTTTTCGACATTGGCTCTGTTTCTCATTGTTGCTCTGTCATGTACTTGAGCAAAAGCAAATGCAGGTAAAGTAAGTAATGCAACAATCAAGATTCTCTTTGTTTTATTCATAAGCGTCTTCCTATTTATATCGGTTAAAACAACCGATAAAGTTCATAATCATACTACAAAAGCAATACCCTAAGCACCACTCCCATATTTCAAAAGTGCAAAATTATAAATTTTTTCAACAACCACCAAATAAATCCCATCTTTTTTCACAAATAAAGTGCAAATTAGTTCTATACCGTATAATTTTTATGTTTTATCACTTAGTCTTTTCAAGAAAATAATCAGTGAAAAAATTTATTAATATCAAACAACTACAATTTAGTGTTAATGATTAGTAAATTAGTGTTAAACATCCATAAAATAGTTTCACTAATCAATACAGCAATTTCTCATACCAATATAGCAAATAAAAAACGGAGAGATAAGTTTTTTATTACCTCTCCGTTAAAAGAAACATTCTTATTTATTAAAAAATTATTCTTATTTTATTTCAAGAATGCAAGCAAAATACCTGCTGCAACAGCACTTCCGATAACTCCCGATACATTTGGTCCCATTGCATGCATCAACAAGTAATTGGTCTTATCATATTCCAATCCGACTGAATTGGAAACACGTGCAGCATCAGGAACAGCACTTACACCTGAATTACCGATAAGTGGATTAATCTTATTACCCTCTTTTAGGAACAAGTTCATCAATTTAACAAACAATACTCCGAATGTTGTTGCGACAATGAACGAGAATGCTCCAAGGAAGAAAATACCTATACTCTTTGCAGTCAAGAATGTAGTTGCCTGAGTTGAACAACCTACCGTCAAACCTATCAATATAGTACATATATTAATTATTGAGTTCGATGCCTCTGTTGCCAAACGTTTGGTAACGCCAGACTCTTTCAACAAATTACCAAAGAACAACATTCCCAACAATGGAATACCCGAAGGAACTATCATACAGGTTAAAAGCAAACCGATTATAGGGAACATAATCTTCTCTGTCTTCGATACCTGACGAGGAGGTTTCATACGGATAAGCCTTTCTTTCTTTGTTGTAAGAAGTTTCATAATCGGCGGCTGAATAACAGGCACCAACGCCATATAAGAATATGCCGATACCGCTATCGCTCCCATTAATTCAGGTGCCAACTGTGAAGAAATGAATATGGCTGTCGGGCCGTCTGCACCACCGATGATACCTATCGCACCTGCTTCATTCGGAGCAAAGCCTAATGCCAATGCTGCCGTATAAGCGCCGAAGATACCGAATTGTGCCGCAGCACCTATCCACATTAACTTCGGATTGGACAACAATGCCGAAAAGTCCGTCATAGCACCAATACCCAAGAAAATCAACGGTGGATACCAACCGTTTTGTACTCCGTGATACAAATAATGTAATACAGAACCGTCTTCGTATATACCTATTTTCAGACCAGGGAAGAATGGTATATTACCAATCAACATACCAAATCCGATAGGTACCAACAACAACGGTTCATATTCTTTTTTAATACCGAGAAATATGAATATACATCCGATGATAATCATCGCAATATGTCCTATTGTGAAGTTGGCAAAGGACGTATAATTGATGAATTGAAGAAATTGATCTTGGACAAATTCCAAGAAACCCATTTGTGCTTGAAGTAACATAATATGTGTCTCCTTCCTATCCTATGATTACAAGGGTCTCGGCTTCCATAACCACATCCCCTTTTCTTACTTTTACTTGTTTAACAACACCATCGCACTCGGCATTGATTTCGTTTTCCATTTTCATGGCTTCCAATAAAACCAATTTCTGTCCTTGTTTAACCGTATCACCTTCGCTTACATATACGTCTAATATCGTACCAGGTAACGGAGTTTTTACTGTTGTTCCACTTGCTGCCGGCGTGCTTGGTTTTGGAGTGCTTACAGCAGCCGTTGGTGTAGGTTTTGCAACAGGACGTGGCTTCGGTGTTTGTTTAACCTCTCTATCCACCTCAACTTTGTACGGCGTTCCATTAAGTTCCAATTCTATGACTTGTCCTTCAACGCTGTTAATATCCACAGAATAACTATTGCCGTTTATCTTAAATTTATAATTTTTCATTTTACAATAATCTTTTAACAATTATTTATCAATTGTCCTAATTAATACTTCTTTTTAACGTCTATATACATTCATATTATGAACCTTGCTGCTCCAAGGAGAGTAACGTTTTTCAACTTTTACTATCGTAAGGACAGTATTCTCCTCGTCGTGCAACTCATCGTTATACAAATGTATTGCTGCCGATATTGCTGCCAAAGATTCTCCCGAAAGATTTCCACCGGCCTTAAATTCTTGTGCAATTTCTTTTCTTTCTTGTTTATTTGTAACAGTTGCTTTTGACTTCTTGCTTTGTGCAGCATGCAATGCACGAGCAAATCCCATAAGAACGATAGATATCACCACCAAAGCAAAAAATACCGTTCCCATTGCAATAACAGTCAAACCGACACCGAAAGAATCGTGTTTGGCTATTTCTTCGGATTTCTTAGGCACATTATAAAGCATATAAGCGGCTCTATCCGTTGATACAGTGTCAATCTTAATGTTTGCAAAACCATACGAACAATCAATATTGAATACATTGTATCCCGAAGCACTTGCTCCTGCAATATACAAACGTCTTGTCTGTTCATCGTATGAGAATGCCGAAGCAGAACCTGCAAACTTAGGAGAAGTATAGATACTGTTGCCGTTTATGTCTGTGATTTCAAAATAACAAGAATCACGATTGGAAGCCAAAAACATTACCTTTTGTTCATAAATGGCAACACTCATCGGACGATAAATAAATTGCTTATCGTGGCGACCTCTAATATTATCGACTTGGATGGATTTTGCAACCTCATAACCGTCCGCAGTTCTTTTAAGTATGGCAATCATATTTTCGGGTTCGTTTATAACTGCCATTGTCTGCGTTTTGTTATCCACTGCAAAAGATTGTGGGATAAGCGGGTCAGTTTGTGCAAAAGCACTTCCACTTATCAACACAAAGCATATTGCAATGAATTGTTTTATTCTTTTATTCATTTTATCAATGTATTAAAGTGGAATATTATCATGTTTTTTCATAGGATTGCTATCCTTCTTCGTTGCCAAAGCCTGTAATGCACGAATAACGCGGAAACGAGTGTTTCGAGGCTCTATTACATCGTCAATGTAGCCATATTTAGCCGCATTGTAAGGATTTGCAAATTTGTCGTTATATTCCTGCTCTTTTTCAGCAATGAATTTAGCCTTGGCTTCTTCGTCTTCCATTTTCTTCAATTCACTACCGTAAAGAATTGCAGCTGCTCCACTCGCACCCATAACTGCGATTTGTGCAGTAGGCCAAGCATAGTTTATATCGCCACGCAATTGTTTGCTGGACATAACGTCATGTGCTCCACCATAAGACTTTCTAAGAGTAACGGTAACTTTTGGAACTGTTGCCTCACCGTATGCGAACAACATCTTTGCGCCATGCAAGATAATTCCGCCATATTCCTGACCTGTTCCAGGTAAGAATCCCGGTACATCGACAAATGTTATGATAGGAATATTGAAAGCATCGCAGAAACGAACAAATCTTGCTCCTTTTCTTGAACCATTAATATCCAAAACGCCTGCCATAAAGTTTGGCTGATTAGCAACAATACCGACACTCATACCATTCATGTGAGCAAAACCTACAACAACGTTTTTAGCAAAATTCTCATGAACTTCAAAGAACTCTCCATTATCCACAACAGCAGTTATAACGTCTTTTACGTTGTATGGCTGGTTTGGATTTTCAGGTATTATGCTGTTAAGGGAATCTTCCAAACGGTCAATAGGGTCGTTGCAATCTACAACAGGGGCTTCTTCCAAATTGTTAGAAGGTAAATAAGAGATAAGTTTTCTTATCTTCTGCAATCCTTCCTGTTCGTTTTCAACAACGAAATGAGCAACACCGCTCTTGGTTGAATGAACATTTGCACCACCAAGGTTTGCCTCTGTAACGGTTTCTCCCGTAACGGTCTTAACAACCTTTGGTCCTGTAACGAACATATATGAATTTTCTTTATCCATCATAATGAAGTCCGTCAAAGCAGGAGAATAAACAGCACCACCGGCACAAGGTCCGAAGATTGCACTAATCTGAGGTATAACACCACTTGCCAATATATTTCTTTCAAATATTTCTGCATAACCTGCAAGTGAATTAACACCTTCTTGAATACGTGCTCCACCAGAATCATTCAATCCGATGACAGGTGCTCCAACCTTCATCGCTTGATCCATTACCTTGCATATTTTTTTTGCAAAACTCTCACTCAATGAACCTCCGAAAACCGTGAAGTCCTGAGAAAAAACATATACCAATCTGCCATCTATCGTGCCATATCCAGTAACAACACCATCAGAAAGAAACTCTTTCTTTTCCATACCGAAATTGGTACAACGATGAGTTACGAACATATCAAATTCTTCAAAACTTCCTTCGTCCAAGAGCAAATCAATTCTCTCTCTTGCCGTAAGTTTGCCTTTTGAGTGTTGAGACTCTATTCTTTTCTCTCCGCCACCTAATTTGGCTTTTACTCTAAGGTCTAACAACTCTTTTATTTTTTCTTCAAATGCCATAGTGATATTTGTTTTTTTTATTTTTTACAACAAAATTCAGTTAAAACACCAAGTGTTGATTTAGGGTGTAAAAAGCCTATCATCAATTCTTCTGCACCTTTTCTGGAATGTTCGTCAATCAAACGAACACCTTTTTCTTTTGCTTCATTCAATGCTTGATCTGTATCTTCCATTGCAAAAGCTATATGATGTACGCCGGGACCTTTTTTCTCTATGAATTTAGCGATAGGGCTGTCCTCACTTGTTGCTTCCAACAATTCTATTTTTACTTCTCCGATTTTCAAAAAAGCAGTTTTTACTTTTTGGTCTGCTACTTCTTCTATATTGTAGCATTTCAATCCGATAACGTTTTCCCAATACTCAATAGCTGCTTGTAAATTTTCAACAGCTATACCGATGTGTTCAATGTGTGTAGGTTTCATCTTTTCTTTTTAATTTAATTGTTTTTTATATTTATTTCTTATCGTTCTATCAATATACGATAGTATTTTATTAATCACTCACACTAATTTACTAATGTTTAATACTAATTAAATAGTGTTTAACACTATTTTGTCAAAAAGCCTTATTTTTTTATTTCACCTCTCTATTCAAACCATAGACAATAGATTCCAACTGCATAAGTAAATCACGTTTGGATTTCTTAGGCGAGTACAAAAAACAATCTATCATAACAAAATCTTTGGTCGTAGGATTTTGGAAGACGTAATTAACAAAAGGACCTCCCATAAAATCCCCGAACAAACGCCAAAGCCCTCGGTTTTCAATCATAACTATACCATTGATTTTAACAGTATCGGTTGAAATATCAAAATGTTTTTCCTCCGTCCCCATATATGAACCCTCCGCCGGACCCGGTATATATTTTTTTGCGATTTGATTTCTTATGTCTATGATTTTACTTTTATCGAACAAATTCTGAGAAGTAAATGGCATTTTGTATATCATAACATTGTAACTTTCATTCTTGGTCTCCTTGCGTAGCCAAAAAAAGTCGTCTGTTTGTTTTGCCAAATAAAAATCGTTGGATATAGGTAGTTTTATATCGAAAGTTTTTTGAATTTTCTTAACAACCTCAACATTTTCATCACGTTTGTAAGCATTGAAAATCCTATCGTGTTCGTTTTTGTAATATTGGTATTTTATGGTAGGGTAAAAACGGGTAAGGATTGCAAACAAGGAGTCTCTGTTATCCACCATAAGTTTATAGATTGCTTGCGGATAAACACGCTTATTTATCTCTTGATACATTTGGTTCGGATTGCCAGCCTTCATATCGATAATCAAAATATTTCTATGCTTTTGCAACATTTCCGAATTGACATATCCTTCGGTTCGCAAGTGTATAACGTCAAACAAAGGTTCGTTTTGATTTAACCCTTTCTGTGTTTTTTGAAAATTAAATAATATGGAATCTTTCAAATCGCCTTTATACAATTCGTCCGGGGCAACCACCAACATCTCCAACGTCTTTCCGCTTGAAGAAGGGAGACCTTGTGTAAGTTTTTCCTTTGTCGATAATTCTTTTCCGCAACCTGCAAACAATATACTGCAAAGTACAATCGCAGAAAAACAATTTAATATCCTTGCCATACCCTATCACTTAAAAATCAGGCTGCAAATTTACAGTTTTTTTCGTAAAAAACCTCGATTTATCTATTTTTATTTGTTTTCAAACGCAAAAAATACAAATCAAAAGTTTGTTTTCAACTGTAAATATGCAACCTTTTGTTTATGTTTGACTATCGAACAATCAGAAATCCATAGTCTTCAAAAATTCTGTACAATCCTCAAAAGTTTTGAATGTATGGTTTTCAGGAATTGTATCAGGTATCAAATTCATAGATGTAAGCATATACAAAGGTTGTGGCTGAATTATGGTCATAAGTACCATTATGCCTCTATCTTGTAAATCCTTAACAGCCGTCTCCATTGCGTACAATCCGGATTGATCCATAAAATTAACCAATCGCATACGGATAATAACGACTTTAACATTATCTGGAACATCGTGCATCACCTCTTGAAAACGTGTAATAGAACCAAAGAAAATAGGACCATTCAATCGTTGGATATATATCTTGTGTTTAATCGTTTCAGGTATTCCGCCCTCATCTTGCCAAGGAGACTCTTTATCGAAATGTGTCATCTCCGAAGAAGAATACGAACCTTCAACCAAATCACCCGCACGTTTCATAAACAATACACATGCTATAACCATTCCAATACCTACGGCTGTCAATAAATCAACGAAAACAGTAACGACAAACACCACAATAAGCACAACTGCATCGGCTCTCGGAATTTTAGGCAAATCTTTAAAACCTTTGAAATCTATTATTCCCCAACCTACGGTTATCAAAATACCTGCAAGAACCGATAACGGAACATATCTAACCAATGCTCCCAATCCCAACAACACCGCCAACAAGAACATAGCGTGTATCATACCGCTTAACTGACTTCTTCCGCCGCTTTTAACATTGACAACTGTTCTCATGGTTGCTCCCGCACCGGGTAGTCCGCAAAACAAACTTGCCATAACATTACCAATACCTTGACCCATTAATTCTTTATTGCTATTATGCTTGGTTTTGGTTATATTATCCGCAACAACAGATGTAAGCAATGTGTCTATACTTCCCAATCCTGCAAGGGTAAGTCCAGGTATTATTGCACTTTTAAGTATCAAGCCCCAATCCAAACCTGCAAGTTCAATACCTTCTTTTGCAAACAAAGGCATAGGAAGTCCCGACGGAATTGTGCCAATTGTAAGGCTTTCATCTATTCCCCAGATAACGGCAACGATTGTTACAACAATCATTGCAACAAGTGTCGAAGGCAATTTTTTTGTAATCTTCGGAAACAAGGCTATTATTAATATTGTTGCAACTCCCAATATCAATGCCGTAACGGATATTCCTTGTGCGACCGCACTTGGAAGATTAACAATCAAATCCAACATACTTCCCGAAGATTTCAATCCTAATAACGGATATATTTGTTGCAAAATTATGATTACACCTATTCCGCTCATAAATCCCGACAACACAGGATAAGGAATATATCTTACATATTTACCTATTTTAATCACTCCGAAAAGTATTTGGAACAATCCGCAGAATACTCCTGCCAACGACATGGATATTAAAGCCGTTGAAATACTTCCATTACTTGCTGCATAGGCTCCACTGACTATTGTTGCACTCACCACCGTCATCGGACCAGTCGGACCTGAAATTTGAGAATGAGTTCCTCCAAACATAGAAGCAAAGAACCCTAAAAACGTTGCTCCTACCAAACCTGCCAATGCTCCAATAGACGCAGCCGACGAATCATTTATCCCGCTAAAAGCTTGTATTCCGAATGCCAAAGCCAATGGTAAAGCGACAACTCCGGCTGTAATTCCTCCGAAAATATCACCTTTCAAATTTTTAATTTCAAAAAACTTCATAAACTCTTTTATTATTATTTGTATTTAATGCAATGTCAAGAAAGCAAAGAATATTTTCCTATCCTTAGGCTCAAAAAATAAGTTTGCAAAATTACAAAATAATTCGATACCAATAAATATTTTCGTTTAAGTTCTGCTTTTATTTGATTTATAATCAAAAGTCTGAGAAATTATTCATAACTTTGCAACAAAAATTTTATATACGATGAAAAGACTTACTTCATTTATTTGTGCATTGTTTATTACGACTTTAATCAATGTTAATGCGCAATGTGTGGGAAGCGGTGTAAATAGTTTCCTTAGTAATCAAAACAATACCAAAGCAATCAAAGGTGCTTTCTCTGAGCGTTACTGCACCGAGACAATTAATGGCAAGCAATACATTTTATTGCTTATGAGAGTTGATAAGGATTGTAATTTGGACTTTCTTGACAAATACGACCATATTCTTTGCCAAAGAGTAGGCAGAATTGTAACTCTTAAACTGAATACAAAAGATTTACAAAAGTTTATTAAAGAAAAAGACATTATTGAAATCGAGACTTCACGCCCTATTAAAGGCGAGACCTTGCGTTATGCAACCAAAGATTTTGGTGCAAAAGAGGTTTGGGAAGGCAAAGACCTTGCAGGGGCTTATACAGGAAAAGACGTGATAATAGGTGTAGCCGATTGGGGAATAGACTACACCCACCCTACTTTTTATGACACTACGGGAACGCACTATCGTATCCTTGCCGCTTGGGATCAATGGAGAAAAGATGGCAATGCTCCCGAGGGCTTTGACTATGGAACTTTGCTTGAAGGTGAAGAAGAACTGATATCGGCAGGATGTGATACCAACAATATGTATGATATAGGATTTCACTCCACTCACGTAGGCGGTATTGCTGCCGGCAGTGGTTACAACACTATATATAAAGGTGTAGCATGGGAAGCAAACCTGATTTTCTGTACATGGATTTGCGACGAATTGCATTATATGGACGCTTGCGTATGGATGCGCGATTATGCAAAAGCATTAGGTAAACGTCTTGTTATTAACAACTCTTGGGGAGTATATAATTTCGGAACAATGGACGGCACAAGCATAATAGACGAATTTATTAACACGATGTCCGAAGAAGACAGCGTTATTTTTGTTGTAAGTGCCGGCAATAACGGAGATAGTCCTTTTCACGTAAAAGCAGACTTTAACGAAAATCCTAATGACACCCTTAGAACATGTATTGAGTTCAATTATCCACGTCCTTACACTGAGGATTATTGGGGACAAGCAATAACGATGCAAAGCGAAAATTCTCAAATATTTTCTTCAAAGATAGAGTTTTATGATTATTCTTGGCACAAAATGGGTGAGACTCCTGTTTTAGTTTCTGACGGTTCAACAATACCCGAAGACGTGTTTTTAACTTCTAATGGCGACAGCATCATTTATCGTGCATCTTCTCGCTACCCGACTTACCAAAAACCAATAATTGATTGGGAAATTCGTCAGAGTGATTCAACCACAAAATACTTTATGGTTTTGGCTATAACAGCAGAGCAAGGCGTTGTTCATGCTTGGAACTTAAACAAATTGGCTAAGGCTGTCGGCAATACTGGATTTGCATTCAAGGCTTCTCAAAACGGATTTCTTCAAGGCGACAACCAATATGGAGTAAGCGAACCGTCTTTATCCGAAAGTTGTATCTCCGTTGCCGCTCATCAATACAGACTTACTCAATGGCAAGCTAAGATAGCCGATTTTTCTTCGAGAGGTCCTAATATGACACAATATTACAAACCGGAGGTTTCCGCCCCCGGTTATAGTATCGTCTCATCCGTGTCTTCTTTTTCAGACAAATCGCCTAAACCAACCGAAACAACAACTTTCAACGGCAAAGAATACGCTTTCGGAACAGCGAGCGGAACATCTATGTCTGGCCCTATGGTGGCAGGTTGTGTGGCTTTGATTTTGCAAGCAAACCCAAATCTTTCTTCACAAGAGATAAAAGATATTATCTTTCAATCAACAAAAACAGATAAATTCACAGGCGAATGTCCTAACGACACTTGGGGTTACGGAAAGATAAATGTATATGAAGCAATAAAATTGGCAGAAAAGAAAGTCGGATTGGTCAGCAACGAACAAGGAACTATCAATGTTTTTCCAAACCCTGCAAAAGATATTCTTTACATAGAAGGATTGGAAAACAACGCCTTGATTCAAGTTTATGACCTAAACGGAAAGAAACTTATCGAAAAAAACATCAATGGCGAGACATTGGATGTAAAATCTCTTACTTCGGGAGTCTATATTCTAAATATCAATAATTTTGACAAGACAGAAACGTTAAAGTTTATAAAAAAATAAAAATAATTTCATTATTTATATTTGCAGTTGCTAAAATTATTGTAATTTTGAAACTTGAAATTTTATAACAATATAAAAATATAAAACGATGAACATTCCACAGAATTTAAGGTATTCAGATGACCACGAATGGTTAAGAATTGAGGGCGACGAAGCCTATATTGGTATTACAGACTTTGCTCAACACGAACTTGGCGATATAGTTTATGTTGATGTAGATTGTGAAGGAGAAAAAATTGAAGCAGGTGAAGCTTTCGGTTCTATTGAAGCCGTAAAGACAGTTTCCGATTTATTGATGCCTGTTGCAGGTACAGTTTTGGAAATCAATGCTGCATTGGAAGACAACGCTGCTTGTATCAACAGCGACCCATACGGCGAAGGTTGGATTATCAAAATAAAGATGGACAACACTTCTGACGCTGATAACTTGAAAGATGCTGATGCTTACAAAGCAATGTTAGGTCTTTAATCAATATCAACCAAAATCTAAGGCAGACGATTTTTCTTTTTGTCTGCCTTATTTTTTTCGCAATAATCAAAACACGATTCCTGTTCAATGTCGGCAAAACATAACAATAATCATTCAATCCACTTATCTTTCAAACAATACCTACTTGCCTTGATTGTTTGGACTGTAATCATTTTAATTCTTTTGCTTTTGCCGTCAAGTTCTTTTTCTCGCCCTGCAAGATTTATCCATATCCCTCATGCCGACAAGATAGTCCATTCAATAATTTTCTTTGTGTTAAGTTTTTTGTTTTTCAACACTATCTATTCTTTCAATTTCACGAAACTCAAAAACGATAATTCAAAAATTTATCGTAAAATCTCTTCAAACCTATACCTTTTCTCTATTCTTGTAATTTCTTCGTTTGGTTTAATAACCGAAATCCTACAAGGATTGATGTACAACACAGCAAAGCGAACTTTTTCCCTTTGGGACTGGGCTTTTGACACTATGGCTTCAATCTTTGCCATAATCTTTTTGTATTTTTATAACAAAAGAAAAAATAACATCAATAAATAATAAATCAATCTCAATAACTGATAAAATAATCACTCACATCAGTAAAATAGTGTTAATGATTGGTGAAATAGTGTTAAACATTAATTCAACGACAAGTGTTTTTTGAAAATAAACACCTTAAATGACTACAAGTACAAAAAAAGTCTTATCTTTGCATTTCTACGTAAGAAATCCATATCGGACATACATATATAATACATAGGTGTAACAGTTCCGATGTGGGCAAAAAAGATTAAAATAATAAAGCAACACAAAATTTGAAATCATAATGAGTATTAAACAAACAGAAAAAAGAGATGATGCTGTTGTTCGTTTCGTTGGTGATTCCGGCGACGGTATGCAATTGACAGGTACTCTCTTTTCGGATACTTCGGCGTTGGACGGAAATGATATAGCAACGTTTCCAGACTACCCCGCAGAGATACGCGCACCGCACAACACGGTGGCAGGAGTTTCGGGTTTTCAAGTACATATCGGAAAGAAAATCTATTCTTCGGGCGACAAGGCAGACGTTATCGTATGTATGAACCCAGCTTCGCTTAAATCCAATCTTAAATGGGCAAGAATGGGTGCAACGATAATAGTGGATTTGGACACATTCACCGACGACACGTTGGCAAAAGCAGGCTATAAGGAAAATCCTTTCGAGGACGAATCCTTAACCAATTACAATATCGTCAAAGCACCAATCACATCTTTGACACTCAAAGCCGTTGAAGACATCTTCACCGACCGTAAAAGCGCAGCCAAGTGCAGAAATATGTTCGCTTTGGGAATGATTTTCTATATATTCTCCAAATCAACCGAACACGCAGACGAATACCTTGAAACAAAATTCAAAGGCAAGACTACCGTTATCGAAGCCAACAAAAAGGTGATACGTGCAGGCTACAACTACTGTGAGAATGTAGATGTTCAGCAAACTCCATTGCCAAGAGTAGATATTTCAACGGCGAAGATGGAGAAAGGCAAATACCGTAACATCACGGGTAATATTGCAACGGCGTGGGGACTGCTTGCTGCTGCCGAAAAGGCTGATATACCATTGTTCTTAGGCTCATACCCTATCACGCCTGCAACGGATATAATGGTCGAATTGGCAAAAAGAAAATCCTTAAACTGCAAAGTATTCCAGGCCGAAGACGAGATAGCAGGTATATGTTCCGCAATAGGAGCTTCGTTCGCAGGTAACTTCGCTTGTACTTCCACTTCCGGTCCCGGACTTTCTTTGAAAAGCGAGGCTTTGGGATTGGCTGTAATGACAGAGTTACCGTTGGTTGTCATAGACGTACAACGCGGCGGCCCATCGACAGGTCTTCCTACCAAGACAGAACAAGCCGACTTAAACCAGGCTTTATTCGGACGTAACGGCGAAGCACCTTGCATAGTCATTGCTCCGTCTTCATCCGCCAATTGTTTTAACTGGGCTTTTGAAGCCGGCAGATTGGCATTGGAGAATATGACTCCTGTAATCTTCCTTTCAGATGCATACTTGGGCAACGGCTCTCAATTGTTCAAAATTCCTGCAATGAAAGACTTCCCGACAATCAAGCCGCCTTTCGCAAAACCTAACGACCCTGACTACGCACCATACAAACGAGACGAAAAGACTCTTGTCCGTCAGTGGGCTGTTCCGGGAATGGACGGTTTGAGACACCGTATAGGCGGATTGGAAAAGAGCGACGGAAAAGGCGAAGTTTCAACAGACAACGAAAACCACGCAAAAATGGTTTATTACCGTCAGGAGAAAGTCAATCGTTTGGCTGAACGTCTGCCTTTGCAAGAGGTTCAAGGCGATGAGGACGCCGATTTGTTGGTTGTAGGCTGGGGCGGAACGGCAGGTGCATTGACTTCTGCCGTGGAAGAGATGAGAAGCGAGGGAAAGAAAATCGCTTACGCCCATTTCAATTACATAAGCCCGCTGCCGAGAAACACCGAAGAGATTTTAAGAAAATACAAAAAGATTGTTGTATGCGAACTTAACATGGGACAGTTTGTCAATTACCTTCGTATGAAATTCCAAGGCATAATGTTCCACCAATACAACAAGATTAAAGGACTTCCGTTTGAAGTGGGAGAATTAAAAGCAGAGTTCAACAAAATTTTAGGAGAATAAACTATGGTAGAGCGTTCAAAAACAGAATTGACTAAGGCGGATTTCGCATCCGATCAAATGGTTAAATGGTGTCCGGGTTGCGGAGACCACGGTATTTTAGCGGCAGTCGAGGGCATTTTTCCTAAGATTGGTTACAAGAAAGAGAACTATTGCGTTGTTTCGGGCATAGGCTGTTCGTCCCGTTTCCCGTATTACGTCAATACATACGGATTTCACGGCATTCACGGCAGACCGTCGGCAATTGCTACGGGTGTCAAAATGGCTAATCCCGCACTGAGCGTTTGGATTGTCGCAGGCGACGGCGACTCCACCGCAATAGGCGGCAACCACTTTATGCACGCAATCCGCAGGAATATGGATGTCAATTTTATGATGTTCAACAACCGTATCTACGGTTTGACAAAAGGCCAGTATTCTCCGACGACAAAACAGGGACAAATCACCAAAACGTCTCCTTTCGGCGTATTGGATTACCAACTGAACCCAGGCGAATTGGTTATGGGCGTCAGAGGAACTTTCTTTGCCCGTGCGGTGGATGTTCAGACCAAACAACTGCAAGACGTATGCGACAGAATGGCGGCTCATAACGGCTGTGCCGTTGTGGAGATATTGCAAAACTGCGTCATCTTCAACGACGGAGCACATAAAGACGTTACCGACAAAGACACTCGCGACGACAATCAACTGTGGGTAAAGCACGGAAAACCTATGATTTTCGGCAAAAACAAAGACAAAGGTCTTATACTTAAAGGCAGACGTTTTGAAGTCGTAACCATCGGTGAGAACGGCATAACGGAGAACGACATCTTTGTTCATGACGAAACGACAGAGGACACAGGTATCCACATAATGCTCGCACAGATGCGCCCGCCTGAGTACCCTATGGTCTTCGGTGTCATTCGTGCAGTAACAAAACCGACGTACAACGAGATGTTTATCACACAGCAATACGAACAGATGCAAAATTCCAAGATAAAATGCGTCGATGACCTTCTTAACAGCGGCGAGACTTGGGAGATTAAATAGTTTTTGCCCGATAACGATTTTAATAAATCAAAGTGCGACATTTTTATTTGTCGCACTTTTCATTTTATCCTGACATATTGCCTTACCATTGAAGCACAACATTCTATTCGCTTAAAATGTATTATTTCCAAAGACTAACAAATCTCTTTGAAACATACGATTTACAAATCGTTTATTGCTGAAGTATTGACTTTATTCGTATTGATTTTGTCAAAGTATTTCAAAACAATACTGCAATCAGAGATTCCTACCTTTACCATTGACAATTCAATATCACCTTTTGCCGTGGAGAATACGGAAAACCACTTGCATCTATCAAAAATAAGACAATGAATTTTCTCACCATTAGTTTTCGGAGCAAAAAATCCTTTTTCTTGAAATTCCTCCACGACTTTACTCGGTTTACCGTATTTTTGAGTAAGCATCGCTTTCAATTTATCATAATTTGACTGCAAATCATCCCAATTGTCAGCAATAGGAAATTGTACCGTTATTGTATTTACAACATTGACACCTTTTAGTGAGCAAACAAATATCCTACAATTTTTATAGCCGGCGAAATCCCCAATCAATTCGGCAAAGCCTTCTTTATTATCAACTTTTTCAAAGCCTACTTTTTCCATTGCTTTCACATACTCGTCCAATGTGCCGTTAATCGGAACACCTTTGAACGACAAATGTTTTGACATTTCAGCATCATTCTCAACCTTTACCACTTGTTCGGTTGATTTTTCTTTTATATCTTTATCATCCGACATTTTTTCGGTAAAAAGATAAATAATGACACACAAAAACAACAACGTTAGAATGATAATACTCGTTTTTTTCATAATTACGTTTATTTTTATCGTCTTTTATTTTAACAAAAAATCTTATGCCTATGACTCCTTATCAAAATAGAATTTGTAGTAACGCAAGCCCTTTTCTTCGTCTTCGCCGACCTCAACGCGGTCGCGTTTGCCGTGAATGTAGATAGTGAAATTTTTGTCCAACTTGATAACGCTTCGCAGATAGCGTGAAGCACGCTTCAATGCCTCATCATTCATTATAAAGTTGTCTTGCAACTGCATTCCGTTCTCATTCTCGTAGGCTTGTTTGAACTTGCGGAACTGCTCGCTGAACTCGTCATCACCAAAGACTTTCTCGGAATACATATCGGTGTCAAAGTTTTTGTTCTCCTTGAAAAACTCTTGGTTACGATTAAGCAAGTCCGCTTGGTCGATACGGGTCATCTCGTACTCTTGCGGCAGATATTCGGTAACGAAGTTCTTACAAATATTAAGCATATTGTCCGTTTTGAAATAAGAATCCTGTCGCTGCATCAAAGAAAGGAAATCGTCCGTCCAATATACGGCTTCATTACCGCGACTTATCGTATCGACAATGGCGACAACGTAACCCTCCTCCTTTTCTTTGTTGAAAACAAGACAGCCTTTGTCCAATTTGTTGATGTCTATGCCTTCGTCGGATTCAATGGAAAAGGTGTCCTCCTTTTCAGGGTAGATTTTCAAATACGTTTGTCGAGTCTCGCTCTTAAAGATGCCGACGGCGTCCATTATCTCTCCGTCAAGGTAACAGTTTTGCAAGTAGGTTACATACAATTCTCCCGCCTTGATATTGGGATGTAAGGATACGTCAAACAAATGCGTCGCTATCTCGCACGAAGAAGAATACAGATTATCGGCGGGATTGGCGAATATATCGCTTACGGCGTTATAGACTTTGTTGTTGGAGAACCCCCGTTCGTCGGAAAAGACGTAGTATTGAGAACCTTTAAACGGGTGTGTGAAGTATTTGAGCAATACGGACGATATGTCGCTGTTCAATATATATGGAGCCTTACTCAAATGCAAACTTTCGTTGTTGGCTTTGTTTCCCACCCTGTGCAGAACCAAACGTTCGAGGGTGGCGTCATCACATGTCATCATAGTCTTCAAAAATTTAATTGTGCAAAAGTAATAAAAAATTGCTGAACACTTAGTGCCGACAAATCTATTTTTATTACTTTTGCACAATTAAATTTAACACTGTTATGAAAAAACACTTATTACTATCCGTTTGCTTTGTCTTTGCCTTGTGTGGCAACGCCTATTGTCAATGTAACGACGACACTTCAATAAACGAAGAAACCTGTTTTATCAACGGCAACAAGAAGTACGACAAAGGAGAATATCCGCAAGCGTTGTATTGGTATGAGAAAGGTATAGACAAACAACCGATGTTTGCGGATAATTATTACGGCGCAAGCAAAGTGTTCTTCCTTTCGACGGAAACGGTTTGGGGAGTTATGTATGGGGAATTGTATATGATTTTGTCGGATAACGACTCGCTCAAAGCCGAAGTGTCGAAGAATTTGTTTGAAGGCTACTTCTCTTCGTTCTCGTTAAACAAAGGTAAAACGGTGGCTCAGTTCCACAATAATATAATAGTGTATAGCGATAGTTTTGAAAGGTTCAACAAGTATCCGCAAGTCTTTGACAGTTTGATGTCGGTCTCTGCGAAAAACATTCGCTTTATAGATATATCCGCATTAGCCACAATCAGACAACGGTTTTTGGACAAAATCAACTCTTCTGCCAAAGATTTCAAAAATCCTCTGTTTGCTTACTGGGAAAAAATCATACAGTCGGGTTATTGGCAGGCGTATAACTATTGGCTTTTCGCATACGGAAACAACAGTGAGGCTGCAACGTGGATAAAAAACAACAAACAGACTTGGAGTTCGTTTTTGAAATGGAAGAACGACAACCCGATAAATCTGACTTTGGAAAGTTATTTCTCGCGATACCTTATGGAATAACGGAAAGTACAAATAAAGAAGAGCGAACCTTGTGGCTCGCTCTTCTTTATTTGTCTGTTTTTTACAAATCCGTGCGAGGTTCGATGATATCTCCCCATTCACGTTTTGCGGCACGCTTATTAACAATTTTGATATGCTCAATAGCGTAACGTCCGTTCGGGTGTAAGACAATCATATCCACAACGCCGTCATGGTGTTTCAAAACAACGCGGTTTTTGTCGTATTTGTTTTTCTTTTTCCACGTATGAACAAACATCTCTTCGGGTTTGGTAGGGTTGTAGTTCGGACAATCCCATTCATGTACCTTTGTGCAGAAGATTTCTTTCCAACGGTTGCCTGTATAGGAGTAAATACGGAAGTAATTGATGTTGGTATAATCGCGATAAACGGTCATAAGGGATATTTCATCACTGCCATCACCGTCCAAGTCCCCCTCATTGGCAAGGAAATACACGCCTAAATCACCGTCCAACTGCAAAGGAGTAAGTTCGGCATTGTCGCTGTAAATCTGCGTTGCGGTTTCGTAAAGATTTTCTTCAAAGCCGTCACCATCAAAATCGCCGCGTATGGAGAAACGTGTGTTCTTAGTCTTGTTCCAACGCCATTCGGACGGATTCAAATTGTTTGTGATAACATCTTTCCAAGGCTTTATTTCACTCACATTGGTCTCTTCTTCCTGTGCATAAGCCACGTTTGAAAATGCAAGACAAACAAAACCAAGTATTATCTGTACCAAAAAAATCTGTTTTTTCATATCATTAAGTTTTTATTTCTTATCATCGCTTCGCCACAAGACCACGAACTACTCTTCTATGGCATCGTAGCGTAAATTTTCTATAATATAATTCTGTCTTTCGGGCGTATTCTTTCCCATAAAGAAACTAAGAACTTCGGGCGTTTGAGAGTCGTGATTTAATAGCACCGGGTCTAATCTTATATCCTTACCGATGAAATGTGAAAACTCCGCAGGAGATATTTCTCCAAGACCTTTGAATCGCGTTATCTCCACTCCCGTTTTTAATTTCTTTATCGCGTCTTGTTTTTCTTCCTCGCTGTAACAATAATATGTTTGTTTTTTGTTACGAACTCTGAAAAGCGGAGTTTGCAATATGTATATATGTCCTTGTTTTATCAGTTCCGGAAAATACTGCAAGAAGAAAGTCATAAGCAACATACGTATGTGCATTCCATCAACATCGGCATCGGTCGCAATCACGATATTGTTGTAGCGTAAGTTGTCTAAACCGTCATCGATATCCAATGCTGCGTGCAGAAGATTGAACTCTTCGTTCTTATACACAATTTCTTTCGTCTCGCCGTAGGAGTTCTTCGGTTTGCCTCGCAAAGAAAAGACGGCTTGAACATTCGGGTCTCGTGATTTGGTTATGCTTCCCGAAGCAGAATCTCCCTCCGTGATAAACAAAGTAGTCTCCAAACGTCTTTCATCTTTGCTGTTATAATGAACACGGCAGTCTCGCAGTTTTCTATTAACCAAAGAAGTCTTCTTGGCACTTTCTCTTGCCAACTTCTTTATGTTCTGCATACCTTTACGGTCTTTCTCATTGCGGACAATTTTCTCTAAAACAGCATCGGCAACGTCTTGGTGCATATAAAGGTAAGGGTCTAATGTCTTTTTTACTATATCGTTTATATAATTTCTTACCGTTATGCCTTTATCCTTGTCATCTTTTTTCTCATAATAGATACTGCCGAGTTTTATCTTGGTTTGCGACTCGAATACAGGGTCGGAGATTTGCAGACTTATAGCCGAAATCATACCTGAACGTATATCGCTCGGATCGTAATCTTTTTTGAAATATTCCTTAAACACCTTGACAATCGCTTCACGAAAAGCTGCCAAATGCGTTCCTCCCTGTGTCGTATGCTGACCATTGACAAAAGAATAACTCTCTTCCGTAGTAACCTTATCCGAATGAGTGAAAGCAAATTCAAAATCGTCTTGCTTCAAATGTATTATAGGATACAATGCTTCGTCATCGGAAGACATCTTATCATTCAACAAATCAAGCAAACCATTTGTCGAACGATACTTTTGTTTATTGTATATTATGGTAAGTCCCTTGTTAAGATAGATATAGTTTTTAATCATCTTAACAATATACTCATTTATAAATTCGTAGTTCTCAAATATCTTATTGTCGGGGATAAACTCAATCAAAGTACCATTGGGTTCTTGCGTCGGTTCAACATTTGATTCTTTTACAAGCACGCCCTCCTTAAATTCGGCTTTCTTGCATTGACCGTCTCTATTGGATTGAACAAAGAAATAAGAACTCAAAGCATTGACAGCTTTGCTACCGACACCATTCATACCTACGGCTTTTTTGAAAGCAGAAGAATCATATTTACCTCCCGTATTCATTTGCGAAACGCACTCAACGACTTTACCAAGCGGGATGCCTCGTCCGTAATCCCTCACTCTGACTTTGCCACTATCAAACTCAATATCTATTTCGATAACCTTGCCTGCACCCATTGCAAACTCGTCTTTGGCATTATCCACAATCTCCTTAACCAACACATATATACCATCGTCGACAGAAGCACCGTTACCCAATTTACCAATATACATACCGGGTCTTAGACGTATGTGGTCTCGCCAATCAAGGGTTTTAATGTCGTCTTCGCTGTAATTTATGATATTTTTATTCTCTTCTTCCATAATATGAGGTGCAAATTTACAAAAAAAATCACTACGATTAGCGAGTTTTTTTATAAATTTGCAATCCTAAATAACAAATTGACAGAAAATCATGAAACATCTTATCTTTACAATAATATTCGCTTGCGTTGGTTTAACATCATTTGCACAAGACCCGACAACAACGCCACCAATCAACCTTCAAGCAACAGAAACGGATTACCATTCCTCTGTACTGACATGGTCAAAGGGCATAGGCATATTAAAATACATTGTATCATACAATATGGCTATGAGCAACGAAGCAATAGAAATCATAACAACCGATACTTCCATTTATATAGATAACCTCGTATCGGCGACGCAGTATTTGTTTAAGGTTCGTGCCATTACTGTGGATATGGATACTACACCTTGGAGTGATTACAAAAGTTTTTACACTCTTGGCTATTCATCGGACTGCGAGTCCGTGAGTCACTTATACACTTATGCTTTCAACGAAACATCATTGGCTGTGGCTTGGCTTGGCAACACAGATGCTCAATATTGGGAGATTGTATGTGGCGAAGTGGGTTCTAACCCTGACGACATCGGAATGCGTTACTTTACAACGTCTATGGAATATGTTTTCGACAACCTTAATTACAACGAAGTTTATCAAATTGCTGTCCGCGTTCATTGTGGTGGAGCCTATTCAGATTGGAAATATCTTTACACCAACTATACATACACCGAATACTTGGCAAATCTTCCTATAAGCATTGATTTTCTAAACGATGTATCGGCTAACTCTGTCGGTTTGGTCTCCTCAAACACCAATCCTTGGGTAATCGGTCAAATGGATACTGCAAGTACTCAATATTTATACATAAGTAACGACAATGGTCAAAATCCTACATTCAACAACACCGTATCTGCAACTTCTTACGCGTACATCGATTTCCTCGTTCCCGAAGAATCAACTGGATTTTACTTGGATTTTTCTTACAAAAGCAATATTGTCAGCGAAAATGACGGTCTTAAAATCTTTTTAATCGGTAAGGGTAGCGATTTGGATATAGACTCCAATATTCTTGAAACATATCAATACGGCGAAGCAATATATAACAACGCTTCCGATTGGCAAGATGTCCATATAGAATTTCCGTCTGATTTAGTTGGCTCACCTCGTCGAGTTGTATTTCAGTGGCAAAACACTGACACTTGCTCACAAAACTCTTCAATCTTGGTAAAAGGCATAAGCATAACCCCACGTTTCTGTCCTGTGCCTTCATCATTAAGCGTATCCAACATAACATATCATTCTGCCGAAATATCTTGGGATTTGGCGGATTTTCAAAACTCTTTTAACCTTCAATACAAAAAATCAACAGATTTGGATTGGACAACAATCGAAGATGTTTTCTCAATTTACTCGTTAGACAATTTGGAAGAGAATACCGAATATTTCTATCGTTTGCAGGCTAACTGCACGGGCGAACAGAGTTTTTATTCCGATATGTTCAACTTTACAACACTTGTTTTCTTAGATGTAATCGACACAAGCACCATTACGTGCAATGCTTCATACGACCACGCAGATTTTACGTGGGAAGAAAAAAATAATGTTAAATACTATCGAATTAGTTATAAACAACAGGAAAATAATCTCAATGATTATTCCGACCCTAAAACTCACCCTTCTTTGTGGCAGTATACAGAGACATCAGAAAACTCTATAACCTTAACCGACTTGCAGCCGACAACCGACTATATCATGAAAATTTGTATGGTTACAATGGAAAACAATGTCAGCAAGTATTGTGAGAACTACAATTTCTCCACCACTTGCTCCCCTATCACGGACTTCCCTTATATAAACGCCGATACTATTTATTACGACTCTGCAAAATTTTCCAATCTCTCTTATTGTTACGATACAATGCCTTTCACTTTGGAAACACCAGTCTTTGATATTTCAAACTTGGAGACTGCCGAATTGTCTTTCGATGTTACTTCAACTTCCGACATATATGTATATGTTTCCACCGATGCAGGCAAAAACTACACCTTCTATGACGCATATATCCCGACTTCCGACGCAATCGCTACCGTCTCATACATACTTTCCGACTACACCATGCAATCCGCTATGCGCTTTAAGTTTTTACTTAACACCAACAACGACAGCACCATTAAAGCGAAAATCACAAACATCTCCATGAAATACTACTGCACCGCCCCTAAAAGCATAAACTTCGACAGCATATCTTACAAATTCGCAACCATATCTTGGAATGCCACAGAAGAGCAAACTTCTTTCTTGGTCGAAGTCTATGACGAGGATACCAAAATCAAATCCTTAAATATTTCAACTCCTTATTGCTCTCTTACAAATTTGGATTCAGGAACGGTATATAAAATTGTCATCAAAGCCACTTGCGGAGAGCAACCGAGTTACGATTCTTTGCTGACTTCTTTCACTACGCTGTCTGATGAGGAAAGCGGTTGCAACATTCCTAAAAATTTCCACACACAGTTATATACTTCTGCCACCGAGCAGACAATTATTGCCACCTGGGACAAGGAAAACAACAACATCTGGCAAGTGCAACACAAGACCTTATACGACAACGATTGGACGGAAAAATTGGTAACCTTGCAGTCGAAATTCACTCTTAGAAACTTGGTTCAAGGCGGTACATACTTAATAAAAGTCCGCACCATTTGTTCTCCGACTGATACGAGTGAATTTACTAAAACCGACACCATTGTCGTTATGCCGAGCAGTTTGAACGATGTAACGATAAACGACTTAAAACTATACCCTAACCCTACAAACGATATTATTTATATTGATTTCCAAGGCTCGCAATCGACTTCTTACATTGTTTCTTCTGATGGCAAAGTTATGCAAACCTTTAAGACAGTGCCGTCCTCAATAGATTTATCCGCTTATCCAAAGGGTATTTATTACTTTACCCTACGTAACAATTCTCATAAATTGACAAAAAAGATAATTAAGAACTAATATTTATACATTCGCTTTGCGAAAAAAAGCGTAATTTTGCAACTTGTTAAAAATAATACATAAATCAATTAATAATTTTACAAAGATGTCACAGATTATTGGAATTCATTCAAGACAGATCCTTGATTCAAGAGGAAATCCTACGGTAGAAGTTGAAGTATATACCGAAGCCGGTGCAATGGGTAGAGCTGCTGTTCCTTCGGGAGCATCGACCGGTGTTCATGAAGCTGTTGAGTTAAGAGACGGCGACAAGAGTATGTTTATGGGCAAAAGCGTTTTGAAAGCCGTAAATAACGTAAATAAAACCATAGCTGAGGAATTAAGAGGAATGAACGTACAAGACCAAATTCTTATCGACAAACGTATGATAGAATTGGACGGTACTGAAAACAAAGGCAGATTGGGTGCAAATGCAATCCTTGGTGTTTCATTGGCAGTGGCAAAAGCAGCTGCAATGGAGACAGGTCAAGAACTTTACCGCTACATCGGTGGAGCCAACGCATACACATTGCCTGTTCCTATGATGAATATTTTGAATGGTGGTGCACATGCTGACAACAAGATAGACTTCCAAGAATTTATGATTATGCCTGTCGGCGCTCCTACTTTCGCAGAAGGATTGCGTATGGGCGCAGAGGTCTTCCACAACCTTAAAGCCGTCCTTAAAGACAAAGGACATTCAACTAACGTTGGCGACGAAGGTGGTTTTGCACCTAACTTAGGTTCCAATGAAGAGGCTATCGAAGTTGTTTTGCAGGCTATTGAAAGAGCCGGTTACAAACCTTGGGACGATGTACGCATTGCTTTGGACCCTGCAAGCAGCGAGTTCTATATTCCAGAGGAGAAAGTATATCATTTCAAGTGGTCTAACGGAGAGAAATTGACTTCTGAACAAATGGCAGACTACTGGAAGAATTGGTGCGACAAATACCCAATCATCAGCATCGAAGACGGCATGGCTGAGGACGACTGGGACGGTTGGAAACACTTGACCAAAGCATTAAGCGACAAGGTACAATTGGTTGGTGACGACTTGTTTGTAACCAACGTTAAGAGATTACAAATGGGAATTGACCAAGAAGTTGCCAATTCAATCTTAATCAAGTTCAACCAAATCGGCACATTGACCGAGACAATCAACGCTGTACGTTTGGCAAACAACAATGGCTACACAGCTGTTATGAGTCATAGAAGTGGTGAGACGGAAGACACCACAATAGCCGACCTTGCAGTTGCATTGAACACAGGCGAGATAAAGACCGGTAGCGCATCACGTACTGATAGAATTTGCAAATACAACCAATTACTTCGTATTGAAGAAGAACTTGGCGAACAAGCAGTTTATTTAGGTGCAAACTTTTTCAAAGGTCTTAAAAGATAATTTTTGTTTGTCCAACATCCTTGTCGAAGCAAAGTTTTTTTTAAGAAGGATTGATACTTTCAGTCGCAAGATTTTTTGAGAAACTAAATATTTAAGGACAGCCTTTTATGGCTTGTCCTTTTTTTATGCACATTAATATATCATCACAGCTTTACTTTACAAAATCGTTAAAATATAAATCAAAATTTTGTATTCTCAATAATTTATTATAATTTTGTCGCTTCATTGTAAAGTATTATGAAATACAATTATACCATATTGAACACTAAAATTGAACAAAATTCGATATATTCATCCGAATATATTTGGTTGATATGTAAAAATGCACTTGGGGGGGGGAACGCCGCGCTTGATGTATGTGAGATGATATCAAGTCAGCGGCATCTGTGAAGCTACATAACCATGGTGTGAAACAGACAAGACTCTAAAACCATGAATTATAATTATGTATACAAATTTATTTCAAAATTTATTGTTAAACTAAAAACACAGAATAAAAAATGAAAAAGAAATTGTTCGCAACAATGATTGCACTATCCGGAATATTTATGCTTACTTTCGTAAGTTGCAAAAACTATGTCCCCTCACAGGAAAAGCAATTATCTAAAGAGGAATTGAAGGAAAATTTAATTCAGACGATAATTATACCTACGGATGTGGATACATTATCTTTTTCAGTTGATACTTTGGACATAGCACTTCAACAATCTATGACGGATATGTATCTGACCCATGATTGTTATTTAGCCTATTGCCTTGAAAACAACGAAACTGCCAATATGATCATTATACCTTACAGAAGCACTTTGGGACAAGTCATTTCCAAACAATTTGCAGCACTTCATTCGTATAAAATGGCAACATTCAGCGACAAAGATTACGAGAAAGTATCAAAATGGGCGAAAACAGAAATTGATAAAGGTCGTATAGTAGTCATTGAAAAAGATAAAAATAACGTATATACAGCAGTATCATACACTAAAATAGAGTACGCATTATTAATGACTAAAATCTAAATGCTAAAATGAGTACTTACGAATATCAAGGACTCATTTGTTTATATTGCCGTAGTAAAACTACTATATTATTTTCTAAATTCAATCCAATTAGTTTGGTGCTTTGTGTTTTGTCTCAACGCCCCGATTGTAATTCTTTCGCCTTTATTATTAATGAAAAAGCCCTCACTCCACGTCCCCATATCCATATATATCGCATCGGTGCAACCTATCTCTATCATCATATCCGTAAAATCGCCAATATTCATTCGATTCAATGATTCAATAACGAGTAACTCGCCATCTCTTATCGCCAAAGCCCTACGAAATGTAGGTTTCTGCTTCCCAAATATCTTACATTCAACCTTTTGTTCATTATAAATCAGAAGCATTTGCTGGAAATAGCACTCGTTTTCGTCCTGCACAGCGTGATAATAATACATCAAAGAATCGCTTATCGGCCCGATATATGCTTGGTCGCCACTCAAAGAACACAGACCAGTTTCATTCTCTGTTGTATTGGCTATCACTGTATCGATACCCACAAAACGGCCAACGATTTCCTTGTAATTCTTAGCCGTAAAGGCGGCAGGAGCTGCAAAAAAGATATCCGTTGCAGCGGTGTCGGGGCGTATAGCAGTCAAGATGACATTGCAATTTATCGGCTTGTAGGTTATCAATGAGTAATCCATCGAGTCTTTAACGATTGTTATCGTATCCGTCTGACAATATGACCTAAATCGCTGCGAATAACTAAGACTGACAAACGACAACAGCAGTAAATAGATAACAAATTTTTTCATTTTGATATTGTCTTAGGTAAAAAATGATTAAAATTGACGTTACTGAGAGTAAAAATCAAATGGTTTTAAGTTAAATCTCTAATATTTTTATTGAAATTGCAGCATAAAAAAGATAAGTACAACCACAAAAAAAGTGTGTTTAAGCTACAAAAAAAGATAGGTTGCCGACGATGTTTGCCTCGGCGACCTATTATATAATAAGACTACGCTTTACCCATTGGATTAATTTCGGCAAAAGGAACGCTTGGTGCAGATTCTTCCTTGATTTGTCCGAACGTCATCTCGTAACGGCCGATGTTTTCTTGCAAAGCGTGCAAAAGTTTTTTCGCATGAACAGGGTGTAAAATTACTCTGCTGCGTACTTGTGCCTTTGGAACGTTCGGCATAATCTGAATAAAATCCACGATAAACTCGGTTGGAGAATGCTGAACGACCTGTAAATTACTATAAATTCCCTGTGCTGTTTCTTCGGATAAGGATATATCAATCTTTGCTTCCTTGTTTTCATTGTTGTTTGCCATTGTTTTAATATTTTATGTTATTAAATAAAGTTATCAAATTCACACCATAATATATACCAATATTAAACTCTAACAAAAAGGGCAGACGATTTATCTGCCCTTGATGATTGTATTGTTTAGGTTGATTATTTCTTTCTTCCACGTTTTACGGGTTGAAGGCCTGTCTTTGTTGCTCTATCAAGTTGTTCTTTGTTTGCAACAAAGACGTTCTCGTACTCTCTTAGACCCGTGCCGGCAGGAATTAAGTGTCCCACCAATACGTTTTCTTTCATTCCTAACAATTTATCTTCCTTAGCGGATATTGCTGCTTCGGTCAATACCTTTGTTGTCTCTTGGAATGATGCAGCGGATAGGAAACTCTTGGTTTGTAATGAAGCACGTGTGATACCTTGTAAAATCTGGTGAGCCGTTGCAGGCTGTGCATCTCTTGCTTCCATAGGTTTTAAATCACGACGTACCAATGAAGAGTTCTCATCTCTAAACTCACGCATTGTAATCATCTGACCGTCTTGATAGTTTTCGCTATCGCCTTTGTCGGTTACTACGAGCATTCCGTAAATTTTGTCGTTCTCTTCTTGAAAATCTATCTTATTTACGGCTTCGGCTTCAAGGAATTGAGTATCTCCCGGGTCATCAATAGACACTTTTCTCATCATCTGACGAACGATAACCTCGAAGTGTTTATCATTTATCTTAACACCTTGCAAACGATAAACGTCCTGAGCTTCATTGACGATGTATTTTTGAACCTCCAATGGACCTAATACATTCAATATGTCAGCAGGAGAAATCTCGCCTTCGGATATTGGAGTTCCAGCTTTGACATAATCGTTCTCTTGTGCAAGAATTTGACGTGATGTAGGTATCAAATAAGATACTGTTTCGCCTGTCTTACCAGTGATAATGACTTCACGATTACCACGTTTAAGCTTCTTACCAAATGATACCACACCGTCTATTTCGGAAATCACTGCCTGATCAGATGGATTACGAGCCTCAAACAATTCGGTTACACGAGGCAAACCACCCGTAATATCACCAGCCTTAGCACTCGCACGAGCCTTCGTAGCAAGAGTTACAGTAGGTTTAACAACCTCACCATCTTCAACAGCTATGTGGGCCCCGGCAGGCATATCGTAAGACTTGATGATTATATTTACATCGACTTTCTTCGACTCCAACGTCTCTTTGTCTGCGTTTAAGGATAAATCAACGAAACCTGCAACCTCTGCTTTTACATCTGTGGTCGTGCCGTTCTCTGTTGTTTTGAACAATACTGTTCCTTCCTTTATCTCTTGACCTTGCGAAACAAGAATCTCGATTCCCTTAGGTTTTTGATATGTTGCTCCAATGATACCGATTGAAGGTACAATACCTTTTTGTTTTGTTTCGGTTACAATCTTTTCGATAAGACCTGTCTGTGGGTCAGACTCACTACGGAATGTCGTTCCTTCAATGATTGAGAAGAATTTAACCTTACCCTCAACGTTAGATATAATATGAGAAGAATACAAGTCAGGTACTGCCACAGCTTGTCCGGCTTTCACTTGTTCGCCTTCATGAACGTGAATAAATGCCCCGAATTGAATATGTACTTGCTGCAATACACTACCCGTTACTGCATCTATGATGTGCATTTCACAAGTTGAACCCATCTCACGATAGATTCTCACACCATTGTCGTTATTATACTCTTTACTAAAATAGTTTCCCTTATCATCTTTGTCTCTTATGTACGCAGGAACAAGGTTAGAACTATCAAAATGGACTATACCGTCATACTTAGCATGTATGGTTGCAGAATCACCGCTTGCAACACCACCGACGTGGAATGTACGAAGTGTAAGCTGCGTTCCTGGCTCACCGATAGCCTGTGCTGCTATAACGCCGACAGATTCTCCTCGTTGAACCAATTTACCCGTTGCCAAGTTACGTCCATAACATTTAGCACAAACGCCCTTAGTTGCCTCGCAAGTCAATACCGAACGTATCTCGACTTCTTCAATAGGCGACTCTTGTATCTTTTGGCAAATATCTTCTGTTAATTCGTCGCCTTCATGAGCAAGTATCTCTCCTGTTTGAGGATGAATGATGTCGTACAAAGTTACACGACCCAAGATTCTATCGTACAAACTCTGAACTTCTTCATCATTACGTATCAAAGCACGTGTAGGGATACCTCTCAACGTTCCACAGTCCTCTTCTGTAATAATAACATCATGAGCAACATCAACAAGACGTCTTGTCAAATATCCTGCATCGGCTGTCTTCAAAGCTGTATCGGCCAAACCTTTTCTTGCTCCGTGAGTGGAGATGAAGTACTCTAACACGTTCAGACCTTCCTTAAAGTTTGAGATGATAGGGTTTTCGATAATCTCGGCTCCGCCACTACCTGCTTTTTGAGGTTTTGCCATCAAACCACGCATACCAGACAACTGACGAATCTGCTCCTTACTACCACGGGCTCCCGAATCCAACATCATATATACAGAATTGAAACCTTGTCTATCGGCAGCCATTTGTTTCAACACGTGGTTTGCAAGAGTACGGTTAGTTGTTGTCCAAATATCGATAACTTGGTTATATCTTTCACGGTCGGTAATGAATCCCATTTGGTAATTACCCATGACCTCATCAACCTGACCTTCGGCTTGTTTAATCAAATCAACCTTTTCTTCCGGAACGATAACGTCCGCCAAATTGAATGACAAACCACCTTTGAACGCCATGTAATATCCGTTATCCTTTATATCATCAAGGAATTGTACTGTTCGTGCAGAACCACAAACTTTAAGCACTCCACCGATAATATCTCTTAAAACGTTCTTCTTTATTAATTTATTTACGTATCCATAATCGGAAGGAACTAATCTGTTAAACAAAACTCGTCCAACCGTTGTAGGAACGCCATGTTTTTGTTCCAAAACATCAGCATCGGTTATCTCCAATTTCAAACCGTTGAAATCAAAATAACCTCTTTCGCCTATGGCGATACCATTGGCATTACTACCCGCTTTCTTATCAAAATAAACTATACGAGAAAGTTGCTCACCGTTGCTGTTACGATATAATGTTATACCAGCGTGCATATCAACTTTATGTTCGTTGTATGCCACTTGGACATCTTCTATGGAATAGAAAGATTTACCTTCGCCAAGAACATTATATTCTTCATCACTCTTACGCTCCTTGGTCATATAGTACAGACCAAGTATCATATCCTGAGACGGTACTGTAATAGGAGCACCATTTGCAGGGTTCAAGATATTGTGTGATGACAACATCAATAATTGAGCTTCCAAAACGGCTGCATTTCCAAGTGGTAAATGGACTGCCATTTGGTCACCGTCAAAGTCTGCGTTAAATCCTGTACATACAAGTGGGTGCAAACGAATGGCTTTTCCTTCGACCAACTTTGGCTGGAATGCCTGAATACCTAAACGGTGCAATGTCGGAGCACGGTTCAAAAGTACCGGATGCCCTTTTACAAGATTTTCCAAAATCTCAATAACAACAGGCTCTTTTCTATCAACGATACGTTTTGCACTCTTTACAGTCTTTACAATACCTCTTTCAAGAATCTTACGAATGATGAATGGCTTAAATAACTCGGTAGCCATATCCTTAGGAAGGCCACACTCGTACATCTTCAAATCTGGACCGACAACGATAACGCTACGACCTGAATAATCGACACGCTTACCTAACAAATTCTGACGAAAACGTCCTTGCTTACCTTTTAACGAATCTGACAAGGATTTCAAAGCTCTATTGGAATCGCTACGAACAGAAGAAACTTTTCTTGAATTGTCAAACAATGAATCAACAGCCTCTTGCAACATACGTTTTTCGTTACGCATTATTACATCCGGGGCTTTGATTTCAAGAAGACGTTTCAAACGATTGTTACGAATGATGACTCTACGATACAAGTCATTCAAATCGCTCGTTGCAAATCTACCACCGTCCAACGGAACAAGTGGTCGTAAATCAGGAGGAATAACAGGGACAACTTTAACAACCATCCATTCAGGACGATTTTCCAATCCCTTTGCTTCCATTTTATGTTTAGATTCTCTAAACGCCTCAACTACATTCAAACGTTTTAGAGTATCTTTCTTTCTCTGCATTGAAGTCTCTTTACTTGCAGCATCTCTCAATTGATACGACAATGCGTCTATATCAATATTCTTCAAAAGCGTATAAAGAGCTTCCCCGCCCATTTTAGCCACGAACTTGTTCGGATCATCATCAGGCAAATATTGATTTTCTTCCGGAAGAGTATCAAGAATATTTTGATATTCCTCTTCAAGTAAAAGATCCAATTTATTTACACCATTCTGTTCCGCAACACCGGGATTTATTACAACATATTTTTCATAATAAATAACCTGCTCCAATTTCTTGCTTTGAAGACCAATCAAAGCACCGATTTTATTTGGCAATGAACGGAAAAACCATATATGAGCAACAGGAACAACCAACTGAATATGTCCCATACGCTCTCTTCGAACTTTTTTCTCTGTTACCTCAACTCCACATCTATCGCAAACAATACCTTTGTAACGGATTCTTTTATATTTTCCACAACTACACTCCCAATCCTTTACAGGTCCGAAAATTTTCTCACAAAACAAACCATCTCTTTCGGGTTTGTATGTTCTGTAATTAATAGTTTCGGGCTTAGTAACCTCACCTCTTGAACGTTTAAGAATTGACTCCGGAGATGCCAAACTTATCGTCATAGATTGGAAAGATGAACTACTATTTTCTCTATTTGTTAAAGCCATAATATTAAAATACTATTTATATTTTATGGATACTTTTCTATTAATTAAACGTAATTTCAAGGTTCAAACCTCTCAATTCATGAACAAGTACATTGAATGATTCAGGAAGTCCCGGTGTAGGCATATTATCTCCCTTAACTATTGCTTCGTATGCTTTTGCTCTTCCTACAACATCATCGGACTTGACTGTCAACATTTCTTGCAATACATGAGAAGCTCCGTATGCTTCCAAAGCCCAAACCTCCATTTCTCCAAATCTTTGACCACCGAATTGAGCTTTACCACCCAATGGCTGCTGTGTAATCAATGAGTATGGTCCTATACTACGAGCATGCATCTTGTCATCAATCATGTGGTGCAATTTCAACATATACACATAACCAACAGTTGCAGGTTGATCAAATCTCTCTCCACTCTGTCCGTCATACAAATAGCATTTACCATTTGCAGGAAGTCCAGCTTCTGCCAATTGTTCATTAACTTGCTCTAATGTAGCACCATTGAAAATAGGAGTATGATATCTTCTTCCAAGTTCATGTCCTGCCCAACCTAAGATAGTTTCAAAAATCTGTCCCAAGTTCATACGGCTCGGCACACCCAATGGGTTCAAAACGATATCCACAGGCTTTCCATTAGCAAGGAACGGCATATCTTCTTCACGGACGATCTTGGCTACAATACCTTTGTTTCCGTGACGACCAGACATTTTGTCTCCTACTTTTAATTTACGTTTCTTTGCAATATATATCTTAGCAACTTTTACTATACCTGCCGGTAAATCATCTCCTATTGTCTGTGCAAATTGTTTTCTTGCCAATTGTCCTTGATATGTTCTGTATCTAAGACTATAATTATTCAATAGCTTTTTAATAAGAGTATTTGTCTGCTCATCATCAGTCCAATCGTTCGGATCAACATTTGCAAAGTCTATTGCCGTCAATAGTTTTTGATTGAACTTAACTTTCTTTGGAATGATTTCATCTCCGTATGTAGAATAAACGCCGTTGGATACCTTACCAGTCAATAGAATAAATAATTTATCAACCAACTTTTTCTTCAACATTTGAACAGTATCCTCGAACTCGTCCTTTAATTGTTTTAATACAATTTTGTCTTTCTGTCTTGCATCTTTATCTTTCAAGAAACGTTCAAACAATTTCTTATCTATAACTACGCCATCAACAGAAGGCGGAACTTTTAAAGAAGCATCTTTTACATCACCTGCTTTATCACCAAAGATTGCAGACAATAGCTTTTCCTCAGGAGTAGGATCGCTCTCGCCCTTAGGTGTAATCTTTCCTACAAGAATATCTCCCTCTTTGACAACTGCGCCTATACGAATCATACCATTGTCATCCAAATCCTTAGTTGCCTCTAAACTTACATTTGGAATATCTTTTGTCAATTCTTCCAAACCACGCTTAGTCTCACGAACTTCCGTAATAAACTCGTCAATATGAACAGAAGTATACCAATCTTCTTTTACGACTTTTTCGGATATTACGATAGCATCCTCATAGTTGTAACCCTTCCAAGGCATGAATGCAACTTGTAAGTTACGACCCAATGAAAGAACTCCATTGTTGGTTGCATAACCTTCACAAAGGATTTGTCCTTTTGTTACCTTATCACCTTTTTTAACAATAGGACGAAGATTTACTACCGTAGAATCATTAGTCTTTCTGAATTTAACTAAACTATAAACCTTTCTATCGTCATCAAACGAAACCAATCTTTCGTTCTCATCTCTATCATAAATAACTGCAATTTGACGAGCATCAACAAAATCAACGATACCATCTTCCTCTGCCGTAATTAAATTACGAGAATCCATCGCAACGTATGGTTCGATACCCGTTCCAACAATAGGAATTTGAGGATTCAACAATGGAACAGCCTGACGCATCATGTTAGAGCCCATCAACGCACGGTTAGCATCATCGTGTTCCAAGAACGGAATCAAAGAGGCAGCAATAGATGCTATTTGATTAGGTGCAACATCTAACAAATCTACGTCCTCAGGAGTTACGATAGGGAAGTCAGCTTGTTTTCTTGCTTTAACACGCTTGTCTAAAATAGTGCCATTGGCATCAACTTTTGTTACGGCTTGTGCAACAATCTTATTTTCCTCTTCCTCCGCTGTCAAATATACAGGGGCTGCATTGTACTGAACAACACCATTCTTAACTGCATAATAAGGAGTTTCAATAAATCCAAGTGTATTAATCTTAGCAAATACACTTAAAGACGAAATCAAACCAATATTAGGACCTTCGGGAGTTTCGATAGTGCAAAGACGACCGTAGTGTGTGTAATGGACGTCACGAACTTCAAAACCCGCACGCTCTCTTGACAAACCACCAGGACCTAAAGCCGAAATACGTCTTTTGTGCGTAAGTTCTGCAAGTGGATTCGTTTGATCCATAAACTGGGACAATTGGTTTGTTCCAAAGAACGAATTAATAACAGAAGACAATGTCTTAGCATTTACCAAATCCGTTGGAGAAAATACTTCATTATCCCTAACATTCATTCTTTCTCTAATAGTCCTTGCCATACGAGATAATCCAACTCCGAATTGGGAATGTAACTGTTCCCCTACGGTACGTATTCTACGATTTGACAAGTGGTCTATATCATCAACCTCTGTCTTAGAATTTATCAACTCTATTAAGTGTTTGATGATTGAAATAATATCTTCTTTGGTTAAAACCTTAATATTCGGATCAACGTGTAAATCCAATTTTTTATTTATTTTGTATCTACCAACATCGCCCAAATCATAACGTTTATCCGAGAAAAACAATTTGTCAATAACGTCCCTTGCAGTCTGCTCATCAGGTGGCTCTGCCGAACGTAATTGTCTATAAATATACTCAACAGCTTCCTTGGCATTATTCGCTGTATCTTTCTGCAAAGTATTGAATATAATAGAATAATCTGCAGAAGTTGAGTCTTCTTTATGTACAAGTATAGAACTTATTCCAGCATCTAATATTTTATCAATATCATCTGCTTCAAGAATTTTTTCTCTTTCTACTATTGTCTCTGTCCTCTCAATAGAAACGACCTCTCCTATATCTTCATCAACAAAATCTTCTACCCAAGCTCTAACAACTCTCGCTGCTAATTTCTTGCCTATATATTTTTTCAAATTGCCTTTTGATGCCTTTACCTCCTCTGCCAAATCGAATATCTCCAAAATATCTTTATCTTGTTCATATCCGATAGCACGAAGCAATGTCGTGATAGGCAATTTTTTCTTTCTGTCTATATAAGCATACATTACGTTATTAATGTCAGTGGTAAATTCCATCCAAGAACCCTTAAAAGGAATAATTCTTGCGGAATACAACTGCATACCATTATTGTGAGTAGAGGTTCCGAAGAAAACTCCCGGCGAACGGTGTAACTGAGACACCACAACTCTCTCTGCTCCATTAATAACAAACGTACCCTTAGGGGTCATATATGGTATCATTCCCAAATAGACGTCCTGAATAATTGTTTTGAAGTCTTCGTGTTCTTCGTCCGTACAATAAAGTTTCAATTTTGCTTTCAACGGAACTGAAAACGTAAGACCTCTTTCTATACATTCCTCAATAGAGTAACGTGGTGCATCAACGAAATAATCAATAAATTCCAAAACGAAATTATTTCTTGCATCACTGATTGGAAAATTCTCAGAAAAAACTTTATACAAACCTTCATTCTTACGATTTTCCGTATCTGTCTCTAATTGGAAAAATTCACGAAACGATTTCAACTGAATATCCAAAAAGTCAGGATATTCAAATTTCTTTACAGTCGCGAAATTGACTATATTTGAATTATTATTTGCCAAGGTTAAAAAAATTAAAGGTTAAAACACTATTTCTACTGCGAGGATTTACCTCCAACAAACGTAAAACAAGGAACAGATACCCCTTTTGTAAGGGGTACAACTGTTCCCAATATCAATTATTGATTGCGGTGAAATGTCTTATTTAATTTCAACCTTTGCACCAGCTTCTTCTAATGCAGCCTTTAATGATTCTGCCTCTTCTTTTGTTACACCTTCTTTCAATGCTTTTGGAGCAGCGTCAACTAATTCTTTAGCTTCTTTCAAACCAAGGCTACAAAGATCTTTAACATGTTTTACAACATTCAATTTAGAAGCACCTGCCTCTACCAATATTACATCAAATGATGTTTTTTCTTCTGCAGCAGCACCGCCTTCTGCTGTAGCTGCAACTGCAACTGTAGCAACTGCTGGCTCGATGCCATATTCTTCTTTTAATATGTCGCCAAGTTCCTTAGCTTCTTTAACTGTTAAGCTAACTAATTGTTCTGCTAATGCTTTTAGATCTGCCATTTTATTTTCTTATTTTTAATTGTTTCTAACTATTTTTATTATTCTGCGCTTGCAGTTTCTTGTTGTTTATCTTGTCTTTCTTCGTTTGTTAAACCGCTGACGATATTTCTAACAGGAGATAACAATGCAGAGATAACATCTGCAATCAATTCGTTCTTAGACTTAATAGCAACAAGTTCATTCAAATGCTCTTCGCCAATATAGAATTCTTCCTCTACATAAGCAGATTTCAACAAAGGTTTTTCCTTTTTATCCTTTTGATTCCTGAACTCTTTTATTAATTTAGCGGGAGCATTATTAACTTTTGATAACATCAACGAAGTCTGTCCCTTGAAAGTTGGAATCATTACTGAATAATCCATATCCAAACTTTCGATAGCTTTTTTCAAAAATGCATTTTTAACTACCAATAGTTTGATTTCCCTCTTGAAACACATTCTCCTCAAATTAGCTGTATCCTTAGCATTCAAGCCTTCAAGATCTACAACATATAAATAAGGATATTCTTTGATGTTTTCACCAATACTTTCTATTAGTTTACCTCTTTCTTCTTTTCTCATTTCAAATCATGTATAAAGATTATTTACTAATAGATTTTGCATCTACCTTTACACCAGGACTCATCGTTGATGAAACGCTGACACTCTTCACATAAGTTCCTTTGGCACTTGTCGGTTTCAATTTCAAAATCATTCTAATAACTTCCATTGCATTATCTATGATTTTGTCCTCAGAAAATGACATTCTTGCCACACTTGTATGAACAATACCAAATTTATCAACTTTGAAATCTATTTTGCCGGCTTTTACTTCTTGGACTGCCTTTGCTATATCCATTGTAACTGTGCCGGTTTTAGGGTTAGGCATCAAACCACGAGGGCCTAATATTCTACCTAACGCACCTATTTTTGGCATTACACTTGGCATAGTAACTATTACATCGACATCCGTCCAACCGCCTTTAATTTTGGTGATGTATTCATCTAACCCAACATAATCAGCTCCGGCAGCCTTAGCTTCTTCTTCTTTGTCCTCTGTACATAATACAAGCACTTTTTTGGTCTTACCTGTGCCATGAGGAAGAGTAACTGTACCCCTTACCATTTGGTTTGATTTTCGAGGATCAACACCAAGGCGTATATCAACATCAAAAGAAGCATCAAACTTAGTAAAAGTTATATCCTTTACAATTTTAACGGCTTGCTCCAATGTATACTCCTTAGAAGAATCATACTTTTTTAAGGCCTCTACTGTTTTTTTCGATTGTTTTGCCATTTTTGCAATTTTCTATTTTTAATGTTACTTAACTGTGATACCCATGCTGCGAGCTGTACCTGCTACCATACGCATAGCGCTTTCAAGAGTGAAACAATTTAGATCCACCATTTTAGCCTCAGCGATTTCTTTAACTTGATCTTGGGTTAAAGAAGCAACCTTTTTACGGTTAGGCTCTCCCGAACCACCTTTTGCTTTCGTAGCCTCCAAAATCTGTACAACTACAGGAGGTGTCTTAACAACAAAATCAAAGCTCTTGTCAGTATACACATTAATTATAACAGGCAAAATCTTACCTGCTTGCTTCTGTGTTCTGGCATTGAACTGCTTGCAAAATTCCATTATATTCACACCTTTGGCACCCAAAGCAGGTCCCACTGGTGGTGCTGGATTTGCAGCGCCTCCTTTGATTTGCAATTTAATTAATCCTGCAACTTCTTTTGCCATCTTTTTAAAATGCTATTAAATGTTTATTATAAATGTTTTTATTGTTTCTCAACTTGATAATTGGACAATTCGACAGGAGTCTTTCTACCAAAAATTTTAACTATAACTTTCATTTTCTGTTTTTCATTATTGACTTCTTCAATAACTCCATCGAAATTCTTGAAAGGTCCATCTATAATTCTGATAGTCTCTCCGACAATATATGTCTGTTCTGATGCTTCAACAGAATCAATACTGTCATCAACAGTTTTAAGAATTCTCTTAACTTCACCATCTGTCATCGGAATAGGTTTTCCACTCTTCTCTGTTATAAAGTCAAGTACATTAGGGATATTTTTTATCACATGAGCGACTTCTCCCTCCAACTTAGCCTCTACAAAAAGATAACCTGGAAACAATGTTCTTTCCTTACTGGTCTTCTTACCATTACGTACTGAATAAACTCTCTCAACTGGTATCAAAACATTGCTAACGAAATTGCCCAAACCTCTTCGAGCTATTTCATTATCAATATATTCTTTTGCTTTACGTTCTTTTCCGGCAATAGCCTTCAAGACATACCACTTCTTCGTTTGTTCACTCATAAGGTTAAATAGTATTATTGAGATTTATAAAAACATACCTATTCTCCTTTTATATCTCAATATTCTGACGAACTTTTGGGAAGCAAGATATAAAAAGAAAAATCTAATTTTCTTTTATGCGATTAATTGATAAATATAACCTAACAGACCCTTCCAAAACATTGTTGGATGAACTCCAAAGGCAATATCCATTACGAATACTATCAGTGCTATAATCAATGATGCGACAAAAACAACCACAGTTGAATTCATCAATTCATCCATAGTTGGCCATGAAACTTTCTTCATCTCATCATAACAACTCTTCACATAACCTACAATTCTGTTAGCCATATCTATATAGTGTTTTTCGTATTTTATTAAAGCAGGGGCAGAGAGAATCGAACTCCCACCAACGGTTTTGGAGACCGCTATTCTACCATTAGACCATGCCCCTGTGTAAGAGCAAGCATATAACGTACTTGCTCTTATTTTATTATCTTATTAGTCCAAAATCTTTGTTACCTGACCTGCACCAACTGTTCTACCACCTTCACGGATAGCGAAACGTAAGTTAAGGTTCAATGCGATTTCAGAAAGCAAATCTACTGTAATTGTCAAGTTATCACCAGGCATTACCAACTCACGTCCTTCTGGAAGAGTAATTTCTCCTGTAACGTCAGTAGTTCTGAAATAGAATTGAGGACGATATCTGTTCTGGAATGGAGTATGACGGCCACCTTCCTCTTTCTTCAAGATATAAACCTCAGCTTGAAATTTCTTATGAGGAGTAATTGTACCAGGTTTAGCGATAACCATACCTCTACGAATTTCATCCTTATCTATACCACGCAACAACAAACCTACGTTATCACCAGCTTCACCTTCATCAAGAAGTTTACGGAACATCTCAACTCCTGTAACAGTTGATTTAAGTTTTTCAGCTCCCATACCGATAATATCAACAGGATCACCAACTTTGATAACACCCGTTTCAATCTTACCAGTAGCAACCGTACCACGACCTGTAATAGAGAATACATCTTCAACAGGCATCAAGAAATCTTTCTCAACATCTCTGACTGGAAGTGGAATCCACTCATCAACAGCCTTCATCAACTCCAAGACTTTCTCTACCCATTGTGGCTCACCATTCAATGCACCCAAAGCAGAACCTCTAATGATAGGAGTATTATCGCCATCAAATTCATAGAATGACAACAAATCTCTGATATCCATTTCAACAAGATCCAACAACTCAGGGTCATCAACCAAGTCAACTTTATTCATGAAAACAACCATACGAGGAACGCCTACCTGACGAGCCAACAATATGTGCTCACGAGTTTGAGGCATAGGACCATCAGTTGAAGCAACAACCAAAATAGCACCATCCATCTGAGCAGCACCAGTAACCATGTTCTTTACATAGTCAGCGTGACCAGGACAGTCAACGTGTGCATAGTGACGATTCTCTGTTTGATACTCTACGTGTGCAGTATTAATAGTAATACCTCTTTCTTTTTCCTCAGGAGCAGAGTCAATAGAATCAAATGATTTAACCTCAGACAAACCCTTTTCTGCCAAAACTTTTGTAATAGCAGCAGTCAAAGTAGTCTTACCGTGGTCAACGTGACCGATTGTACCTATATTAACATGTGGTTTGGTACGCTCAAATTTCTCTTTTGCCATAATTTTATTCTATTTAATTGTTATTAATTACAAATCTATAAATCAGAGCCGTTGTCGAGGATTGAACTCGAGACCTCTTCCTTACCAAGGAAGTGCTCTACCACTGAGCTACAACGGCATACACTTCACACTTACAACAATAAGGACGAGCCTCACAAAAACTCCTCCTCTTTCAAAGCATCTGACAGCTCAACTTTTTGAGCGGGAAACGGGGCTCGAACCCGCCACCTATAGCTTGGAAGGCTATCGCTCTACCAAATGAGCTATTCCCGCATGGCTTTTAGTCTTAAAGATATTTATAAATAAATGTAAATGAAAATACCTTTTGACTTTGCGTGGGGAAGGGTGGACTCGAACCACCGAACTCCGAAGAGGACAGATTTACAGTCTGTTGCAATTGCCACTATGCGACTTCCCCAAC
>OMYR01000028.1 GCA_900315335.1 uncultured Bacteroidales bacterium
ACATTTGTTTGTGGTTATTCAAATATACAATTTGTTCGGCAGTTTTCTCCGTTTTAGACACAATCACTCGAAATGTCGGATGAACCTGTTCTCTTTTGCAGGCGAGACTGTATTTGACCCATTTATGGGCAGCGGTACTACCGCCTTAGCCGCTCGAAATCTAAACAGAAACTCTATCGGCTACGAAATAAATCCCGAATTTAGAAAGTTTTATGAGCAGAAAGTCGCAACTTTATCGTTATTGAATGATGCAACATTCCAATACCAAAACGACAATACATCTTTCAACGTAAATGACAAAATCAATGCTTTGCCATATTTATTCAAAGACCCGCATAAGATGAATAATAAAATTGATATAAAAAAATTTCAATTTGGTTCTCGAATAGATAAAGATAGTAAAAACAGAGAAGAATATTTTTCGGTAAAAGAAATACTTTCGCCTAATACAATGGTTTTGAATAATGGGCTTACAATAAGGCTTCTTGGGATAAAAGAAAAAACCTCTGTAAATGGTAATGCAACAAAATTCCTTGCACAGAAAACCAAAGGGCATAAGGTCTTTTTGCGTTACGATACCATAAAATTTGACGATAAAGACACACCGCTTTGTTATCTGTACTTAGAAAACAAAACATTTATCAATGCTCATTTGCTAAAAAACGGCTTAGCTGATTTGGACTATTCTTTTGATTTTAAGTATAAAAGTAAATTTGAAAAACTTATAAACGTATCATAATTATGGATAGATATTCTAAGGATTTCGGGAAGAAGGAACGAGTATTGAATTATGCTTGCCAAACATATCAGTTATCTCGTCCTAACAAAGTCGGTGCGGTTATGGCTCTTATACGTGAGTGTCAGCCTGATTCTTTCGAGCAATGGCAATCGTGGTATTTTGACAATGCCAAGACTGATTGTAAAAACCCGACAAAAATAACTAAGGAGACTTTGAACGAATTAGGAGAACGGTTGTATGCCAAAATTACAGAAATAGTTATACCTGAATGGGAAACGGCTTTTAGATAACTAACCCTACAAGATTGCATTGAATATATCTACAACCTTACCATAAACCGAACTTATGACGGTTATGTACGCGAGAAGTCTGTAATAAATGACGGACTATCTAAAATCTTTCCCAATATAAATTTTGAGCAGAGCGATCCCGAATTAGATCACGCAGGCGATATTGATTATATAGCAAAAATTAAGGATAAAGCCATAGGCATACAAATAAAACCTATAACAGCCAATTCAAATTTCGGTAGCTATTCTTTAACGGAACGAATGAAAAATAGCTTTGAATCATTCAAAGAAAAATATGGCGGCGAAGTATTTATCGTATTAAGCTTAAAGGGTGAAATAGCAAATAAAGATGTCATAGCTTCGATTGAAGCCGAAATAAAAAGATTGAAAGAATAGGTTTATAATAATTTGATAAATTAATCAAAAGATTGTCAGACAAATAAAATTATGGCGGACTTGCCGATAGAGTTAATCCCCATCGACATATTGGAACACACAGCTCTTTCCGATGGCAGCGACTTCGCCGATATGATATAATCGCATCTGCGTTATTTGCAAGTGCGGCTCGCACCGTTAATTACAAGTGCGGTTCGCACCGGCTCGCACCCAAGACTTCAATGATTTTATCGGCTAAAAAGGAGGCGAGTTTGTAATAAGATTCAACAGTCCAACCTGCCACGTGAGGAGTTAGGACGGTGTTCTTCATATTATATAATTGCTCCATATCTTGTTTTTGTGAAGGGGTGATATTTATTTGTTGGTTGAAATTCTCTATTTCCAACACGTCCAAACCGCAGCCGAGTATTTTCTTTTCCTGCATTGCCCTCACCAAATCGTGAAGACTTACCACCTTGCCGCGGGAAGTGTTCAAAAGATAAAAAGGATGTGAGAATTTACCGATAAAATCGGCGTTTATCATATTGTTTGTTTCGCCGGTCAATGGAACGTGCAGCGAAAGTATATCCGTTTGGCTGAACAATTCCTCCAAAGAACATTGCGTAGCGAATTTATCCGAATAGGAAGTTTTGTATTTGTCGTATGCTATAACCTTACATTCAAAGCCCGAAAGCCTTTGTGCAAAGGCGTGTCCCATATTGCCGTAACCGATAATGCCGACGGTCTTGCCTTTGATTTCAAGACCTCGGTTTTCTTCTCTTTGCCACAAACCTTGACGAACATCTCTGTCCGCAAAATTTATCTTATTGAACAGCGAAAGCAACAGCCCCAACGTATGTTCGCCGACAGCATCGCGGTTGCCTTCGGGGGAGTTTAAGCATTTGATGTTTTTGCTATTTGCGTAATCGACATCAATAGCGTCCATACCTGCACCGCTTCTTGCGATACATTTAAGTCTGACGGCATTGTCGATAATAGCCTTGTCGATTTTGACTTTGCTTCTGACAACGATGCAATCATACTTATGAATGTTTTGTTTAACGTCCTCATAAGTATATTGAGGAAAGAAATCTATTTGATAGCCTTGTTTTTCAAGTTTTGTCGGCAGAACGCTGTGGGTGGCGTCTATTAGTAGGACGGTTTTGTTGTTTTTCATTTTGTTTGTTTTTGCCGTGAGCGGTATAGATGAAATTCACAAATTCCGAATAAGAACCATTGTAAAGATTCATATCCACATAACCTTTGATGCCTGCAACGGAGCCTTTGTGGGTGTATTGCCAAAATTTCCACTTAAAGTCTTTGGTCGGTTCGTTGCAAAGTTTGCAAATCCATAAAGGATATTCATCGAAATTGCCGCTGATATATTTGTTATATGTTTCGACGTTGGTGTAAATGATAGGGTTGCAGCCGTAATGTTTTTTAAGTTCTCGAAGACATTTGAGCAATTGGTTCTGAACATATTTTTTGTCGTAGTTTCTTAAACGGTTGCCATAGGAAGCCTCGAAATCCACCACGGGAGGCAAATCGTTATCGGAGAGTTTGACGTTTTTGATGTAGTTTCTCGCTTGGACTTTACCGTCTTTGTTAAAGCGGAAGAAATGATAAGCACCAACGATAACGTTTTGCTTTTTCGCTTCTTCCATATTGTTTTGGAGTTTTTTATCAACGAAGTCCGCTCCTTCGGTTGCTTTCATAAAAGCAAAGGATACATTGCCTTGGGCAACGATTTTCCAATCTATCTTGCCTTGGTGTGCAGATACGTCTATGCCCATTACAGGGTATTGTGCAGTATCAACTGCCAATTGCGGGCAAGCATAATATTTTTTGTAGTAATCAAATCCGTAAACGTAGGTAACAGCACAGACAACGGATAAGATTATCAATATCGCAGATATAATTAAAGCTCTTTTAGTCAATTTATTTTTCCTTTTCTTAGCCATTAATCAAAAATTTCTTAACCTTAGTCAATTCGGCGTTGTAGCGTTTTATCTCTTTGCCGTTTTGTGTTGTCAGCCAAACCATATCTTTCTCGAAATTGAAGACAATGTTTGTCAAGTCTTGCAAAGATAGGTCGGTTGAAAAGATTTTATTGAATTGTTGAATGTTATTTGAATTTACATTGAAAATATCGTTGAAAGAGTAAGGTTTCTCTGTTTCTTTGTCGTAGTTATAGCAAAGAATTTCTCTTAAAGTATCTTTCGTTCCGCTGATATGAGACTTTTTTTCAAACAATACACTGATTATGTCGTCGAATTCATACACGCTTTTGATGGTATGAAAATAATAATTGGTGTCTGTTCTATCCATATTTTCGATACGTTTAATACGTTTTGCGAAATTGCTTAAATCATTGGTGATAAACCTTGTTGCGGGGGTTAAATTAATATTGTCATCGTCTTTTACAATGTTTTGAGCATAGACAACTTTACCTCTTATGTTATTGATAGAGTCCTTTATGTTGATTGACGCTGCTGCCATATTTTTCATAAGGTTTATGGAGTTGAGTTGAGTAATATCCGTTTTAGTGTCTTTTGTTTTGTTACAAGATGCAAAGATTATACACACGGAAAATAACAAAACAGTGCCGACAACTTTACCAAGTTTTTTCATTTTTAGATTTCTTTTTATCAAAATTGTCTTTTCTTCTTTATTTCTTATCAGAGTTGCGAAATTACAATATTTTTTGATAATAATGAGTTATTATATTAGAATAAAATATTACTTTTGTAAAAAATATTAAAAACACACGCTGATATGAATATTCAATTTTTAGGAGCAACGAAGGAAGTTACCGGCAGTAAGCATTTGCTAACGACCAATAAAGGAACCAAAGTACTTTTGGATTGTGGTATGTATCAAGGTAAAGGCTTGGAAACAGATTCCGATAATAGAAATTTAGGATTTAATCCTGCCGAAATAGATTATCTTATTTTGTCTCACGCACATATTGACCATTGCGGTTTGATTCCATATATAGTAAAAAACGGTTTTAAGGGGACAATTGTTTGTACTCCTGCAACAAGAGATTTGTGTGCAATCCTTTTGGTGGATGCAGGCAAGATTCAAGAGCAAGATACAATAACATTCAATAAAAAACGAATTGCACAAGGCTTATCAACCGTAGAGCCTTTATATACCGCCGAAGATGCACGAGCAGCAATGCGTTATTTTATTTCCATACCTTATAATATAGAGGTGCGTTTTAACGATTTTTCGATAATGTTTACCGACAACGGACATATACTTGGCAGTGCTACTTGCAATATAAAGGTTTTTGAAGATGATAAAATCACTCGAATAGCATTTACAGGCGATATAGGTCGTTTTGGCGGAAGAATTTTGAAAGAGCCGCAAAATTTTCCGCAATGTGATTACCTTATCATGGAATCCACATACGGCGACCGCACACATGAACCTTTGATGGAAAGTGATAAGGAATTGTTGGAGGTTGTTAAAAAGACTTGTTTGAAAAAACGTGGTAAATTAATCATACCTTCATTTGCTGTCGGTAGAGCCCAAGATATTATTTTCGCATTGAATTATCTTTGGGAGACAGGTCAATTGCCGCCGGTAGAAGTATATGTCGATTCTCCATTGAGCCTAAACGCAACCAATATATTCAAACTTCATCAAGAGGATTTCAATGATAAACTTCAAGAGTTTATGAAAGTCGATCCCGATCCGTTTGGTTTTGATAAACTTCATTTTGTTCAATCTGCCGAAGAAAGCAAACAATTGAATTATTCATTATATCCTTGTATAATCATATCTTCAAGCGGTATGATGGAGGCAGGTCGTGTAAAGCATCATATTGCAAACAATATAGAAAAGCCTTCAACAACTATTCTTGGCGTTGGTTATTGTACTCCTTCCACTTTGGGATATAGAATACTCAGAGGCGACAAAGAAGTTTCCATATTCGGAGTAAAGCATACCGTTCGTGCCGATGTTATGAAATTGGAATCTTATTCGGCTCACGGGGATTACCAAGAAATGACGAGATTTATTTCTTGTCAAGATAAGAGTAAATTGAAACGATTGATACTTGTACATGGCGAAGAGCAAACTCAGATGAAATTTGCCAAACACTTAAAAGAGCAGGGCTTCAAAAACATCTTTATACCTAATAAAAGAGAGAAAATCGAGTTGGATTAAATAAAAATAATCAAAAGAAAAATATATGAGAACTTTAATCAAGAATATAAAAGGTCTTTACCAAGTTGAAGACAATAAAAAAATGGCAGTTTGCGGTAGTGCTATGGCAGAGTTGCCTTGTATCGAAAACGCTTATATTATAGTTGAAAACGGTCTTATTAAGGATTTTGGCAAGATGTGTGATTTGAAAGACACTAATGCCGACAAAGTTTATAACGCACATAACAGATATGTTTTGCCGACATTCTGCGATTCGCACACACATTTGGTTTATGCAGGCAGTAGAGAGATAGAATATATAGATAAGATAAAAGGCCTTTCATACGAACAAATCGCTCAAAGGGGAGGTGGTATTGTTAATTCGGCAATACGTTTGCAGCAAACAGATGAGCAGAAACTTTACGAAGATGCAATGCAGCGTATCGATTCTATGATAAAGCATGGCACGGGAGCAATAGAAATCAAATCGGGCTATGGATTTACCACAGAAGCCGAACTGAAAATGCTTCGGGTCATTCGTAAAATCAAAGAAAATTCTCCCGCCACAATCAAGGCTAACTTTTTGGGAGCGCATGGCGTTCCTATGGAATACAGGGGAAGACAATCGGAGTTTGTGGATTTGGTTATCAACGAAATGATACCAAGAGTTGCAGATGAGGGATTGGCGGATTTTATTGACGTATTCTGTGATAGAGGATTTTTTACGGTGGAAGAAACCGACAGAATGTTGTTTGAGGGTGTTAAACATGGTTTGAAACCGAAGATTCATGCAAACGAATTGGCAAAAAGTGGTGGTATTCAAGTGGGTGTTAAATACAATGCTTTGAGTGTGGATCATATCGAACACACGGGTGAAGAGGAAATGGAAGTATTGAAAGCCTCTCAAACCATGCCTACAATCCTTCCGGGTGCAGCCTTTTTCTTGAATATGCCGTATGCTCCTGCAAGAGCGATGATGGAGTATGGTTTGCCGGTGGCTATGGCAAGTGATTTTAATCCGGGTTCTTCTCCAAGCGGTAATATGCAATTGATTTTGACTTTCGCTTGTGTTAATTACAAACTCACTCCTCAGGAGGCTATAAACGCCACGACGATAAACTCAGCCTATGCAATGGACGTTGTCGATAGTTGCGGAAGTATTTGCAGAGGCAAAAAAGCGAACTTCTATATCACAAAAGAAATTCCTACGATAGAATACATTCCTTACTATTATGGAGAAAACAAAGTGGATAAAGTATTTTTGAATGGAGTTGAGCAATAGAAAAGAGGCGTGGTTATAGAAAAACTTAATTTCACTGGTTGGAAAAATAATCTCAATAATTAAAAAAATAGTGTGAGTGATTAATTTTGTGATTGGTGATATTTAAGTTTTCTTTTGATAGCCTTTTAATCTTAATTCTTGTAAAATAAATGGTATAACATAAAAACAAATAAAATTTATGGACTTTGAACAGATAAAACAAAGAGAATATTCTCAAAACAGAGATATGAGCATTAGCGGAGCATTCCCTATTTTGATGCGAAAAGTATATCTTTGGATGACGTTGGCATTGGTGATTACGGGATTTACTGCTTTTGGCGTGGCTTCATCGCCGAGTATTTTGCAGTGGCTTGTTATGAATAAATCTGCATTCTTGTTTGTAGCTATTGCAGAACTTGCATTGGTTTGGGGACTGAGTGCAGCCATAAACAGACTATCGCTTAGGAACGCCACACTATTGTTTATAGCCTATTCCATACTTAACGGAGTAACTATGTCGTTTATATTTTTGGCTTATACAATGTCTTCCATAGCAAACGTATTTTTCATAACGGCATCGACATTTGCAGTTATGGCTTTCTATGGCTATGTAACCAAAACGGATTTGAGTTCGATTGGAAGAATATGTATTATGGCGTTGATTGGAATAATCATTGCGACTTTGGTAAATGTCATATTTTTGAAAAGCAGCGGCTTTGATTTGATTGTAAGTTATATCGGCGTTTTGGTATTTGTGGGCTTGACGGCTTGGGATTCTCAAAAGATTAAAAATATGCTTTTGCAAGCACCTGACGCAAGCGAACAGGTTCAAAAGTTTGCTTTGTTGGGAGCATTGACTTTGTACTTGGATTTTATCAATATTTTCTTGTATTTGCTAAGAATTTTCGGCAGAAGAGAAGATTAAGTGATTTTCCAACGAAGTGTTTTTGCGTTTGAACGATTGGATTTTGTTAAAACTGAAAAACAATAAATAAATGCCCTTAATGAACGATTTTCGTTAAGGGCGTTTTTCATTATATATATGTATGGAAATTTTCAAACAATAATGTTGAGCAAGGTGTGAAAATAAAACGTTTTTATTTGAAATTGTCGAATGGAATTTATTTTGTATTTTTGCAAACGGAGAGAGAAAAATAATTTTTTGTATACATCGATGTTGATAAAATTGTGAAAAATTTTTTGAGGCGTAAATTTTTTCAACTTTTTATTGTTGAAAAGATTTTTTAATAAAAACGGCTGTTTTTTGTTAAAAAACCATTGTAATCGGATTGTAATAAGTTGATAGTTTCAGTATTGTAGATAAATTGCAATGTGATTGCGACAAACGAAAAAAAGTTGCAAAAAAATTTTTTATTCCAAAAAATATTCATAAATGAAGCGAAATATTATTTAATTCTCATATTGAAATATGTAATGTGTGGGAAATCAGATTGAAGTGATATTTTTTATTAAGGTGATGCAACTTCTTTTTAATTTTTGGTCTTGGAAAGTCTCATATACGAAAAAAAATTGAAACGTGTACAAAAAAATAAAAAAAAATGTATTACTAAAATTTATAATTTTGCTACCTGAAAAAATTCGCTGACTTATGCAGTTTGATACATTACAATTGAAAAAAATATGGGAAGAATGTCTTTCTATTTTAAGAGATGTTATAACTAAGGATGAATACCAAATGTGGTTTTCTTCTGTAAGTGCTGTAAAATATGAAGATGATTTCTTGTATTTGAACGTACCTTCTAATTTTTACTATGAATACATCGAAGCTCATTATATAGATACTTTGATAAGCATAATAAGAAAAGTTGTTTCTCCACAGACAAAAGTAAGATATGTAACCAAGGTAACGGAGAACAACTCAATGATGATGACAAGTGTCAATCATCCTTCTATTGAAAACCGTCCTCAGAATGCTCCCGTGGTATTGGAGGGAACGGATATTAAACAATTGCCTAATCCTTTCGTTATTCCGGGTATCAATAGAATAAAAGTTGATTCCCAATTGAAAGATGAATACAATTTTGATAATTTTGTCGAGGGTTCTTGCAATAGATTTGCTCGTAGTGCAGGCTATGCGGTTGCACAAAATCCGGGTAAAACAGCGTTTAATCCCTTTTTGATTTATTCTCCTGTGGGATACGGCAAGACACATTTGGCTCACGCAATAGGAATAGAGACTAAGCGTTTGCACCCCGAGAAAACCGTTTTGTACATTGGGGCAGACCAGTTTTTAAGACAATATGTCAAAAGTTCAATGGACCACACTACAAGCGATTTTCTGCAATTCTATCAAATGATGATAGATGTCCTTATTATAGATGATATTCAGTTTTTGGAGGGTAAGTCAGGAACGCAAGAGGTATTCTTCCAAATTTTTAATTGGTTACATTCGGCAGGCAAGCAAGTAATCATCACATCGGACAAAGCACCTGCGGATATTACGAATTTTGAGCAAAGAGTTCTTTCTCGTTTGAAATGGGGATTGAGTGCCGAATTGCAGATGCCGGATGTTCAAACACGAATGGACATAATAAAAAAGAAAATAGAGAATGACGGTTGCGCTCCGATGCCTGATGAAGTCATAGAGTATTTGGCTTACAGCGTTGATACATCTATTCGTGAATTGGAAGGAGCGTTGGTTTCTATTGTTGCTCATGCAACACTTTCCAAATGCGATATTACAATAGATTTGGCTCGTGAGATTGTTGATAAATTCGTTAAATCCAATACAAGAGAAATAAGTATAGAATACATTCAGAAAGTTGTTTGCAATTATTTCAATATATCGATAGACCAAATGCTTTCACGTTCAAGAAAGGGCGATATAGTTGCTGCAAGACACATAAGTATGTATTTGTCAAGGAAACTGACTAAATCTTCTCTTGTTGCCATAGGAGCAAAATGCGGTAAGAAAGATCACGCTACGGTACTGCACGCTTGTAAATCTGTTGAAACTTCTTGCCAAACCAACAAGAACTATCGCAAGAATGTTGAGGATATTGAAAAGAAGTTAATGAATTAACAAGGATTGAATGTGTATCTGTGAAATATGATATACATTCAATTTTTTTGAAGATAATTGAATTGTTGAAATAGATGTAAAGAATGATGATTTATCAATTTGCTTTAAGAAATTATTGTCAGTGATTAGTGAAATGAATAATGAAACTATTTTATTGATGTGAGAGATTATTTTTGTAATGCGAGACACTGTTTTTATGAAAATTGCAAATTGATAATTTTGGATTAACAACATAGTATTTACATTTAATGTAACACAGAAAAATATGATATTAACGATATTAAACTTCCTTGGAGCTTTGGGATTGTTCCTTTACGGAATGACCATTATGAGCGACAATTTACAGAAATTAGCAGGAGATGGTTTGAGGAGTCTGTTGAATAAAATGACCTCAAATCCTTTCAAAGGAATACTTACCGGTATTGGAATAACAATGATTATTCAAGCCTCAGCCGCAACAATTGTGTTTGCGGTTAGTTTTGTTAATGCCGGTTTGTTATCTTTGGCGGGTGCCATATCCATAATAATGGGTGCTAACATTGGAACGACTTTCACGGCGTGGTTGATTTCTTTGATAGGTATTAATTTCTCAATAAAAGACTTTTGTCTGCCGTTGATAGCAATAGCAATTCCTTTGATAATGTCAAAGAAATACAAAGCGCAAGGTAGTTTCATTATAGGTTTTTCTTTGATTTTCTATGGTTTGGCTATGATGCAGAGCATGCTTCCCGATTTTACAAAACCGGAGTATGCCGGGCTTATGGAAACTATTGCAAGTCTGTCGGGACATGGTTACGGCTCGATATTGTTGTTTGTGTTGATTGGCTCTGTTGTTACATTCTGCATTCAGTCTTCTTCTGCGATGATGGCGGTTACTTTGGTTATGTGTGCCAAAGGACTTATAAGTTTTGAAATGGCTTGTGCTTTGTGTTTGGGAGAAAATATCGGAACGACCATAACGGCAAACATCGCTGCAATGGTTGCCAACCGTACGGCCAAACGTGCAGCAAGAGCCCATTTGTTATTCAACTTAACAGGAGTTGTATGGATTTTGATTTTGTTTTATCCTGTTGTTTGGTTGATTCGTCGTTTGACGATGATGATAGGCTTGGAAGATCCGTATGTTCATAATATGAGTATTCCAATTGCTTTGTCTCTGTTCCACTCGTTCTTTAATATTGTCAATTCCTTGCTTCTTGTAGGATTTATCCCAACTATGATAAAAATCCTTTACAAAATCGTTCCTAACGCAGAAGATGATGAGGAGTTCCGTTTGAAATATATTCGTCAGGGTATAATGCCTACGGGTGAAATTGCTTTGGAGCCTGCTAAGAAAGAGATAGAAGTTTTTTCAAAACGTGTTGTCAGAATGTTCGGATTTATTCCTGATTTATTCTCTACAACAGATGCGAAACAGATAGCCAAAACTGCCGAACGGGTACAGAAATACGAAGAAATAACGGATAGAATGGAGGTGGAGATAGCACATTATCTGACCAATGTGTCTGAAAACGGCTTGTCGAAACGTGGTACAAAAGAAGTGGAGGCTATGCTTAGAATAGTGGATAACCTTGAAAGTATAGGCGATTCGTGTTATCAGCTTTCGTTGTCTATCGAAAACAAAAACAAACAGAAGATAGAATTTTCGGAGCATATAACAGAAAATATCAAGAAGATGCTTGACATCGTTAGTAAGTCGTTGTCGCAGATGGATACTAATTTGAAAGAAAATTATTCGTTGGTAAAAATCGATGAAGCCGATAGTATCGAACAATCCATAAATACTCTGCGTGATGAATTGCGATTTGAACACACGGAAGCAATCAAAAACAACGAGTATTCGTATCAAACCGGTATTTTCTATATAAATATGGTTTCTCAACTTGAAAAACTTGGCGATTATGTTATCAATGTAACCGAAGCAATCACAGGAAAGAAAAACAGTTAGTTTTTCTATATATAACATAAATCAAAAGAAAAGTCGTTGCACAGTTGTGCAGCGATTTTTTCATTTTCAGAAATTTTTGACAGTTGTTGTGTCATTTTGTCAGAAGCGAATTGTTGGCATATAGTTTGAAAGTTTCACTTTGTATTTGAAAAAAGAATACAATATAGTTAAAGAGTAATAATTAAAAAAAACAATAAATACAATGGGAAAGATAATCGGAATAGATTTAGGAACCACGAACAGCTGTGTGGCTGTTATGGAAGGAAATGAAACAGTGGTAATAACCAACAATGAGGGTAGAAGGACGACACCATCTGTTGTAGGTTTTGTTAAAGACGGCGAAAGAAAAGTTGGAGACCCTGCAAAAAGACAGGCTATAACCAATCCACAGAATACAGTATATAGTATCAAGAGATTTATGGGTATGAATTTTGACAATATTCAAAATGAATTGGCTCATATACCTTACAAAGTAGTACGCGGCGACAATAATACTCCAAGAGTTGATATTAACGGCAAATTCTACACTCCGCAAGAGATTTCCGCTATCATCTTGCAGAAAATGAAAAAAACGGCAGAAGATTACTTGGGTACAAGTGTTAATGAAGCAGTTATCACAGTGCCTGCATATTTTAACGATGCACAAAGAAAAGCCACAAAAGAAGCCGGTGAAATTGCCGGATTGAATGTACGAAGAATTATCAATGAACCTACCGCAGCAGCATTGGCTTATGGTTTGGACAAGAAGAATGAAGATAGTATTGTAGCGGTATTTGACTTAGGTGGAGGTACGTTTGATATCAGTATTTTGGAATTGGGCGACGGAGTTTTTGAAGTTAAATCGACAAACGGAGATACTCACCTTGGTGGAGACGATTTTGATAGAAAGATTATCAATTTCTTGGCTGAGGAATTTATGAAAGATCACCCTGCGGTAGATTTAAGAAAAGACCCTATGGCATTACAGAGATTGAAAGAAGCTGCTGAAAAGGCTAAGATAGAATTATCATCTTCCACTTCAACAGAAATCAATCTGCCATACATTACTTCGATAGACAATATACCACAACACTTGAATATCACTCTTTCAAGAAGTAAGTTTGAGCAATTATGCGACGATTTGATTAAAGCATGTCTTGTTCCTTGCCAAAAGGCATTGGCTGATGCCAATATAGACAAGAGCCGTATCAATGAAGTAATACTTGTCGGAGGTTCTTCACGTATTCCTGCCGTACAGAAATTGGTTGAAGATTTCTTTGGCAAAGCACCAAACAAATCTGTAAATCCTGACGAAGTTGTTGCAATCGGTGCAGCCATTCAAGGTGGCGTTTTGACGGGAGAAGTTAAGGACGTATTGCTATTGGATGTTACTCCATTGTCATTGGGTATTGAGACTTTGGGTGGTGTGATGACCAAACTTATCGATGCCAACACAACTATACCTACCAAGAAATCGCAAGTATTCTCAACAGCGCAAGACAACCAACCGAGTGTGGAGATTAACGTTTTACAAGGTGAGAGAACGCGTGCGGCTGACAACAAATCCTTAGGACGTTTCCATTTGGACGATATACCGCCTGCAAGAAGAGGTGTTCCTCAGATTGAAGTTACATTTGATATCGATGCCAACGGTATATTGAATGTATCTGCAATGGATAAAGCCACCGGCAAACAACAATCAATAAGAATAGAGGCTTCATCAGGCTTGTCAGAGGAAGAAATCAAGAGAATGAAAGCAGATGCAGAGGCTCACGCAAGTGAAGACCAGCGTTTGAAAGAAGAACAAGACAAGATTAACGCTGCCGATTCGATGATATTCCAAACGGAGAGTTTCTTAAAAGATAATGGAGATAAAGTGCCGGCTGATAAGAAAGGCGAAGTTGAGAGTGCATTGAAAGATTTGAAAGATGCTCACGCTAAAAGAGATTTGGCAGGTATAGACAAAGCAACGGAGAAATTGAATAATATCTTACAATCTGTTTCTCAGAATATGTACCAAGGCGGAGCTAATCAAGGAGCGCAAGGCAATCCGAACCCTGATATGAATCAAGGTGCAAACCCTAACGCAGGTCAGAGCGGCTCAAATCAAAGCAACGACACCGCTACCGACACCGACTTCGAAGAGGTCAAGTAAATTTAATTAATCATAATGTTTATAGTAAAGTCTGAGACATTAATGTCTCAGGCTTTTTATTTGTTGTTTATAATTAGAAAAACAGTTATTAATATCAGTTTATTGGTTATAATAACTGATGAACTGAAAATATGTTTTGAAAAAATCATATATTCAGTTTAAAATCAAATAATCGTTAAACGGAAATTTCAAATGCAACCGTTGAAATTTTTCCTTTGTCTTGTTTATCCGAATATCAATTCTTTGAAAGTGTCGCCACGATGCTCAAAGTTTTTGAATTGGTCGTAAGACGTGGCAGCAGGAGAAAGAAGTACAGAAGTGTCAGGCTCGGCATTGGCTTTGCAATAAGTGGCAATATCATTCCAATCGTTGGAAACAAAGTATGTTATATTGCTTTGATTGTCGTTATTCAAAATGTCGTACATACGTTTGCCTGCCTTTCCAACAATGACAATATGCTTTATGCTCTTTTCCGATAAAAGTTCCTTGATAGGAGAATAATCGATACCTCTGTCCATACCGCCAAGTATTAAAATACTAACGTTTTTCAATGTCCTGACGGCAGCCAATGTGGCTTGCGGAATCGTTGAAATGGAATCATCATAATATTTGACGCCATTCTTTTCGCCAATAAACTGCATACGGTGGTTTAATCCCTTAAAGTCAAGCATAGAAGCCTCCGCCGTGCTTGCAGGTATATTCAGAATTTTGGCAACATTCATAGCCGCCAAGATATTATATTTGTTATGCGTGCCGACAAGGTATTGCGAGTGAGCAAAAGTGTAATCATTCAAACCAAAACCGATAAGATTTATTTGATTAGCTTTGCAATTTTCCGTTAAAGAAGAGTTCAAACGTTGAGAAAGGATTTTATCATCGCTATTATAAATAAAATAATCGCCTTTACCTGCTTTGAAAAGCAGGTTTAACTTCGCATTCTGATAGTCTGTGAAAGAAGTGTAATGATCCAAGTGTTCCTCAAACAGATTTAATAAAACAGATATATGACAAGAGGCCTTAACCAACTGCAATTGATGACAGGAAAGTTCCAAAACTATTTTCGTCTCGGCATCGATACTGTCTATTATATCAAAGAATGGTATGCCTATATTTCCAGCAAGGAGGGTGTTGGCGTCTTGCGATTTGAGAATATGATATACCAATGACGATGTAGTGGATTTGCCTTTTGTTCCGCTGACACCTATGGTTTGGTTGTGGAATAAACGCAAAAACAAATCGCATTGGTTTGTCAGTTTATTGAAATCCAATTGCGGATAATCCTTTGGAGCCATTCCGGGAGTAAGGATTATGGTGGAGCATTCCTCTGATATTGTTGCTAAATCCTCTGTGCGATAAAAAGTTTTATGACCTTTAACGTCTTCACTGATTTGAGCAAAACGGTCTTTGTCGGCATCAAACAAATAAAACTGCTGCGGAATTAATTTATTCAAAAGTCTAAGAGTCGAAAGTCCTTCACGACCCAAACCGACAATAGCAATATTTTGATTGGCGAGGTGCTTTGCTAAAAGTGCTTTCTTCGTAAGCGGATAAAATTTATCGAAACAATCCAATAAGTCTGCTGGTAAATTGTTTTGCGAAAGCGGTTGATTTAAGAATTTTTTGAAGTCTTCTTTCGTATATTTCGCATATAAATCCGTTGTCGTGTAATATTGCAAAAGCGTTTCGTCTTGTGTTATTCCGTACTTGCGAATATGTTCGCATAACGCCATATTTACTTCTTGTTTTGTGCCGACGCATTCAAACGGTTTGACGGCTTTTTCGCCAATAAGTTCTTGAAAATAATTTTTTAACTTATCGTTGGCAAACAGATTGTTGCCGAAAATTTCGGTTAATTGGTCTATATTCAAAAAAGGAGAGAGGATTATGAAAGCAAACAAGCATTTAGGACAGTTTCCACACCAAATATCTTGCTTTGAGCCGACATTACAAGATTTGAACACGTCAAAATAATCCAAACAAGAGAAAATACGTGCTATTTTTAACTCGGAAATAGGACGTAAAAACGAGAAATATTCTATATCGGGACAGATATTTTGTTTGTAATACTCCCTAAAATCGTTTTCAAATTCAAGACTTTTGCTGTATTGGTGATTTACTCCCGATAATGTGTCGGTGGCTTCGTTGGCGGAATTTTCGTTGCTTAAAGCAATATATTTCTTGTTCGTTATAGCCGAACACATCAAACAAGAAAAGGCAAGCATAGCCGAAAAAGGCGTGTGGCCGTTCAAATAACCCAAAGCGTTTAACTCCAATAAGTGTTTGTCTATCGTGCGTTTTATTTCCAAAGTCTGAGCAGAAGAAAACGCTCCTCTTTCTATGCAATCCTTGGTTGCACCACGAGAATTGATAACAAGAGGTGTTATTTTCTTTGACTTGGCACGTAACAATTCCAATGTAACAACACTATCCTTACCGCCCCCGATGGGTACGAGAAATTCATCATTGGTTTCCAAATTTACAGGACGTGGAATGGTGAAATTAGTGTGGGACACTATTTCACTGATGTTTAACACTAATTTATTAGTGTGGGACACTAATTTTGAGTTATCCCCATTATGAATTTTTACAAATGTATCTGCGTTTGCCTTTATATTATTGAGATAAAAAAACTCTCCTAAGCCGTTAAACCAAAGTTTCTTCCAAAAACGTTGTTGGCTTTCTGTCAAACTACCGCATTTAATCAGGATATTGGGACAACAAAAGGCTTTCCAATATGATATTAATTCGATAAGACCAATATGAAAGGCGATGTTTTCGATTAATTTTTGTTTGTTTTCGTCAAATGTTGTGCTTATGAAATCCTTGTTGTAGAATAGTTGATAAGGGGAGAAGTGATGCTCATCGCAAGAGAAAAAGAATTGAACTTTTATTCCCTCTGCTTCTTGTGAAATGGTGTAGTTTTCGTATATGAATGTGGAATGTTTCAGTCTTAAATCTTCGTACTTTCGACTATTATCTTGATACTCTGTCATAGCGGTTGTAAAAATTTTCTGCGAAATTACGAAAACTTTTTATAAATACATTATCTTTGCATTTTGAAAATTAAAAAACAATGAGTGAAAGAGAGAAATTTATTGGGTTGGATAGAAAGGTGCTGAGTGTTTTCGCTCAAAATCCGTCGGAAGATTTTTCAATAAAGAAAGTGTATGGTATTTTGTCTATCAAGGACAGAAAAGTCAAAGATATTATAAAAGCGATTGTTGTCAATATGGCAAGGGAAAACTTACTTGTCAAAAAAGGTTCGCAATATCATCTGCACGAGAAATATGCTAATAAAGACACGTCAAAAAAACATTATATAACTGGTGTTGTAGATTTTACCAAGAGTGGTAAAGTTTTTGTTATACCTGATGAGGGACAAGAAGATATAAGAATTAGTTCTTCAAATGCATCACAGGCATTGAACGGAGATAGAGTTAAAGTCTATGTGTTTCCAAAACGAAGAAACAGACCAAAGGAAGGACAGATAGTAAGCATTATCGAAAGAAAGAGAACTCAGTTTGCAGGCATTATCACCAAGAAAAAAGATATGGCGATAGTAAAGTGCAACGAGAATGAACTGCCGTATGTCGTTACAATTAAAGATTTTGACAAGAATATTGAGGACGGAAGTAAAGTAATAATAAAAATAAAGGATTGGAAACCTTCGTCAAATCAGCCGTTGGGTGAGATTGTAAAAGTTTTGGGTAAGCCTGGCGATAATGATGTGGAAATGGTCAGCATTTTGTTTGAAAACGATTTGGCTGTGGATTTTCCAAAAGAAGTTGAACAAGAGGTGGAGAAAATACCTGACACCGTAACAGTGAAAGATTTGGAGGGTAGAAAAGATTATCGCGATATGGTAACATTTACCATAGACCCCAAAGACGCAAAGGACTTTGACGATGCAGTTTCTTTCAAACTATTGGACAATGGTAACTATTTGATAGGGGTTCATATTGCTGATGTCTCGCATTATGTAAAAATCGGAAGTACAATAGACCAAGAGGCTTATAAACGTGCAACCAGTGTTTATTTGGTGGATAGGACAATACCAATGCTGCCCGAAAAACTTTGCAATCAAGTATGCTCATTGAGGGAAAATGAAGATTCGCTAACGTACAGTGTCGTCTTTGAATTTACACCGAAAGGGGAGGTTGTGGATTATACGATAGACAAAAGCGTTATACGTTCCAATAAACGTTTTACATACGAGCAGGCACAAGCAATAATAGAAGCAAGCGAATATAATACTGCCTATCAACCCTCGGAGTATTCCACTCAGATTGTTTTGCTTTGGAAAATAGCAAAGATATTAAGGGATAATAGGTTTAAGCGTGGGGCTTTGAATTTTTCTTCGCCTGAGTTTCGTTTTGATTTGGATGAAAACAAAAAACCTATTGCCGTGCATCTTGTGGAGGATAATGAGTCGCATTGGATGATAGAAGAATATATGTTGCTTGCCAATAGAGTTATTGCTCAAACGATTGGCAAAGTGGATAAGAAACCTGCCAAAACCTTTGTTTATCGTGTTCATGACGAACCTAATCCAGAAAAAGTGGAAACGTTTAAGACTTTTGCTCAGAAATTAGGTTATAAGATTAGCAACTCTTCGCGAGAAAAATTGGTGGCATCTTACAACGATTTGTTCGATAAAGTCAAAGGGTTGTCGCAAGAAACTTTGATAAGCAATATTGCTTTGCGTACTATGTCAAAGGCTTATTATTCAACGGACAATATCGGACATTATGGTTTGGCGTTTGATTATTATACACACTTTACTTCGCCTATTCGTCGTTATCCCGATTTGATGGTTCATAGACTTTTATATGATTATCTTATAGACAAAAAACCTTCTGCCGACAAAGATTTTTATGAACAGTGTTGCAAGCATTGTTCCGATATGGAAAAATTGGCTGCCGATGCGGAACACGAAAGTGTTAAGTACAAACAGGCGGAATTTCTTATGGATAAACAAGGACAGGTGTTTGACGGAGAAGTCAGTGGGGTAAGCAAATGGGGTATTTACGTTATGATAGATGAGAATAAGTGCGAGGGTTTGGTGCGTATGGCTTCAATGACAGATGATTTCTATATGTTGGACGAGGATAATTATCAAATAATTGGCGAACATTATGGAAAAACCTATCAATTGGGACAAAAGGTAAAGATTAGGGTTGAAAGCGTCAATATGCTTAAAAAACAAATCAATTTTGTCTTGGTTGAGGGTTAGTTTTGAATGTTTGAAAGTTTTGTATTGTATATTTATATAAAGGAAAATGAATATAATAATTGCAGGAGACGGAGAGGTTGGTTTTCATTTAGCGAAAACACTTTCAAAGGTAAGACACAATATAACGGTTGTTGATCCTCATTCCGATTTGTTAAAACTTTTGCAGACAGATAGCGACCTTTTGACCGTTACTGGCAATTCCACTTCGATAAGTGTATTGAAAGAAGCCGGGATTAGTGATTGTGATTTACTAATAAGTGTATTGCATCAAGAGAATATAAACATCATAACTTGCATATTAGGAAAACGTTTGGGGGCAAAGAGAACCGTTGCTCGCGTTTCTACGATAGAGTATTTGAATGATGACAACAAAAGTATGTTCAAAGCAATGGGCATAGACGAAATGGTATCTCCCGAACGTATAGCAGCAAAAGAAATCACTAATCTATTGATAAGAAATACAGCGACGGAAGTTTTTGATTTTTCCGGTGGATTGCTAAGCATATATATGACACGTTTGGATAAGCATACAGCATTTACGGATAAGACAATAGCAGATGTTGCAAAAGAATATCCTCAAATGGACGCCCGTATAGTATGTATAATCCGTTCGGGTCAGACTATCATTCCCGGTGGGGACGATTATTACAGGGAAGGTGATTTGATTTATCTTTTGCTTCGTCCTCAGAGCCTTGAAATAGTTAAAACATTGTTCAAAAAAACTGAAATTCAGATAAAAAATGCGATGATTCTTGGCGGAGGAAGAATCGGCAAACGAACAGCATTGAATATTCAAGATAAAATACAGTTGAAAATTATAGAACAAGATAGGGATAGATGCCTTAACCTTGCCGATGATTTGAACAATACAATGATAATAAACGGTAATGGTTCTGATATATCTTTGCTTATGGACGAGGGATTGAGACAAACAGATGCTTTTATAGCAACAACAGGCTCAACCGAGACCAATATTCTTAGTTGTCTGCATGCACACAAGCAAGGAGTAAAGAAAACTATCGCTTTGGTGGAGAATATCAGTTACATTGATGTCTCGCAAGATATTGGTATAGATACTATCATCAACAAAAAACTAATAACAGCAAGTTATATCGCACGTTTTACTCTTTCGGGGGAAGTTACTTCAAGCAAATGGTTATCGGGTATCGATGCAGAGGTTTTTGAAGTTATCGTAAAAGAGAAATCACTCGCTACAAAAGATATTATTATGAATTTGAAAATTCCGAGCGGAGTTTCCATAGGTGGTATAATCCGAGACGGCGAAAGTTTTATCGCAAGGGGAAATACAAGAATAGAAACCGGCGATAAAGTTGTTGTGTTTTCTTTGCCTGAAAGTGCCAACAAGGCTATGAAACTGTTTAATTAATATTTTGCAGATGATATTTCGTATGCTTGAAAGATGATTTTCGTTAATAAAAATATTAGTAACAGAACTATAACTAAAAGGCAGGGACAATATATTGTTGCTTCTTTGTGGCTTGTCATTCCTTTTTTGTGTAGTTTTGTCTATTATTTTTCTCCTTGCGGATTTACCTTTGCACAATCCTTGTTTGAATCATATAGTGGTTTTACAACGACAGGTGCAACGATAATCAAGCACCCCGAAGATTATCCTTCATGGCTTTTGATTTATAGAAGTTTTACACAATGGCTTGGAGGCTTAGGCTTTACTCTTATCATCATATTACTATTAGGAAAGCGTGCGGCAAATATGAATAACTTGTTCCATGCTGAATTTTTCTCCTTGACTAATCTTAAAATTTATCCGCATCTTTACAAAACCGTTCAAGTAATATTCATTTATTATACCGTACTTACTTTGCTTTGCTTTTGTGCTTTGGCTTTTCAAGGGTTAAACATCACCGATGCTTTGAGCCATGCTTTTTCTACAATATCCACCGGCGGTTTTTCAACCCATACACAAAATATTGCGTATTTTCAAACCTCCGTTCAATGGACTGTTATGGCGTTTATGTTTATTAGTGGAATAAGTTTCTTTTTAATTGTCAATTTGTTTCGCGGTCGTTTCCGTCCGTTATTCACTAATGAACAATTGAGATATTATGTTATCCTTATTTTGGCGGTTAGTATTTGTTTTGTCGTATATTGGATAACGAAAGGAAATACCGATTTGGCTGAAAACATCAAAAACTCTCTGTTTTATTCAGTTTCCATCATTTCTTCGACGGGTTATGATTTGCAGATAGGTGATATGGGTGAATTTGTAACGGCTTGTTTGATGTTGTTGATGTTTATCGGAGGCTGTTCGGCATCTTCTTCGACTGGATTGAAGATTATTAGGGTTTTGATATTGTTTAGATTTTCTCGAACGGCTGCAACAAAAATTTTTCACCCTCGTGCCGTTGTACCGATAAGATATAATAAACGAATGGTGGCTTTGGAAGATATACGACGAATATTCGGTTTCTTCTTTTTGTATATGATTGTTTTTGTTTTCGGAGTATTTTTCTTGTGTGTGGGGGGTAATGAACTTTCAAGTTCGATAGCAATGTCGGCAGCCAATCTTGGAAACATTGGTCCGGCTGTGGGAGAATATGCTTCAAGTATTGATTATGCTTCGTTAAATATATTTTCGCAAGGCGTTTTGGTGGTATTGATGCTTTTGGGCAGATTGGAAATTTATTCGTTTTTAGTAATATTTTTTAGGAAAAGATAGAACATTAAAAGTATAATATTAAAAGAATGTTTGAAATATAAATTGTAGATAATGGTGCGTATAACAGACAATATAACAAATGAAAATCCAAACAAAGTTATGTGGCTTACAACATTGAAGGTTGTGGGTATCTTGCTTTGTATGGAAAGCGTGTTTATGGCAGTTTGTAGTTTGGCGTCCTTATTTACAAATCAGGCAGCGGCTTTTCAATCCACAATATTAAGTGCGGTAATCACATTTTTAGTTGGGCTGACTATTTGGATAGTGTTTAAGAAGAATAAAATAGTTATGGACAAGCGTGCAGGCTTGCTTACCGTTACTTTTATTTGGGTTATATTTTCTTTGTTTGGTTCATTGCCTGCCTATCTTGGTGGATATATCCCGTCATTTACCGATGCGTTTTTTGAGACTATGAGCGGATTTACAACAACAGGGGCTTCTATTTTGAATGATGTTGAAGTGTTGCCGTATTCGATAGGTCTTTGGCGTGTGGTAACGGAATGGATAGGGGGAATTGGTATTGTGGTTATTATGCTTTCTATCGTATCTTTTTCAGGCGGTGGCGGTATGAGTTTGTTTGCAGCGGAAGTCGCCGGTATGGATAAACATAAGATAGCACCACATATTAGAAGTACGGCTTTTGCGTTACTTATAGTATATGTGGCACAAACAATCGTATATTTTATTACATATTTCGTTTTGGGTATGAATTTTTTTGATGCCGTTTGTCATGCTCTTACTTCGGTATCAACGTCCGGATTATCCTCAAAGAATGCTTCTGCGGCTGCTTTTTCGCCTGCCATTCAATACGCAATGATTGTCTTTATGTTTATTTCCGGACATAATCTTTTGTTGATATACTCTCTTTTCAAAGGTCATTTCAAAAATATATGGAAACAAGAAGAAATGAAAGTCTATTGGGCTGTAATTGTAATAGCATCATTATTAATATTTGCTTTAACATATCAAAGTAATGTTCCTTTTGAACAAACGGCAAGAAACTCATTGTTTATGACACTTTCAACCATTACTTCAGCAGGTTTGATAAATTGCGATATAAGTGCGTGGAATGTCAGTGCGGTGCTTATACTTCTTATGCTAATGAACAGTGGGGCGATGAGCGGCTCAACATCAGGCGGATTGAAATTGGTACGAATGATTGTGCTGTTCAAGAATGCGAGAAATACGATTAGTAAAGGTATTCATTCAAATGCTTTTATTCCTGTAAATATTAACGGCAAGATACTCCCGAACGAAACTTTGTACAATGTGTTTAATCTTTTTATGCTTTACATTATAACTTTGGTTGTCGGGGCGTTAATAATAGTTGCAACAGGTGTGGGGATTGAGGAGTCTTTTGTTGCGGGCATAACATCTTTGTGTAATATGGGACCGGGGTTCGGAGATAGTGCTTTTGGTAATTTTAGTCATTTCAGCAATGTTGCCAAATGGGTTATGGCGGCAATGATGTGTATCGGACGTTTGGAACTTGTAACGGTTTTCGCATTATTCTCCAAGCAATTTTTAAGACGATAAAATTTTAAAAATATTGATTTATGTGCCTTTTAGTATGTATATTTTGATTGAATTACAGAAAATAATCGTACCTTTGCTGTCAATAATAATTATAGAACACAGAAAAATATTTATAAATCATTAAAAAATACAACCATCATGGAAGACAATTTGAATTACACAAATTCTTTGACACAAGAAAATCAAAACAATTCATTACAAACCATTGAAATCACTCCAACATTACGTCAAGATTTTACCTCTACATTGAAATGGGGCAAATTCTTTGCAATTATGATGTTTGTAGGTGCAGGCATTATGGTTTTGATTAGCATATTGACTTGGACTGTAAGTTCTGTTTTGGACGAAATGGATTTGGAGAGCTTTCCAACTACTATCGGTTTTGCATCACAAACAATAATATATTTGATTGTTGCACTCATTTATGTAGTTTTGGGTTATTTCCTTTTGAAATCTGTTAATAAATTTCAGAATGGCTTACAGCAAAACGTCCAACAAGACACTAATGACGGTATGCATAATTTGAAACTCTTTATGCAAATATCAGGAGTTATTACCATAGTTTCTATGGCTTGTATGCTTTTGGTTATGATTGGTGTAGTGGTATTGACTCTATCGGTAGCATAGTGAAATTTTACGAAACTTAAATGAAGAAAATCAATAATTAATAACAAATAAAATGGATAAGAGAAATCTGTTGCTTATAAGCAATTCGACCAATGCAGGTGAGAAATACTTGGATTGGTGTAAGACAATGATAAAAGAGTTTTGCGAAGAAAACAAGGTTAGCGACGTTTTGTTTATTCCTTATGCAGGTTTTGCGCAAGGATATGACAAATACGAGAAAAAAGTTGCCGATGTATATGCAGAATTTGGAGTTAAATTGCATTCGATTCATAGAGAAGAAAACCCTTTGCAAGCAGTTATAAACGCACAATGTATAGCCGTCGGTGGCGGTAATACTTTCTATTTGGTTAAAGAGATGCAACGTTTGGGCGTTATGCAGGCTATAAGAGAAAAAGCAATGGCGGGAACTCCTTATATGGGTTGGAGTGCAGGAAGTAATGTTGCCGGACTTTCACTAAGAACAACGAACGATATGCCTATTGTTGAGCCTGAAAGTTTTGAGACAATGGCTTTGGTACCTTTCCAAATCAATCCTCATTACACCGATTTCGTTGATCCAAAGCACGGTGGAGAAACAAGAGATGACCGTATCAATGAGTATATTGCAGCCAACCAAACAACATTTGTTGCAGCCATACGCGAGGCTACGGCATTGCGTTTGAAGGACGGTAAATTGTCTTTGACGGGTAGAGATAACAAAATGAAAGTATTTCATTTCGGCAAAGAGACAAAAGAATATTCTTTAACGGACGATATTAATTTCTTGATGAAATAAGACGTTTGTTCCAAGAATAAAACAAAAAATTCAGCCTTTTGATGTCATAATTTGCGGCATATAAAAGGCTGAATTTTTATTTGTGATAATAATTTACCGATGTTTAACACTGTTTTATTAGTGTTTAATATTATTTTACTGATGTTTAATACTATTTTATCAGTGTTAAACACTAATTTATCAATATCCGTTAAAAATTTTCACGGATTAGTTTGACACTGTCGTTACACTAATATCGGTAAATTTTCGTCTTTTGTCGTTTAAGTCTTTTGTCTTAAAAATTAAATGGATGCGGAAATCAATTCGGCATCGGCTTTAACTTTCTTAACCAATCCTTGCAATACATTACCCGGACCTACTTCGATAAATGTTGTAGCACCATCGGCAATCATATTTTGAACAATCTGAGTCCATTTGACAGGAGAAGTCAATTGTTTTACCAAGTTTTCTTTGATAAGTTTGGCATCTGTCATAGGCAAAGCATTAACGTTTTGATAGATTGGACAGATAGGGGTGGAGATTTCGGCTTCTTCGATACCCTTTGCCAACTCAACTCTTGCACTTTCCATTAATGGTGAATGAAATGCTCCTCCGACTTTCAAAGGCAAAGCTCTCTTTGCTCCCTTTTCTTTCAATATTTCGCAGGCTTTCTCAATTCCTGCCATAGTTCCCGAAATAACCAATTGACCGGGTGCATTGTAGTTTGCAGGAACGACAACTTCGTCCTTTATCGATGCACAAACTTCTTCAATAACTTCATTTGGCAAAGCGATAATTGCAGCCATTGTACTTGGATTTGCTTCGCAGGCTTTTTGCATTGCATTGGCACGAATGGAAACCAATCTCAAACCGTCTTCAAACTTCATTGCTTTGCTTGCAACAAGAGCAGAAAATTCGCCAAGTGAATGTCCTGCAACCATATCGGGAGTAAATTTATCGCCCAAAGCATGTGCTAAAATAGTTGAATGTAAGAATACGGCAGGTTGAGTAACCTTTGTTTGTTTTAGTTCATCTTCCGTTCCATTGAACATTATTTCAGTAATATTGAAGCCAAGTATTTCGTTGGCTTTTTCAAACATTGCCTTGCATTCGCTATTTGCTTCGTAAAGGTCTTTACCCATTCCTATGAATTGGGCTCCCTGACCGGGGAATACATACGCTTTTTTCATAGTTGTTTGTATTTTATTATTTTTATTGGACACTATTCCGTTATCTTGGAAAGCATCAATATTTTATTTCACATTTGAAATTATCTTTCAACAAGGTTATTGACGGAGAAATCTTTTGCAAGAAATTAAACCTCTCAACAGGTGTTGTTGCAACTATTTTCTCTTTTCCATGCTGGGCAATAATTTCTATTTTCATACGAGGATAACGTGTTCTTTTAATAATAAATTGCGTTAAATCCTTGCGAAATTCGTCTATAATATCTTTCTTTTCTTGTGTAGAAACAAAAATTTGTGCTAAAAAGTCTTCATCTTTATAAGGTTTGATTTGTGCATCTTGCATTGCCACTTTCAAATCAATAAGTCGCTGTTTTTCGTTGTTTTCATAGTTATCGGATAATTGTTCGGTATCGGGATTGTCAGCATTGTTATAATCATAGTTTTCTTCATAGTTTTCATCAAGATGTTCAGCGGTATTGATTTTTTTTCCAATTTGCTCCATATACATTTTAATGCTTTTACGCACTTCGTCCATAGAGAAAGTTATGGATTTCTCGGGATTTTCATTCTCTTTTTTCAATCTGTCGGAATTGGAAATATTGACAGCAAAAGGAGATTGGAAGTTGGTAATCGGAGAAGTGGTGGAAATGGATTGTTTTTCAGTTACAGAGTTTTTTTTTCAGCCGTTGTTTGAACTGCTGTATTAGGAGAAGTGTTTTGTGCTGTATTTTGAGTATGGGTTGCAGAGGGTGGAGTAGGAGGTTGCGGATTGGAAGTTGCGGGACGTGAAGATAGTTTTGCCATTATGCTGCACATTTTCATAAGCATCAACTCGACACACAAACGCTTGTTGTTGCTTGCTCTGTATTCCATTGCCGAAGTATTGGCATAACTCAAAGCGTTAAGCAAAAACTTCATCGGCGAATTTTGGCTTTGCTGCAAATATCTTTGCTGTATAGACTGCGGAACATTCATCAGTTCTATCGTTTTGTTGTCTTTGCCCACAAGCAAGTTGCGTATATGTTTGCTAAGCCCGTCAATGAAAGTATCCCCCTGAAAACCTTTTATCAAAATCTCGTCAAACAACATCAGACAAGATGCCATATCGTTTTGAAGCATATAGTCAATGAATTTGAAGAAATAATCATAGTCCAAAATGTTCAAAGACTCTATCACGCCTTTGAATGTTATGTTCCCACCGGAAAAAGCAATGATGAAATCGAACATACTCAACGCATCTCTCAAACCACCGTCGGCTTTCTCGGCGATAACGTCCAAGGCTTCTTTTTCATATTGTACGTTTTCAATCTTACATATATGCTCTAAATGATCCGATATGTCTTTGATTGTTATACGATGAAAATCGAAGATTTGGCAACGTGACAATATCGTCGGAAGTATTTTATGTTTTTCTGTTGTTGCAAGAATGAATTTAACATACTTAGGCGGTTCTTCCAATGTTTTCAAAAAAGCGTTGAAAGCCGCTTGCGAAAGCATATGAACCTCATCGATGATATAGACTTTGTATTTGCCTTTCATCGGAGGAACATTGACTTCTTTCACCAAGTCTCTTATGTTTTCTACACTATTGTTACTTGCGGCATCTAACTCAAAAATATTTATGGAAGTACCTTCGTTAAAGGTTTTACAACTATCACATTCGTTGCAAGCCTCAACCTCGGGCGTTAGATTAGTACAATTTATTGTTTTAGCCAAAATTCTTGCACAAGTAGTCTTTCCGACACCTCTTGGACCACAGAACAAAAACGCTTGTGCCAATTGATTGGACGCAATGGCATTTTGTAAAGTGGAAGTAATATGCTTCTGACCCACGACACTCTCAAACGTTGTGGGACGATACTTACGTGCGGAAACAATATATGTGGAATCTACTGGCATAGATATTTCGTCAGTTTTTTTGTTTTTTCTGATTTTTTAAGTTTGGAAAGTGCTCTTTCTTTTATCTTGCGAACTCTTTCTTTTGTCATATTATGCCTTTCTGCAATCTCGTCCAAAGTCAGGCTTCTGTTTTGATTCAAACCGAAAAATTGATACAAAATATCTTTTTCCTGCTGCGGAAGTATTCCCAACACTTCGTCAATTTCTTTTGATAGAGATTCTTTCATAACAATGGCGTCGGAATCTTCAACATTATCCTGTTCGATAGTGTCAAGCATGACCATATCCTCGTCTTGTGCCAAAGGAGCATCAACACTCAATGCGTTTGTACCTGCGAGAATGGTCTCCATAAGTTTGTCCTTTGTTATACCTAACGCTGTTGCGAGTTCTTCTTCCGAAGGCGGGCGTTCATAAAGTTGTTCCAAGCGAGCCTTTTCCTTTTTTATTTTATTAAGCATTCCGACTTGGTGCAATGGTATTCTAATCAAACGACTCTGTTCGGCGATGGCTTGCAAAATACTCTGCCTTATCCACCAAACTGCAAAAGAAATAAATTTGAATCCTCTTGTTTCATCAAATCTTTCTGCCGCTTTAATAAGTCCGAGATTTCCTTCATTGATTAAATCGGACAGAGGTAATCCTTGATTTTGGTACTGTTTAGCAACTGAGACAACAAAACGCAGATTGCTATTGACAAGTTTAATCAGTGCTTTTTTATCTCCGCTTTTTATTCGTTGAGCTAAGGCAACTTCCTCATCAGCTGTAATTAGCGGCTCTTTACTAATATCTTGAAGGTATTGGTATAATGCACTGTCGTTCCTATTAGTAATAGATTTTGTTATCTTTAATTGTCGCATAAATTTCAGTATTTTTGTTGGTGCAAAGTTAGAAATTATTGTCAGAGTGTGCAAATGATTTATAACAAAGTTTTCAACCGTGAATTGTTAATTACTTGATAAACTATTTGTATGCTCAGTGCGGATAACGATAAAAGAAAACAATTTATTGTATTTACTATTGCCGAAAAGCAAATGTATTTTTAGCAAATTAGTGTTAAATGTTAATAAATTAGTATTAAACATTAATAAATTCTTTTCACTGATTATTTTTGTAAAATCAAATACTTATTAATGGATAGGTTTTGTTGATAACAATAAATTGGAAAGATGTTAATAGATTATGTTTTGTTAGTACAATAAATTAAAAAGGTGTTTTTCCGATTTGTATTCAAAAAAGAAAAACACCTTATGATTTATTTGTGAAAGATTAGTCGCTTAAAGTTCTGTATGCTTCAAGGTCTTCAACATCGAAGTTTTCGATAAAGGCACGTCTTTCGTTAATTTTTTCTTGTGCGTGCTTTGTGAATAATTGTGCAGAAGCCATAAACATTTCATCTCTGTTTGCATCGATTATTAACAAATGAGCCATAATCAAATATCCTGCAATCTCTACCAAACGACGAGAATTAAACTCGTGAGCTTCAGAAGTAGAGCCGAAAGCATTGATTTTTTCAACACATTTCTCGTAATCTTTTCTTAAAGATACCAATATTTGACGCATTGAAGAGAATTTTGCATCAACCTCAGTTGCTTCCAATTCTTTAATCTTTGCTAAATAGCCTCCTGAAATCACACCGCGGATTGCTGCCACAACTTGCAACTGTGATGTTCCCTCGTAAATGGTTAAAATTCTCGCATCACGATAGAAACGCTCGCAAGGGTAGTCTTTCATAAATCCCGAGCCACCATATACTTGGATACAATCGTATGTGTTTTGGTTTGCATATTCGGAAGCAAACAATTTAACAAGCGGTGTCAAAATATCAGCCAAACGTGAATATGCTTTAAGTTTTTGACGCTCGTCTGCTTCAAGTTTTCTCTCTTTGGCAATATCCTCATATATCTTGTACATATCTACTGCACGTGCTGTTTCATATAGTAATGCTCTTGTTGCATCAGTCTTTGCGCGCATAATAGATAGTAATTCTTTTACTTGGAAGAAATTAATGATTGGTTTGCCGAATTGTTCTCTTTCTTTGGCATATTGAAGAGCCTCTCTATATGCTGCTTCGGAAAGTCCAACACTTTGAGCGGCAACACCCAAACGAGCTCCGTTCATCAAAGACATAGTATATTTGATAAGACCAAGTTTTCTCTCGCCAACCAAGTATGCTTTTGCGTTAGTGAATACCAATTCGCCAGTTGGAGAACCATGAATACCAAGTTTCTTTTCAGTACGTCTTATTGTAACGCCACCGTCTTTTCTGTCGTGAATAAAGTATGAAAGACCTCTTCCGTCTGTTGTGCCTTCTTCACTACGAGCCAAGACCAATTTAATATCAGCGTCGCCATTGGTAATAAAACGCTTAACGCCATTCAAACGCCAGCAGTTTTCTTTCTCGTCAAAAGTGGCTTTCAATCTTACAGACTGCAAATCGCTGCCTGCATCCGGTTCGGTTAAGTCCATAGAAAAAGTATAACCTGCATTAACCAATGGAAGGTATGTACTCTTTTGTTGTTCGTCTCCAAACTCATAAATGGTTTCTGCACAATCCTGCAATCCCCAAATATTGGCAAAACCGCAATCTCCGCGAGCCACCAATTCGGCAGCCATAACGTATGGAACGTATGGGAAGTTCAAGCCGGCATATTTACGAGGAATAGATAAACCATAAACACCTGCGTCAGTTAAAACTTTATGGTTTTCTTTCGTTCCGTCAGCGTAAATGATAGCGTTATCTTCTATTCTTACACCTTGTTCATCTACGCTTGCAGCATTAACGTCCAAAACATCGCCACTAATCTCGCCAATCAAAGACAATACTTTGTTGTACGAATCTTTGGCATCTTCAACGTCCTTTGGAGCATAATCAATATTTCCGTAATCTCTGAAATCTCTTTCTTTAAGTTTTATAATTTCATCCATTAAAGGATTGTTTAATTGAAAACTTAATGCTTTATTATCTTCAAAAAAATTAGCCATAATTATATCTTCTTTAATGGATTATTTACTATTCTTTTTGTAATACTCAATAAGTTTCGGTACAACTTCAAACGCATCTCCAATAATTGTATAATCTGCGATAGCATTCAATGGAGCGTTAGGGTCGGTATTAATACTTATTATCTTGGAACTTTGATCCATGCCTGCACGATGTTGAACTGCACCGCTAACTCCACAACCTATATATAACTTAGGACGAACAGTAACGCCTGTTTGACCAATCTGTCTTTCGTGTTCAACCAAGCCTGCATCGACAGCTGCACGTGTTGCACCAATCTCTCCACCAAGTGTGTCGGCCAATTGTTTCAAAAGAGCAAAACCATTAGGCCTGTTCATTCCGTAACCCCCGCAAACGATGATTTGGGCACCCTTGATATTAACTTTTTGAGCCTCTATCTCACGAGATATAAACTCTATACAGAAATCACTGTCCTGGGTGTAGTTTTTAACTGGTACTCGTACCAATTCACCCGAATGTTTCTCGTTGTATATTTCCTTTTTCATAACGCCCTCTCTGACTGTTGCCATTTGAGGACGGGTATGAGGATTGACAATCGTTGCTATGATGTTTCCACCAAAAGCAGGACGGATTTGATACAACAAATTATTTATTGTAGTATTGGTTTTCTTGTCTTCATAATCTCCGATTTCCAATGAAGTACAATCTGCCGTCAAACCGCAACGCAAATAAGACGCTACTCTCGGAGCCAAATCCCTACCAACTGACGTTGCACCAAACAAACAAATCTGAGGTTGTTTTTCTTTGATAAGTTTTGTAATGATTGCAAAATGAGGTAAAGTTTGATATGGGAACAATCTGCTGTCATCAGCATAATTTATAATATCAACACCATAAGGATACAATGAAGACTCTAAATTTTTGACTTCATAACCGCAAACAACGGCTTCCACCTTAACTTTTAGTTCATCGGCCAATTTTCTTGCCTTAGAAATCAATTCCAATGAGACATCGGCTATAAAATTATCTTCCGTAATCTCACAATATACAAATATATTATTCATAACCTTAACCGATAATATGTGTGTTAATCAATTCTTTCACTAAGTTGTCAATATTGGCATCCGTAGGTTCTAACGTAACGTTATCCTTGTGAGTCAATACAACACTATCAATCTTTTTAACTTTGGTAGGAGAACCGGTAAGACCCAAACGCTCGTCCTCTGCTTCAATATCAGCTGCGTTAAACATCTTTATCTCGACATTCTTGTACGCCATAAGTCTTTTGGCATTGTAATATCTTGCCTTAGGAGCGGAAGAATGAACAGTTACCAAAACAGGAAGATTAGTCTTTATGGTTTCAACACCTCTTTCCAATCTTCTTTTGATAGTGATGTCATTATCCGTAATATCCACCAACTCTTCTGCGTATGTTATCTGAGGGATACCAAGTTTCTCTGCCGTTTGAGGGCCGACCTGTGCGGTATCTCCGTCAATGGCTTGACGACCACCGAATACAATATCCACTTTGCCCAATTTCTTAACGGCTTGCGATATTGCGTAAGACGTTGCCAAAGTATCAGAACCTGCAAGTTTTCTATCTGAAACCACAACACCACCGTCAGCACCTCTGAACATGGCATCTCTAACTATTTCTGCGGCTCTATCAGGACCCATTGTAACAATAGTAATTTCTGTATCTTTTTTACGATCTTTGATAGCCAAAGCCATTTCCAAAGCGTTCAAATCCTCAGGATTAAATATAGCAGCAAGAGCCTGTCTGTTGACTGTGCCTTCTGCGGTCATGGCATCCTTACCAACGTTTCTGGTATCAGGAACTTGTTTAGCCAAAACAACAATTTTCAAACTCATTATATTATATATTTAGTTTTTGAAATGTATTATTTTACTTTTTTAAGACTGCAAAATTAAGACAAATTTTCAAATTAACGCCCCTTGCGGCAAAAAATCGCAAATTTATGGCATTTTACACTTGGTATTTTGAATAAAAACTATCGTAACACTTGCGAAAAACATATATTCATTTATTAAAATCAAAACAACAAAACACAAAATACAATCATCATAAACTCAAAGAAAAACCATAATAAAAAATTTTTGTACTTTTGCAATCACGAAAATAGTTATTGAAACTAATTTATTAATCACTCACATTAGAAAAATAGTTACTGAAACTAATTTAGTGATTACTCATATTGTAAAAAATAAAGAATTAAAAACTGATGCGTTGGGGATTGATTTTACAATACAATGGTAAGAATTATTGCGGTTGGCAACGTCAAAAAACAGATGTTCCGACGGTTCAAGGTGTGCTTTGTAAATGCTTTTCAAACGTGTTACAAGAAGAAATAATCGTTTATGGTTGCGGACGCACCGATACGGGCGTTCATGCCAAGAACTATGTCGCTTATTTTGATTCGTCAAACCTCAAAGCGGATATGACCGATTGGCTTTTGTGGAAGATTAATGCCTATCTGCCTTTTGATATTCGGATAAACCATATTGTGAAAGTTGCCGAAGATTTTAATGCCCGCTTTGATGCCATATCACGAACGTACAGGTATTACATCGCAACGAAGAAACAACCTTTTAATACCGAATTTGCGTGGTTTGTTCCTCAAAAACTTGATATAAAAAAGATGAATACCGCTGCACGTATTTTATATCAGTATGATGATTTCACATCTTTTTCAAAGTTAAACACGCAAACGATGACTAATTATTGTCAGATTTTGTATGCTCATTGGGAAAAGAAAGGCGAGTTTTTGATTTTCACGATACGCGCCAATCGATTTTTGCGAAATATGGTGCGAGCCATTGTCGGCACTCTTGTGGAAGTTGGTAAAGGCAGTCGCAGCGTTGAGGATTTTGCGAAAGTGATAGAGGCTAAGAACCGCGCTTTGGCAGGACATTCGGCTGCTGCACACGGCTTGTTTTTAGAGGAAATAGAATACGACGCATCTGTATTTCCACGAAAACTGTTTGACTATCAGACGCCGAAAATCTTTGGATTTTAGACGATTTTTTCAATACATCTATTGGATTTTGATTTTTATTAAAAATCAGTTATCATATATATTTATTTTTACGATTTTCTATTTTTGTTAAATCAAAAATACTTGTTAGAAAATTAATGCCATTAAACCAAAAATTAATGTTTAACACTAATAAAATAATGTCTCACATTAATTTTCTAATGAGAGACATCAGTTTTGCGATTTGTTTCATTATTTTGAGAGAATATATTCTTGTTTTAAGGAAAATATTTGACAATGTTGGAAGATGATATATTTGAAAAATAAAATAAGGGCTCGAAACAATAATGTTTGAACCCTTGTTTATGTTTAATGCAATCGTGTTTTAGTGAGCAGCGATATATGATTTGATATTATCAACGCTGACTCTTTCTTGTTGCATAGTGTCCCTTAGACGTATGGTTACGCTGTTGTCTTTCAACGAATCGTTATCCACAGTTATGCAGTAAGGAGTGCCGATAGCATCTTGTCTTCTGTAACGCTTGCCTATCGTGTCCTTTTCTTCGTAATGGGCGCGCATATTAAACTTCAAATCGTTGAAGATACCGTGAGCCATTTCTGGTAGTCCGTCTTTATTCACCAATGGCAGAACGCTTACTTTGTAAGGTGCCAACTGCTTTGGTAGATTTAATACGATACGAGTGGAACCGTCTTGCAGAGTCTCTTCGTTAAATGCGTGTGAAAAGACTGCTAAGAATGTACGATCCAATCCTATCGAAGTTTCTACGCAATAAGGAGTGTAGGATTCGTTAAGTTCTGCGTCAAAATATTGTATCTTTCTGCCCGAAAACTCTTGATGTCTTTTCAAATCGAAATCGGTTCTTGAATGTATGCCTTCAAGTTCCTTGAACCCGAATGGGAAGTCAAACTCAATATCTGTTGCAGCGTTGGCATAGTGAGCAAGTTTCTCGTGGTCGTGATAACGATATTTTTCCTTAGGAATACCTAACGCCAAATGCCAATTCATTCTCTCTTCTTTCCAATAATTAAACCATTCCATTTCCGTACCCGGACGGCAGAAGAACTCCATCTCCATTTGCTCAAACTCTCTCATACGGAAAATAAACTGACGAGCCACTATCTCGTTACGAAAAGCCTTTCCGATTTGTGCAATACCGAAAGGAATTTTCATACGGTTGGTCTTTTGGACGTTTAGATAATTGACAAAGATACCTTGTGCCGTTTCAGGTCTTAGATATATTATGTCGCTATCGTCAGACACTGAACCCATTTTGGTTGAGAACATCAAATTGAATTGTCTTACGTCAGTCCAGTTTCTTGTTCCAGAAATAGGACAGACAATACCTAACTCCTCAATCAAAGATTTTAATCCAGCCAAGTCATTGGCGTTCATCAAATCGGCAAATCTCTGATGAATATCTTCCATTTGCTGTTTGTAGCCTTTAACTCTCTCGCTTGTGGCAAGGAACTGCTCTTCGTTGAAACTATCTCCGAAACGTTTTTTTGCTTTGGTGATTTCTTTGTTTATCTTCTCCTCAATTTTGGCGATATGGTCTTCAATAAGGACATCTGCACGGTAACGTTTCTTTGAGTCTTTGTTGTCAATCAAAGGGTCATTGAATGCATCGACATGTCCGCTGGCTTTCCAAATTTTAGGGTGCATAAATATGGCGCTATCTACTCCCACGATGTTTTCGTGCATCTGCGTCATAGAACGCCACCAATATTGTTTTATATTATTTTTCAGTTCCACACCATTAGGACCGTAATCATAGACAGCAGCAAGTCCGTCGTACAAATCACTTGAAGGGTAGATAAATCCATATTCCTTTGCGTGGGAAACAATCTTCTTAAAAAATTCTTCTGAGTTCATAATTTTATTTTGTTTATTGCAAAGTGTTTTGCATCATTATTAATTATCCGTTCATATTAAGTAAAAATTCTTCGTTGTTTCTCGTTGCCGCCATACGGGTCTTGATAAGTTCCATAGCCTCGTTAGGGGTCATATCGGCGATATAGTTACGAAGAATTAACATTCTATTGATAGCGTTGTCGGAAAGCAACAAGTCATCACGTCTTGTAGAAGAAGCAACCAAATCAACGGCAGGATAAACTCTCTTGTTGGAAAGTTTTCTATCCAATTGCAATTCCATATTACCAGTACCTTTGAACTCTTCAAAGATAACTTCGTCCATTTTAGAGCCGGTCTCAATCAAAGCAGTGGCAATAATTGTAAGACTTCCGCCATTCTCAATATTTCTTGCAGCACCAAAAAAGCGTTTAGGCTTTTGCAAAGCGTTGGCTTCAACACCACCCGAAAGAACCTTGCCACTTGCAGGAGCAACAGTGTTATACGCACGGGCAAGTCTTGTTATGGAATCCAAGACAATGACAACATCGTGTCCGCATTCCACCATACGTTTGGCTTTCTCCAAAACAATATTGGCAATCTTGACATGTCTTTCCGCAGGTTCGTCAAACGTTGAAGCAATAACTTCGGCATTAACCGTTCGTTGCATATCGGTAACCTCTTCGGGACGTTCGTCGATAAGCAAAACGATAAGATAAACATCCGGGTGGTTGGCAGCAATGGCGTTGGCAACTTCCTTCAAAAGAGTAGTCTTACCTGTTTTTGGAGGAGCGACAATCATAGCACGTTGTCCCTTACCAATAGGAGTAAATAAGTCAATGATACGCGTTGAAAGGCTTTCTGCTTGATGTCCCGTAAGGCGGAATTTTTCTTCCGGGAACAAAGGTGTAAGATATTCAAAAGGTATGCGGTCTCTTATGGATTCGGGTTTGCAGCCGTTTATACTCATTACATTAACCATTGGGAAGTATTTTTCGCCTTCTTTTGGTGGGCGAATCATTCCATGTACTGTGTCGCCGGTTTTAAGAGCGAAAAATTTGGCTTGTGAAATGGAGATGTAAATATCATCCGGAGAATTTAGATAATTATAATCGGAAGAACGCAAGAAACCATATCCGTCCGGCATAAGTTCCAAAACTCCTTCGGCTTCAACCAAACCTTCGACATCTGATACCAATACAGGCTTAGGCTCTGTTTGGGTACTTGGAGTAGGGGTTGGGGTGGAAGAGTTTTGAGTTTGTAGTGCAGGAGTTGTTGTATCGCTTGCGTTGTTGCCAGTGTTTGTCAAATTTTGGTTGGCTTTAATTGTAGGTTTGTTATCTACAATTTTTTGAAAAATATTTGACGTTACAGGCGTGCGTTTTGGTTGAAAATCGGGAATATTCAACTCGTCGATTTTCGGTGTTTCGGGAAGTTTGGATACATTCAAATCCTTTACAATCTGTTGTTTTGCCTGAGAAAGTGTTTCTGTCGGAGCAGGTGCAGTGCTTGTTGAGTTTGCACTTTGTACATTTGAACCTGCTATCGGTTTGGGTTTTATATGTGTGCGAGGTCGCCTTGCAACGGTTTCACTTTTTGGCTCATTGGTAGGTGTGGAAGCGTTGGCTTTTGCTTGCATTGTTTTATTGTCGTTAGAGTTTGTAGTTGAATTTGACTCTTTTGAGTTTTGTTCGCTCTTAGGTGGGCGGCCGCGTCTTTTTGTCGGTAAAGTAGGTGCTTGATTTGTCTCTGAGGCATTGCTTTGAGGGTTTATCGCTTGGAAATCCAAAATTTTATATATCAGTTCTTGCGTATCTGTCAAGCGTGCTGTCTTTGGTATATCCATTTGTTTTGCAATAGCCTTCAACTCCGGTAGAGATAACTGTTCAAGTTGTGCTTTATTATACATCATAATATGCAATGATTAATTATTTGTTTTGCGTGATTTTATCTATCAAAATTGTTTTTCGGGATTGAATGATTCACTTCTTTGATTCAAAGTGAAGTGTATTTGGAAAAACTTTTGGCAAAATTACAACTTTATTTTCAATCACAACATAAAAAACAAAAAAAAATAAACTTTTTTTGAAAAAAACTTGATACGCCTTTACACAATGAAAAAATTACTTAATTTTGCACTCCAAACAGAATACTCTATAACAATAATTCAATTGCAATTAGAGAAAAACATAAATTAAAACTAATAAAAATTACATATTTTGCTCAAATGGAAAGATATTTGCAAATAATCAAAATTTCGTGGCTTACAGCCTTAGTTTTGTCCATAGTTTTCACAGTATTTACTACACTTGCCTTGTTTTTAATAGGTGATAATGCCGAATTAGTTAATGAAAAGAATTTTTTAGTGTGTGAGATTATTGGAATGGTGTTAATAGTCATAATCGTCATATTCTCAGATAAACTTTTGAAAAAAAGAATAAAAAAACTGCATAACGTGGATTTAATTCAGAAACTTGTAAAATACAAAACATATTATACTCGCCAAGTATTGTGTTACGTGGTTGTTTGCATCATTTGTTTTATTATGGTTATGATTACCAAACAGCATTTATGCTTGTTATTCGATGTTTTGGCGATACTTTTGATAATCGCACGCAGACCTAATTCTGTGAAAGTTAAGTTTGATTTGAATTTGACACAAGAAGAACTTTCAAAATTCAATCATATAAAATTCACAACGAAGTAGCAAAAAAATCTGATTTTTAGTCCTTATAACGAAATTTCTTGTTATATTTGCAAAATAAATTTAGAACTTATGAATTATAAAAGATACATCATTGCAATTCTTACTTCCATTGTTCTAATGGGTAGTGTAAATGCTCAAAGATACATAGAGAATGCTATTCGCCGTCCTGATGATAACAGAAACAAAATCCGTTTAGGTCTTCGTGCAGGCTTTAATGTGAGTGATTTAACCTCTGCACAAGGATTGGATATTTGGAACGGCTTAAAATTTTGGGATATAACTCAGCAATATATCGGTATTACGGATACAAGAACCAAATTAGGCTTTAATGCAGGCTTGGTTGCACAATTGAAATTGACTAATCATTGGTTTGTTCAGTCAAGTTTGATTTATACTACCAAAGGTTACAAAATTCAATCGCAAGAAGTGGAAGTTGATGTTAATGCTCATTATGTTCAATTGCCCATAGAACTTATTTACAAATATCCAGTCAAGGACTTTGATTTATTATTTTCTGCCGGCGCATTCTTGGGCGTTGGTGTTACAGGTATGACACATTTTACCGACCATTACGGAGAAGGAGCGAACCCAAGAAAATTCCATGAAGGTTTGCAACAGCCTTTCATTGACGAAGAAGCAGGAATTTATAACTTGATTGGTTGCGATTTTACCGTTCATGGTGCCAATGTTTATTGGGCAGACGATGATGATACTTTTCTTTCGGACGGCACTTATAGAATTGACGGCGGTTTGCAGTTAGGTTTGGGTTTTGAATACAAGGCTCTGCAATTTATGGTTAATTACCAGTTTTCTTTGACGCCGTTATACAATTATGATTACGATTTTTCAAATCGTTATATTGCAAAGGCAGAAAGAGAACACGCCAATAATCCTAATCATCCTAATTACGGATTGTACTACAAGGAGAATGGTGAACCTTATCGCTCTTCTTTTGAATATTTTTCCCACGAAACGATGACTTCTCCACGTCATCACGTTCTTATGTTCACTGTTTCATTTTTCTTTGATAAGTTTAAGCATAATTTGAAACTGTAATGAAAAAAATATTGTCAATATTGGCTGTTTTGATTGTTGCGAACACTTCATTTGCTCAGCAAAACGATACGTTGGTTAATGGTGTTGCAAAAAATGAGCGTACAATGGTGCATTCCTCGATGTCGTTTGGTAGAGATTTTTGTGGAAACAATTTTGCCGTAAGTAATTTCGGAGTGGATTATAGTCGAAAGATAAATCCGAAAACTACATTGTATGTCGGGGCTAATTTTTTCCATATCAATACCACCGATAATCTGATAGATAGAGCCCCGAGAAACAAAAATGCAGGTGCTATGTATGTTGGGGCATCATACGAGGTAAGTAAAAACTGTATTATAGGAGGTGATTTATTTTACAATGGACTTTATAATGCAATCGGCGGCGATTTTGCGTTTAGATATAATTTTTCGCAAGATAGTTTCTTTGAATTTTCCGCTACTTTTGCTCGCCAATTATCTCCTACGGGCTATCATTACCCCATCCCTTATGGGTACAATGATGTTTTCCATCCTTTCGTCTTGGGTTACTAAATCGTTAAACAATCGAATGGCAGCGGTGTCTTTGTCGTTGCAATCTTCAAGAGCCACCTTGCCATACCAAAGAATGTTGTCGGCAAGAAGCAATCCGCCTTTTTCAAGTTTTTCAACCAAAAGAGGGTAGTAATTTGGGTAATGAAGTTTTTCGGCATCCAAAAAAATCAAATCATATTTGTTTTCAAGTGTAGGAATGACTTCCAAACCTTGTCCGATGTATAAATTGATTTTGTTAATCACGTTGTTTTCAGAAAATTTCTTGATAAGAAAAGGTTTATATTCCTCCAATGCTTCTATTGTATCGATTTTGCAATCTTCATTACTCGCCAAAGCAAAACAAGTTGTGGCGTAACCGGAAAAAGTACCGATTTCCAAAATCCTTTTAGGGTTCAAAATCTTGCAAATCATCATCAACAATTCTCCTTGCCAAGCACCGCTGACCATATTTGGCTTAATAAATTGCAGATACGTTTGACGCTCTAAATCGTGTAATATTTCGTTATTATTGCTATGGTGTTTGCTGCAATAATCTTCGATTCTTTTATCCACAAAAGGGTGAATTTGCTTTTCTTCTCTCTTTTTGTTTTCCATTTTCTTAATTAAAAAAAATAAGATTTTAATTTCTTGGAAATTAATATGTTTTCGTATTTTATTGATGTGTTATATTAGTTGGTTAAACTATGATTTCAGTTTATTTATTGCTGATATGCTTTTGCTAATGTTTAATATTATTTTACTGATTACTGAAACTAATTTACTAATGTTTAACACTAATTTACTAATCAGTGAAACTAATTTGTGGATATTAGTTGAAAATTAATTACAATTATTCAGCCAAGTTTCATCAACGCCAAGCAATCGGCAGAGATTTAACGCTTCTGTCGGAATTTCGTTTGATGTGTCTTCGATTAGTGAATAATCAATATTGTCGGATAGATTGGCTATGCTTATAGGTGGAGTTAAATTTTTATTAATAAATCCTTTAACTCTCATTCTTAGACATGAAGCGGTGATGTTTGAGTAGTGAGTGGTAACAACTGCAAAAGAATTTCCGAGATTTACCGTTGTGATAAAACCGTTTAACAATTTTATACCCTCGATAGGGTTGGTTGTTCGGGCAAGCTCATCGGCTAAAATCAAGAAGCGTTTTTTTGTCTTTATTTGTTTGACGATGTTGTTAAGGGTAAGTATTTCGGAAGCGAATGATGAAAGTCCTTGATTTTCATCTTGATTGTCTCCAATAGATGTTAAAATGCCTTCGGTTAGACAAATATCCGCACTTTCGCTTGCAACGAAAAATCCGAATTGAGCAAGATATTGATTAAGGGCGAGTGTTTTGAGTATAACCGTTTTGCCAGCCATATTTGCACCAGTTATAAGCATTGTGCGGTTATCAATATTTATGTCGATAGGTTGAAATGTCTTTCCGTGTTTTTTAAGATGTTCTTGAACGATAGGGTTGAACATTTTTTTGTAAGTAATAACCGAATCATTGATTTTCGGCTGTGTCAAATTGAACAATACATTTAGTTCCGCTTTTGCAATAGATATATCCAAAAGTGCTATTTGGCTGACGGCTTTTTGTAATTCGGCGATTTTAGGACGGATTTTGCTGCAAATTTCTTCTCTTACAATACTTTCTATTTCAAGTATTTCATTATAGATATTTGCAACTTTATTATCGTCTGTTTGTTTTAGTTTTTCAAACTCACTACGCAGGCTTGAAAGACGAGAATCATAAGCATTATAAACATAGAATTGTCGCACTTTATTACCTTCCGGGTCAAGCAAGTTTATTATGTCTGTAAATTCATTTAACAAAAAATCTTTGCAATCTAAATTTTTCAGCAGTTTGTTAAGTTCGCAGCAAGCAAGACAAAACGCTTTTATCTCAAAAAGTCCGATGTCGTCCAAAATTTCATTTCTTTCAATAAGTTTTAATGAACCTGTGATATTATGAATGTCATAGAGAACACATTCTAAAAGCATTTTTTCGTTGTTATTAATAGAAGAGAGAAATTTTTGACATTTCGATGTAAGTTCGTATTGCTTGGTCAAAAAATCTTTATCTGTCGAAAATTCCATATTAAACAACATATCTCGTCCCATTGAAGTCTTGATAACAAGGTGTTCATACATCGCTTTGAGTTGTGCGTTCTCGTTAATGGCTTGTTTGAAATTCATAATTTTTATTGTGAAAATATATTGGAAAAATAATTTTGAAGTGCTGAAATAATAATTTTTTTATATATCTTATATATTTAATTTTCAATTGTTAATTTCTCTTATATTATGTATTGGTAGAGGTATTTTTTCTCTAAGTTTTTTTAATGCAGTATCACTATCTACTCTGAAACCTTGTGGCGAAAATGGATTGAAAGTAATAGCCAAAAGATTAGTTTTATGTAAGCATTGAATTTTTCCACCATTGCGAAGAAAGTTATGTATATTTAGTTCATTGGTAAATATATGGGTAAAATCTTTTGTAATAAGTGTAAATTCGTTTTTGTCTTTTTGTGTTGCGATTAGTTCCAAAAGTTTATCGGTAATCATTCCGGGTATAAATAAAGTCTTTGATTTGGAAAATATTACTTCTTTGTATTTTTGTAACATCAACATCGAGGGAATTTTTAAGTCAATCAATTCATTGTTTTCGCTGATAGCAAAAACGCCGTGTTTAATACTAAATAACTGTTCTTTAATACTGCCGTCGTATTTAGGGAGTTTAGTCATTTCGTAAATGAAAGCAGTTTTTTGAACAATCTTATCTATTGAGGCGGAAACCACAGCACCGGTGGAAAGAATCATAGCTTCGGTGATAGAGGGGGAGGCAAAAGATTTTCTTGATAAAGCACCGTCAATTAAGCAAATATCACTTTTGTCTGCCATATAATCTATTAATTGTTTCAATCTTATGGTGTCTGTTGGTCCCGAAAGCATAACGTTTCCAAAAGATTTGGTGCGAGCGGTAACCAATCTGCCCAAAGATGTTCCGTAATGCGAAACATCTTCAACGGCTGAAACAATCTCTTTTTGAGGATACAATTTTTCGGAAGTAACAAAAAGAGAGTCAGGATACATAAACACACGAGGTTTGGAAGTCTGCGTAACTTGGTCTAATGTTTCACCGTCTATACCAATCGAAGTAACGGCAATTCTTTTATTATAATCGTTCAGACGCTTGATAACATAATTCAAAACCTCAGTCTTGCCGGCATTTTTCTGCATACCGACAAAAGATATACTTTTGTAATTCAATAGATTTGAAATAAAAGGCATATTTTTGGATTATTCAATAAATTCTATCAAATTCGCTGAACTTTGATTGTAATAATCTGTTTTGCAGTTGTGAAGAATGATGTTTAATATTCAAAATAAAACGCCGTCTTATTATTTTGCAAAACGGCGTTTTACTGAAAATAAATTCAATTATTAACGGTTTTTGTTTCTTTCGTGGCGTTCCAAATCCTTTGGTTCCATAGCCATTCTCTTGTTTTCCAACAAAGAAAGCACGCCTTCCTGTTCGATTTCTTCGCCTTTAAGGAAATCAACATCGCAATTGCCCGGAGTGTAGTTGCTAGGTTCGGTATAAGTTGTGATAACACCTTCGTAGTTACGCAAAACAACTTTGCCCGGAGCCTGCGAAATAACGTATTGTGGCATAACAGGTGTTTTTCCACCACCACCGGGAGCGTCGATTACAAATGTTGGAACGGCATATCCGGATGTGTGTCCTCTCAAACCTTCCATTATTTCTATGCCTTTTGAAACCGTTGTACGGAAATGTTCCAAGCCCATAGACAAGTCGCATTGGTAGATATAATATGGACGAACACGCATATACACAAGTCTTTGTACCAATTTACGCATAACTCTGACATCGTCATTCACACCTCTTAACAATACGCTTTGATTACCCAAAGGAATACCTGCATTTGCCAATTTTGCACAAGCCTCTTTCGCTTCTTCTGTGCATTCATTAGGGTGATTGAAATGTGTATTCAACCAAATAGGGTGATATTTCTTCAACATATTACATAAATCGTCTGTAATACGCATAGGGCAAACAACAGGAGTTCTTGAACCCAAACGAATAATCTCAACATGAGGAATTTGTCTTAGTCGGGAAATAATACTCTCTAACATAGCATCGCTTACCATTAAGCAATCGCCACCCGAAAGCAATACATCGCGAATTTGCGGAGTTCTTGCAATGTAATCTATTCCTGCTTGGATTCTATCTTGTGCCACGTTGGCATCGTGTTGTCCGGCAAAACGTCTGCGAGTACAGTGTCTGCAATACATAGAACACATATCCGTGATTAAGAATAAGCATCTGTCCGGATAGCGGTGAGTTATGCCGGGAACAGGAGAGTCCTCGTCTTCGTGTAATGGGTCTAATAAATCGGCTTCTGATTGATGCGTTTCTTTTATTGTAGGTATGGCTTGCAAACGTATAGGATCATTAGGATTATTGGGGTCAATATGAGAAAGATAATAAGGAGTGATAGCCATACGCAATGTTTTCAACGCAGCTTTTACACCTTCTTCCTCTTCTTCTGTTAATTTGACGTACTTTTTCAACTCATCAAGAGTCTCAATTCTGTTTTTGACCTGCCAATGCCAATCATTCCATTGTTCGTCAGAAACGTTAGGAAATAATTCTTTTCTTCTATCTACTTGCATAGTTTTATGTTTTTTTATTCTTTTCTTATTCTGAATTCTGAATTGCAAAGTTATGAATTTTTTGCAACATACTCATTATAAATTGCCAAAATATTATTTTTACTAAAATAATTTGTAAATTTGCAAATCTCAAAAGAGAATTGAAAATAAGTAATGAACGAAGAAGTTTTTTATAATAACAATCAATCCGACAGAATTGTACTTTCGTTAGTTGAAGTATTAAATGCGTTGAGCGAAGGTGTGAGACAACAGTTCCCGACATCGTTTTGGATGAAATGTGAAATATCAAAGGTTAATCTTTATCCATATTCCGGACACGCTTATCCCGAAATAGTTCAAAAGAAAAATCAAACTATTGTTGCTCAAACAAAAGCCATTATTTGGGAGAATGATTTTAATCGAATAAATCAAAAACTTATAGCGACAACGGGAGAGCAGCTGAAAGACGGTATGAGCATTACTTGCTTGGCAAAGATGAATTTTCATCCGTTGTATGGTCTTTCTCTTATAATCACTGATATTGACCCGGATATGGTACTTGGGCAATTGGAAAAAGAACGTTTGGACTGTATCGCTCAATTAAAAAAATATGGAGTGCTTAATCTAAATAGTACCATGCCTATGGAGGAGTTGCCACAAAGACTTGCCGTTATAAGCGTGCCTTCAAGCAAGGGTTTTAGTGATTTTGTTCAAACACTGGAAGCCAAAAAAGATAAATACAAGTTTTTTATCAAACTGTTTCCTTCACTATTGCAGGGCGACAAGGCTGCGACCTCTATCATAGATGCTTTGAAAAGTATTGAAGTGGTAAAAGAATATTTTGATTGCGTGTTGATAATAAGAGGTGGAGGTGGAGACGTGGGGCTTACTTGTTACAACGATTTTGAATTATGCTCAGCCATTGCACATTTTCCATTGCCTGTGCTTACAGGTATAGGTCATTCGACCAATGTTACTGTTGCTGAAATGGTGGCGTATAAGAATTTTATAACCCCAACGGCTTTGGCAGAATTTTTCCTTGATAAGTTTGAGAGTTTTGATAATTCCTTAAACGACATTATCCAAAAGATTAGTAAAGTCTCACATCTTATTTTGAAAGAAGAAGATAAAACTATTTCTTATGCTCAAAATATTATTTCAATGAATGCAAAAAATATTATAGATAAAGCAAAAAATGACATAAAAAACGATGAAAAATATCTGCAAGCGATAAATCCGATAAACATATTAAAAAAGGGCTACTCAATTACTTTAATTGACGGACGGATTATTAACACTATTAATTTAATTAGTGAAAATAAAAAAATAGAAACCATACTTTTTGACGGCAGATTTACTTCGACTATCGATAAAGCATAAAACACGAATTGTATAACATAAAACCAAGCAAAAAATATTAAAATGGAAGAAATTACATATACTAAGGCATACGCAGAATTGCAAGAAATAATCAGCAGAATGGAAAACGGACAAATGTCTGTTGATGAGTTAAGCGAGAATATAAAAAAGGCTACAATGTTGATAGATATCTGCAAGCAGAAACTTAAAAACATCGAAGTAGATGTGAATAAACTGATATTGGATATAGAAAGTAAATTTGCGTAATCAATATTTAGTGTAAGAGAAAGGAGAGTAATCTTACCGATTACCCTCCTTAGAATTGTAGTAGGAGCAATTCTTTATAGTTATTAACCTAAAAATATTTTTTTATTGAAACGAAATGACGTTATTTGCAAGTAGAAAATTTCGTTTTCATTTCACGTTGCAAAATTATAACGGTTTCTAAATTCCTACAATACTTAAAAATGAGTATTTTGAAAGATTATTATGATTATTGTATATATAAATAAATTTTAAGGTCGCAACCTCTTACCGATTAGTGAAGTGATTGCGACCTTTTCTTTTATCCTTAAAACCTTATCTTATTTCAGATAAAATTTGTTTGTATTTTTTGTTTTATTATCTGTTTCTACTCATTCTCGGTTGTCTTTGAATGGAAGATGATGACGTGTTAGAATTTTTTCTGCTGATGTTAGAACTTCTGTTTGAGGAAGATTTTTCATCATTTTTGCTTGTTGTTATTTTTCTTGTAGTTGTGGTAGTGGTGTTGATATTGTTACGATTTGAAGAAGAGTTATTATTTATTTGTCGTCTGTTTTGGGAGTTGTTAGTTGATATGGTGTTTGTGTTTCTATTGGTACTGTTGTTTCGGTTTATGGTAGGCTGATTTGTTCCTCTGTTTAGATTTTGACGATTAATGTTATTGTTTTTCAACTCTCTGTTAGGAGTATTAGTTTGTTTTGTGTTGTTATTTCGGTTTATCGTGGAATTTGAATTTATAGTGTTGGAAGAATTGTTTGTGTTAGGACGGGTGAAATTATTACGAACCTTTGAAGCGTCATATTCCTTATCAACATTTATTTTAACGTCTTTCAATTCCGAACTTCTGCCGCTTATGGTCTGACCATTATTAAGTGTTATGGTATTAGGGCGTACAGTGGAGCGAGAAATGGTTTCTTTGTTGGCATTGTTCTTAGAAAATTCATTTGCAGTCAATCTGTTCCTCTTTATTACATCGTTGTTTTTTGATAAATTCTCATCGGAGAATTTTATTGTAGGATTCTTTTGGTTAAATTCCCTTTCCAATTCGTTTCTATTGGAAATATCTTTGAGCATAGACAATTCATCTTTGGTAAAATAATTATCTCTATTTACATTATTATAATTGCCTCTTGTTATTGAACTATTGCCATTGGAAGAAGGTATGCTGCTTGAAGAACCTCTGTCAAAAGAAGAGTAAGAACTATTGTAATTATAGCGGTTATTCATAACATCGTTGTATCTGTTATCGCTATACCAATCGGAGTGCATATTGTGGTGCGGGTCTCTACGATAATCGTGTCTGTGTCTTGAACAATATCTTGCATAATAGCCATCGTAATAGCCGTCCATATATCCGTTTCTATAACCGAAACTATAATTGTAACCATAGCGGACACTCCAACCATAATATGTGTAATAGAAATATTCCCAATAATCATCGCAATTGTCTATAACGTCCAAAGCGTATTCTCTTGCAATTAATGAATAACGTATTGCGGAACGATAATTTCTATAAGCGTATAAATCTTGGGCGTAATTGTTGTAATACATAGCTTTTGAGACTTTGTTTGTCTGCCAAAAGGAATAATAACTTGCAATGTCGTAAGCCTGGTCAATTATATATGATGTCTGTTCTATGGTTTTACGTGCCTGACGACGGGAATATCTACCTGCTTGTGCGGATATTGATATTAGTGCAAATACTACAATCAATAAACTCGTGATTATCTTTTTGTAACTTTTCATTGTTGTTTGTTTTTATTGGTTATTTGCATTTTTACATCTAATCTTATGCCAAAGTTTGAATTTTTGTTATAATTTCGCAGCATTAAATAAAATAAATAGAATGATAAGTAGTATGAAAAGAGGTTTTTGTTTGTTTTTAACGCTTTTGTGTGCTTTCGTGTCTATGGCACAATATAAAAATACGGTAACGGAACAATATATTTTGCAGTATAGAGATATTGCCATTGAGAACGAAAACACTTACGGCATTCCTGCGTGCATAACTATGGCACAAGGTATTATAGAATCGGGTAGTGGTAGGAGTTCTTTGGCAAAAGAGAGTAATAACCATTTCGGTATCAAATGCCATTCTTCTTGGCAGGGCAAACGAACTTATAAGGACGATGATGCGAAAAACGATTGCTTTCGTGTGTATGAGTCTGCCGAAGAATCTTTTGAAGATCACTCAAAATTTTTGGTTAATGGCAAAAGATACAAATTTCTTTTTGATTTGGACAAAACGGATTACAAAGGTTGGGCAAAAGGATTGAAACAAGCAGGATATGCCACCAATCCTCAGTATCCTGAATTGCTTATTAATGTTATTGAAGTCTATGAATTGCAGAATATGAACTCATCTTCTTATTATTTGGTTAAAGATTTGGCGGATAATACCATTAAACAGCCAACTAAACCGATAGATAATAAGGATAAAACCCCTATAAAAGTAGAGGAGAAGAGCGAAGTAAAGCACAAAAAGTCTTTAATGGAGTATTTGTTCGGCAATACTAAGTGGTATCAACGTCGCCACGAAACCCCTCAGCAAAGAAAACGTAGAGAAATGGACGAAAAAATCCAAAAGATGATTGACGAAAAAGATGTTCAACGCCAAGATTTTGAAGTAGAGTTTGAATAAAACAATAAAGCATAACACAACAAATTTTTATCGTTTTATGATTGTTTGGTAGAATGGTAAAAATTTGTTGTGTTATGTTGTTTTTATGTTACTTTGACTTTGTTGAATACTTTTATGTAATATCCTTAAAATAGTGTGGGAGATTGGGAAATTAGTGTTAAACACTAATAAAATAATGTTAAACATCAGTCCATTAGTTATGGACACTGATTTGTAGATAAGTGATTTTAGTTTTTAGATGCTAATAATTATGACACAATAATTATTTGACAATATTTAATTGAAAGATAAAAATTTATCGTATTACTTTTTTATTAAAATTTGACTTTTTTTGAATATTTTTATATCATTTTTAGTAATTTCCTGAAATTATATCCATAAAATCTTCAATTTTTCTGCAAATTTGCACTCGAAAATTTATAATCAGAAAAAATCGAAAACTGAGGCTATATAAGGCTTGCGGAAAAAAAATCAAAAATTTTCGTTTTTTTTTGTAAAAAATTTGTATATTATAAAAAATTTGTATATTTGTGGCGTAAGGTTTAGTAATAACGCACAAAAACATATAATTATGAGCAAGAGTGAAAATTTGATAACGAGCAACCTGATTTGTATCAAGGGTATAAGCAAGAAGATGTCGACTATTCTCAATAAATTGACGATATATGATGCACCCGGATTGCGCTCGCGCACTATGACAATAGAGCAAAGAAAAATCTTGGTAGGTAAAGTGAATGACTACTTGACTAATGCAACAAAGGAACAGAAACTCACTTTTAACCAAGTTGAAATGTGGGTACGTCAGATAGAGTTTTGGCGTTTGGAAGGCATCAGTCAGGATACCGCATACATTTTTGCTTCTGCCGGACTTAGAAGTATATTTGATTTGGCTAAGTGTGATGTTGATAAACTTTACCCCGTACTAAAAAGCCTTGCAGATTCGCAGTTGGCGGATTACGAATTAGATGATAAGGATAAGATAAAGAGTTATATTGAAGACGCTAAGAAATTGGCTGCATCTTCTAACCGTTCGATTAGTAGCGATCTTTTCAATATCGGACGCTATTATCAACTTGAAAGAAAGATTGATGCAAGTACGGTTAATACCTTTATGCAATTAGGTATCTTTACCGCTGCCGATCTTATTGAGAATTACTCACAGAATACTATTGTTGGGGAATACCGCGCATTTGAACGTATTTATAGAAAACTATATACTACCAATCCACCTACTCAAAATCAGTTGTTGCAATACTACAACGCTGCACAAGAGTATGTGAAAAATATGACCAATGGAAACGGATACAGTGTTGAAAAGGCAAGAGATATGATTCTTACTCCTGCTGAGGGAGAGAATTGTATAGAAGAGTGGGGACATTCTCCTGAATATCTTTTCACGTATAAGTCTTCTTATAGTTCAGCTCCGGTAGATAATAACTATAATATTATTAAACAAGGTTTGGAAGAACTTGTTATAGACGAATGCGCTCCGCTTCCTTCGACAATTAAGGGAACGGTGTTGTATGATGACGGAATAGGCGGTTCTCCTAATGGTGGATACAAGCCTGAAAGAGATGTTCGCGTTGAATTAGAGGGATTGATGGTTCCTGTTGTAGATGTGGCACAATCATTGGCTAATCCAACTTGTGTTACTATTGAAAACGTAGAATTTACTTTTATTTTGCCGGAGCATTATAACCTAAAAACAACTGTTCAGTTTATATTCTATCTTTATGGCGAAACACATAAGATAAGTTATAACGCATCAACTATTCTTGCAAATGTGTCTTCCAATAACGATGGTAGTTTAACCGTAGTTATGCCAGAGCCATTTAGATTGAACGCTTGCACACTTTGTTCGAGAAATGAGATAAATAAAGATGATGGCGCTCTTCCGAGTGTTAAGTTAATGGGTAATGATGAAAAGAGTGTTCATCTTACTTCCGATACTTTGCCTGAGAGAATTTTCAATTATTCTATGGTTTGCCGTATGACAAATCCTGATGTGAAAAGTGAGACAGATTACAATAGCGAGTTTAAAGAATCTACACGTTCTCGTATAAGAATGAGAAGCGCTATAAACATAAGCAAGTACAGAGACGGAGGCTTGAATATTGCTTCTGAACTTGGCTTTGGTTATGTATTAAATATGCAACAGGTTTGGCTTCCTGACGGATATGCATTGGAGATATGCTTTATTCTCTTGTTTTGGCTCCGGGCGAAGAACAGAGGATTATTATTAATGAATCAACAGATGAATACACTGTTGAAGACGAAGGCAGCGCAACTGATCGCATAAAGGACACCTATTCACAATCGCAGAGAGACTATGCTTCGGCAGTATTTGAAGGAGCTGTATCTCAAATGTCAGTCGCGGATTCATCTTCTGCTTATAGATCACGAAGCAGTAGCGGTTCGGGTGGTGCTTTCTTGGGAATATTTGGCGTAAATCACAGCTCTGCTTCTTCTTTTGGAAGTTCTTCCGCTCACGCAATGCAAAGCGACAATTACAACAATGCTTCAAATGCGGCACAACGTTTTCAAACTAATATCAAAAGTTCCGCAGAACGTATGAGCAGTTCTCATAAGCAAGCGGTACGTACAGCAAGAAGCAACGAGAAAGACTCTGTTTCAAGTAAAATTGTAGCAAACCACAATCATTCACACGTTATGACTGTGCAGTATTGGGAAGTTATGCGTCGCTACAAGATAGAAAGTTGCATCAATGACGTCAATTTGGTTCTCTTTGTGCCTTTCAGCCTTATTGATTTTGGTCAAATGTTAAATCTAAATTCCATTGCTGATAATAGTAAATGTAAAGCATTAAGGGAAAATTGGAGAAATATAGTTCGTTACTACGATATTCTATATCCAGCATTACCTTATCAATACAGAAAAGGTTTGAATCTATGCCGCAAATATTACAACTTGGAAAGTTTCAAAGTACGAGAAGCAAGTTCAGAAGGAATGATCTTTTCGATAAAGGTTAATGGAACTTTTACCTCCTTTGATGATATCACAGCCTCATCTGTAAAGATGATAATGAAAGACGGAAGATGTTTTCATCCTATATCTGTTACGAGCAATGTTTATAGTATGCCTCTTAGTGAACAAAATACATCTCAATTAACACGTAAATCACTGATCTCACATTTGAAAGAACGTTTCATGAATATTCCTCGCGCTCTTGGAGAAAGTTACTACTTTGAGTTTTATTTCATAATCAATGATGACTATACAGTGAATGATATTGTCCGTATTGATATTGATCGGTTCTTGCTTTGGGTATGAAGCGACAGCATTTCAATTCCTGAAAGACGAGTCTTGGGCTGGTCTTTTAATTGAAACATTCAAAATGGTTGAGGATAATAAGAACACTGACAAAGAGGCGGTCAATGCTGCACATTATAGTCAGATGTTAGATAGTCTTACTATGGAAATCTCACCAAGAGAGATAATGCAGTTGTCAAATTTAACTATATTCAGTGTCACTCAGACAGGATGGGATAGCGATGTAACATTTGCTGTTGGTGCTTGTAGTGATAGTCATATCACGATTAATGCAATTTGTAATCAAAGTTACCTTCCTCCTGATGAACTTCGCGAAATCAATATTACACTTGAACATATCAGAGACAATCGTGTAGATTACTCTCGCCTTGTTTGGGGTTCACTTTCTACAACTGAATTGGCTCTTATCTTGGATAATTACACAATAGAAAGTGATGACTACACAGCAGCAGACGGAAGAGGTAATGCAGGTAAGGGTATTCCATTGCTTAACTGTATAGACGTTATGTCGCCTATCGGATTCTATGGCAACTCGCTTATGTTCCCATTCTCTATGCCTAAGGAATTGGCAGAGAGAATCGGTAAGACAAGCAAGGAAATTCAGAACAATCTTTACAAGTATCACGCAAATGCATTTCGTGTTCCATCTACAAGCATATCTCTACCAACAAAGGGAATGGTTGGCGAGGCAACATTGGGAGAGACGAATGTGAGCGAAAAGATAGACCTTACACGTTTCTGGAATTGGAAAGATTCAGATATAGATCATTTGGATATAAGTTCAGAATATATGAATAAGAACTCTATTCTAAATTCTGACAATGCAACAACAATAGATATACAGGCTGCAACACAAGGCGCACCACAAACGGCACATATCAATGCACCGGATTTGGCTTCGGCTTTGTTGAATAGAAAAGATCCTACGTTCAAAGATTTAAGTAGTTTGGTAAATATGAATGATTTACTTAAAAACAGCAGATACTAATAATTCTAAAAGTCGCGACAAGGCACTTGATGCTCTTAATGCAGGCAATTCAAAGGTACTTGATGTGGCATCATCTTTGGCTTCGGGTTATATCACCGGTATTGGAAACGAAGGAATGATAGATAAGGTTGCTGCAGCAACCGATGGTAATCCAGATGCATTCTCAGCAGGATTGCAAGCAGTTTTTGGTGGTTCAAAAGGTAGTGCTGCGGGCGCAGGTGCAGGTAAAACTACTGATCCTAAAAAAGATTCAAGTGGTGCAACCTCTGGTACTAACGCAGGAGCAGGAATGGATAATACTCAGCAACCAGCGAGCAATCCACAAGCAGGGAGCAATCCGAAAGCGTAGTTATAAGTAAAAATTAAGTAAAATGATTTCGTAACCATTAATATAATAAAGATATGGCAGGAGAAGTAAAAACCAGTCAAGACGCTCTTTTTGAGGCATTGATTGATATAATAAAAAGTGAGAACAGCCCAGAGATGATGAAAATCAAACGCAAGCTGCTTGAACGAATAACAAATGAAACGGATATAAAACCAAGTCGTATTCCCGCTCCACGTAATATTACGGAACTTGGCGGTTATTACAACTTGTTAGAAAAAATTAGAGATAAAGAAATGCAGAAAAATTTGATAGCATCAGCGTTAGGCTTACCTATTAAATAGTCGTTAGGCTTTATGGTACGGCGTCCATGGTGGAAGGCTCCGTGGTCTGTGGTCGGAAGACTGCTTACGCGTCCTTTGAGGGTTCGAGTCCAGAAGCGCGCTGTTCATGAGCGAACGGAGATCGAAATCACTTTTCTGTGGAAGGGAAATGAGTAAGTGTAATGGTAACAAGGTATGTTTTTTTCATGTTTTCAAAAGGAAAGTCCCGACGGAACGGAAAACCGTGGCTGGGTAACAACGAATGATGATTTGATTTTTACATTACGGAGTGAAACATTCAAAGAAAAGGGAACGAAAACAGTTGTGGTAAGTGTTCGGCTTATGGTAGGGAGTACAGTGTTTTGGGTTGGAACGTATTTTGGCAACAAGATGTTAGTACAATTTATGCAAAGGAAACCGAGAGTGATGACCTGTTTAATAGCTTGATGTATTTGGAGGTTAGAGGTAGTACATGTTCTACGGAGCAAACTTAATTTAGCATTTGAAACGGATAGTGAGTCAGTCCTTATGTATAGCGTTACGACTTTTACGTTACTTGGGATAGTTTTTTCGAGACGAATAGACATGGTTAGTCAGTAGGTAGTTGGCCTTAGGAACATAGGCATTCGGTTGTCGTCAAGGCGCTGTTTTGTCGGATCGAAGTAGCGATGATTGTGCAGATTAGAGTACGGTAGATGGCCTTTGGTATGCCCTAAATGATGCGTGGGAGTTCATCATATTGAACTCCCTTTTTTTTGTTTCTTTATGCATTAACATTAAGCAACGTTGATTTTTGATATTATTGTGAAATAATATTAATAAAACTCACTAATAAATTGGTGTTAAATATTAGCAAAATAGTGTTAAACACTAATAAAATAATGTTTAACATCAGTAAAGCGATAAGCCGTAATAATTGAAACAAATCTGTATCGGTAAAAGAAAAGAGGCATAAATGATGAAAAATATTTATGCCTCTTTGAATTTATGTATAGTTTAATTATTGCTCTTTTGCAGGGGCTGTTCCCATACGTTTAGCCATTTCTTCCACGATAAATGAAGCAACATCGTCAGCATAGGTGTTCATTCCGAAACCGGCGTCGTAACCCAATTCTTTTGCCAATTCGTGAGTGATACGAGCACCACCGCAACAAAGGATAAGTTTATCCCTCAAACCTTCGGCTTCCAACATCTCCACAAGTTCCGTTAGGTTTTTGATATGAACGTCTTTTTGCGTAACTGTTTGAGACACCAACAAAGCATCGGCATTCATCTCTATGGCTTTGGCAATAAATTCCTCGTTTGGAACTTGCGAACCCATATTCAAAGCCTCAATCATTTCGTAACGCTCCAAGCCGTAATGACCTGCATATCCTTTCATATTCATAATAGCATCGATTCCAACGGTGTGAGCATCTGTTCCCGTTGAAGCCCCAACGATAACGATTTTCCTTCCAATATAATCCTTGATATATTGGTCTGTCGTTGGCATATCCATAGTGTGGGTTTCAACTTTTGGAACATGAATAGAGGTGTAATCCACTGTATGAATTGTTGAACCATAGCAATTGAAGAATGTAAATCCCTTTGTCAGTTCTTTGTAATAGACAACAAGAGGATTTTCAAATCCCATTTTCTTCAATAACTGTTTTGCAGCCTCAATACCTTCGTCGTTGCAAGGTACCGGTAAAGTGAAACTTATTTGAGTTTTACCGTCATTCATTGTATCACCGTAGGGTTTAACTTTCGTCAAATCCAAATTGGTGTCAAAATTTTTTTCTTCTGTTGAATATAAACCTGCACTCATTACTCTTTTCCTCCTTTACCTTTCATTAAATCTATAAATGGATTGTAATAGTTATCTGATTTTTCAAACACACCATTTAAGCCTTTGCCACCATTACGAGGGCGTTTAATATCTCCAAAGATTCCTTTCTCCAAAGCAGAGAACAAACCTTCGGATTGCATACGCTCTAACAAATCAACAGCATCGTCCAATACCTTTTGAGCGCGTTGTTGCATAATACCGCCTTTTTTGAACTCTATATCGTCGCCAAAATGACGCATATTGTTGAAGATATATCTTGCATTCTCTATGCTGACATAACGGTCGGACATAAAAGGTGTATGTATTGCTTCTGTCATCATACCCAACAATTGCAGGCCTTGATGAGTCATAATACCTATTTGATTAAACAACGCATCTTGAATTTGTCCTCTGAAAATATTACCTGTCATAAACTTTGTAGGAGGCATATATTTTATAGGGGCTTTTGGGAAGATTTCACGGATTAGTTGTGCTTGTGCAAGTTCATATAGAAAACCGTCTTCCATTTGAGGGTCCATTTCAAAGGCGTGTCCCAATCCCATTTGTTCTTCCGGCATACCGGCAGCAAAAGCCAACTGTTCGTTTATAAAATCTGATGCCAAAACGGTATGTGCTTGCTCGAATGCATCGGCAGTGGTTAAATAATTGTCCTCACCGGTATTGATGATTATACCTGCAAATCCGTTAATGATACGAGAGAAGAATTGGTCAATAAGGGTACGCTTCATATTTATATCACGGAATAAGATACCATACAAAGCATCATTCAACATAACGTCCAAGCCTTCCAAAGCACCCATTACAGCAATCTCCGGCATACAAAGTCCCGAACAATAATTGCAAAGGCGTATGTATCTGCCTACTTCTTCGCCTACTTCGTCCAAAGCCTTACGCATTATGCGGAAATTCTCTTGTGTTGCGAATGTTCCACCAAAACCTTCGGTCGTTGCACCATAAGGAACATAATCCAATAAGGATTGTCCGGTGGTACGTATAACGGCTATAATATCTGCACCTTGTCTTGCACCTGCTTGTGCTTGGATAACGTCTTCGTAAATATTTCCCGTTGCAACTATTATATAAAGGTATGGCTTAGGGCCTTCGCCTATTGTGTCTATATAATGCTCACGTTTTCTACGTCTGTCTATGATACGTTTGATAGAAGCGTCAATATAAGGTTGAAGACTTTTCTTAGCCTCTTCTTTATCGCCTTGTTTTAATTTTGTAATATCCAATTTGCCCTCTGCAATCTGTTGAGCGATTTCATTTGGCGATAACTTGGTTTGATTAACGGCATTACCCATAATGAACATCACGCCGTCATTTATCAATCCTTTTTCTTTGATGTAATCCACAACAACATTTGGCAAAGGCACTTGATCTTGATTAACTCCGTCGATACCCAAAAGCCTACAAATGGTTCTTTCGCAAGTAACCGTAGAGTAGGAGGAGGCAAATTGCTCAACCTCGTCAGAGATTTGCTTAGCTAATTGCTTTCCTTTTTGGACTTTCGCAAAGTCGATACCTAATTTACTTTCCATTTTTATATAGTGTTTTTATTTCTTATTTTTCTGAATAGACACGTCTTTTGCCCCAAAAGACATTGTTGTAAAATAATATGCAAATTTATAAAAAAAATATGTACCCACAAAATTTTGAAAATATTTCATAAAATAGAAGTGTGGATATTTATTCATAAAATTGAATTTAATACCAAATAAAATTATGAATTTAATACCAAAGTTATACTTCAAAAATATGAATATATTAAAATTTGTATTCCGATTTATGAATTTAACAAAATTGAACTACAATAAAGGATATTTATGTTAATTAAAATTTATAAAACAATATTAAACAAAGTATTAATTCTATTATATAAAGTGTTTAGATAGCAAATAAGGAAAATAGTGCTAATATTTGTAAAATCAAGATATATTTATATAATATGTTATATACTAATAGTATAAAAAATATAAATAAAATAGAACCTTATGTGAATTATTACGTAAATAGTGTTTGCAATAGTTCATAAATATGAATTTTATAAAAATTCATAAAAATGAAATAATTGAAATTAATATTTGTTAAATAATTCATAAAAGTGAATATAAAATGAAAGATAGAATTAAGCAAATTATCCAAACATACGGTTTGAATGCCGGTGCATTTGCCCACAAAATAGGTGTTCCTGCCTCGACCGTTTCGTATATTTTGAATGGCAGAAATCAACCTTCGGCAGAGTTTTTTCGTAAAGTCTTGGACATTTTCCCTGCAATCGATGCCAATTGGTTAATAATGGGCAGCGGTGCGATGCTGAAAAATTCTTCTATTGCAAAAACCGATAAAATAGTTAGTGAAGCTAATTTACCAATCAATGAAACTAATCAAATAATTAGGGACACTAATTTATTAATTAATGACACTAATTCAATAAGTAGTGATGTCAATTCTACGCAAGCAGATAATGATTTTGCAAATAAAGATATTGAAAAAGTAAAGACACACGAAAAATCGATAAATCAAGGGGAGACGAATTTGTTTTCAAATTTAGAATTATTTTCTGAGCCTAATGATACAGAGAATAAAGTCGAAAATTTTACTTCGCAAGAAGAAAAAACGATGGAAACAAAATCCACAAATGCTGATACAAACAACAATTCTACGCAGCAATATTTTGGTAATCCCAATACAGATAATAAGCAAAGCGAAATAAATATTCAAAAAGAAAATGTTCGAATAAAAAATTTCGTTAATCGAAACGTTAGATCTATTGATAAAATCATAGTGTTGTACGATGACGGTACGTACGAAACACGATGATTTTCATAAAAATATTATGATTGTAGTGTCTTTTGTTGTGATATAAATTTATTCAATATTTTATTTGAGTTATCTTTGTTTGTAATAAATTCATTATCTTTGCACATTAATTCAAAAAAGATATTGATGAAAGTCAGAACAAAAGATATAACTCTGTTGCAAGAATACATAAATTCTCAGCAAAGTATAACAATCATAACACATTTTAATCCTGACGGCGACGCTGTGGGTTCTTCTTGTGCGTTGTATCATTATTTTAATTCGTTAAATAAAGACGTGCAAGTGATACTGCCCAACTATGTTCCATATAGTTTGAAATTTTTGTTGGAGAATGTAAATCATATCGTAGCAGAGGCTGATTTCAAACAGGCACGAAAACGCCTGCAATCGACAGATGTATTGATTATTGCCGATATGAATAACAATTCTCGTTCTGGTGATAGTTTGGAAAAGGTGTTAAATGAAATCGATTGCAAAACAGTATTGATAGATCACCATGAACAACCTGAAAAATACGATATAAGTTTTTCTTATCCGACATCATCTTCCACTTGCGAAGTTGTATGGAACGTTTTTAACCGCTTAACCAAGAAAAAAGTTTTTTCGCAAGATATTTCCATATGTTTATATTCGGGGATTATGACAGATACAGGCTCTTTGAGTTATTCTTGTAATAATCCGGAGTTGTATGTTGTTATCTCCAATTTGTTAAAAAGCGGAATTAAGGCTAATAGAGTCAATCAAAAATTGTTTAATACCTACACGCATTCACGTCTAAACCTTTTGGGCTATGCCATAAGCAAAAAACTGCGTGTGTTTGAAAAACAAAGGGCGGCTTTCATATTTTTATCGGTTGAAGAATTGGATAAATACAATTATCAACCCGGCGATTTGGAGGGTGTTGTCAATTATTGTTTGAAACTTGAAAACATTGACTTTTGTGCTTTGATTAGCGAGAGAGATAACAAGATAAGAATGTCGTTTAGAAGTAAGGACGAGAATATAGATGTCAATAAATTCGCACGCAAATATTGGAATGGCGGCGGTCATATAATGGCAGCAGGAGGCAAGAGTTTCAAATCTTTGCAAGAAGTCGTTAAAACATTTACAGGGCAAATTTATAACAATGATTTTATTGTAAAAGACTGATGAACTGATAGAAAACAAACATCACTTATTGTTGAACTGATGTTTAATAATATTTTACTGATGTTTAACACTAATTTAACAATGTTTAACACTAATTTGGCTATATTAAATAAAAATTTACTGAAAATATGAATAGGATTTTTCTTGGAATAATTTTGTTGATTTTTGTGGCAAGTTGTACGAAAAAATACAATGAAGATTTTGCCGTAGGGCAAGATGAACAACAAAATCAAGCAATAGAAGCACAGAAAAAGGTTGAACAATCTTTTACCAAGGCAAATCAAATTATCAATATCAAGGAAAAAGAAAATATTCAAGCCTATATAAAACGCAATAATTGGCAGATGAGCGACAAAAACGGCGTTTATTTTCAGTTGTTGCGAAACGGTAATGGCAAACAGATTAATGATAGCAGCATAGTGAGTGTTGCTTGCGATGTTTTCTTGCTTAACGGCAATAGATACGGAGAAAAAAATCAAAAGATGACTTTTAATATTAAGGGCGATACGCAAGTGCCTTTCGGTGTTATGACGGCAGTAAAGGGATTGAAAGATAAATCAAAATTGCGCGTGATAATACCGTCAAATCTCGCCTTTACGATTTCGCAAGAGGGCGAAAAAATAGAACAAGACAATACCTTAATATATATAATAAACATTTTGGATGTAAAATAACACGTATAAAATTAAGCGAAGCATAATAGCGAAAAATTAAATTATTCGGCAATTTTTGGAATAGTGAAATGAAAAACAAGGTTAGTTATATAGTTGTTGTGGGAATTGTATCGATATTTTTGGCATCTTGTACAAGCAAAAGCGGATTTACCGATACGGAATTGGGATTTTCTTTTAAGCGTTGCACAAAGAACGATACATCTCCGAAAGCCAAACAAGGCGATGTGATTTTTGGACAGATGAAAATACTATTAAACAACAAAAAAGAGATTTATTCAAATTACGGCTCGCCTGATAGATTGTTTGTGATAAGCAGTAATCCAAAGGTCGGCTCTATTGATGAATTTCTTATGACTTTACATCTTGGAGATTCGGCAATAATGATTGCTCCTGCCGATAGTCTTTTGCAATACACCAAAAACATAGAGACGCGTTCAGATGATAAGATATATGTTTATTTGACTATTTCTCAAATTATTTCTGCCGCAGAACTAAATGTACATGAACGTCAAACGCAAGAAAAACAGCGACAAGAGGAAGAGGCTTTGACTAATTATGTTTTAGAGAAGTATGATAGGGCAGAGAAAAAGGAGAGTGGGTTGTTTTATTTGTCTTTGAAAGAAGGTATTGGTAAGAAAGTGGAGTTTGGTAAAAGGATTTTTGTCCGTTATTCGGTAACAGATACAGCAGGCAACTTATATGACACAAATATTGAGGAGATAGCCAAAAAGCATAGCACATTTAGACCCGAAAGAGCCTATAAACCTTTTGATTTCTTGTTTGGAGACGATTCTTTGATACCGGGTTGGTACGAGGGATTGTCGTATATGAAAGAGGGAGGGCGAGCTATTTTGATTATTCCTTCCAAATTGGCTTATGGCGAAATGGGTTTTGGTCAGATACCGCCATATACTCCGCTTGTTTTCAATATTACGGTTGTTAAAGTCAAAGATGAGGAAACGGAATAGTGTTGTTAAAACAAGGATAATAAAAATAATTTTAATAAAAAGAGATTAAAAAAATATCAAGAATATGAAAAGAAAAATAATTTTAACATTGATGTTATCGGTTGTTTTTGTTACCAATGCACAAAGACACGATATAAAGTCATTTACAAAAGCCGATAACGGCGTTACGTACCAAATTCAAAAGATTAATCCGGAAGGACAACGCATACAAGAAGGCGATTTAGTGATAGGTAAATTCGCTATTTATTATGGAGATTCCTTAGTTTATAGTAAGTTTAACAGACCATCGGAACCTGTATTTCCTGTTTTGGCAAGAAACCAAGTTTTCAAAGGAGATTTGATTGACGGATTGAAAATGATGCATGTTGGAGACGTTACCACATTTGCTTTTCCAACAGATTCTATGACAAAATACAATACAGGTGTGCCAAAGACATTAAAGGCAGACTATGTTTTTTATCAAGTGGAGGTTGATAGCGTTGCTTCTCTTGCGGAAGTAGAAGGAAAAGAGCGTGCGATGTCAGATTCATTGCTAAAAGTGGAGTATGAATCTATTATGGATTATTTAGCAAAAGAAAATTGGGATAAAACACCTATCGACGGAGTATTTATTAAGCATTTGAAGAAAGGCACAGGTGCAAACATAAAAAATGGCGATAAAGTCAAGATGCACTATGTCGGCCAATTGCTTAACGGAACGGTATTCGATTGTTCATTGGAGGATGTTGCCAAAGCCAACAATATGTATGTAGAACAACGTAAATACGAACCATTGGAATTTACGGTTGGCGAGGGTAGATTGATTAGAGGTTTTGAAGCAGCAGCCAAACAGATGAAAAAAGGTGGAAAAGCAATAGTTTTAATTCCGAGCGAATCGGCTTATGGAGCAAGAGATATGGGTGTTATCAAACCATTTTCGCCATTGTTATTCACTTTGGAAGTTGTTGATGTAACCAAAGGACAATCGGCAACCAATAAAACTGCAAACAAGAATAAATCAAACAAAACTAAATAAACAAAAAAATTAAATAATACCATGGAACTGAATTTAACTAAGCCTATCGTATTCTTTGATTTGGAAACGACGGGATTAAATATAGGTAAGGATCGTATTATCCAAATTGGAATGATAAAGGTTATGCCTGGCGGTAGAGAAGAGACGTTTAACCAATTGGTCAATCCTATGACAAGCATACCTGCACCTATCACACAATTGACAGGTATAACGAATGCCGATGTTGCAAATGCTCCTACTTTTGAACAAATTGCTCAAAAGGTTAAAGATTTTATAGGCGATAGTGATTTGGCAGGATATAATTCCAATAAGTTTGATATTCCTATGCTTGTTGAAGAATTTTTGCGTGTGGGTATTGACTTTGAAGTTGTGGGAAGAAACCTCGTTGATGTTCAAAATATTTTCCACAAAATGGAACAAAGAACATTGAGTGCCGCATATCGTTTCTATTGTCATAAAGAAGAAATCGAAAATGCCCATTCAGCCGATGCCGACATCAGAGCAACTCTTGAAGTATTGAAAGCACAGTTGGATATGTACAAAGATACTGAATGTAAGGACAGCGACGGTAAAAAATACATTCCTATCAAAAATGATATGAAAGCTTTGGCAACATTTTCCAAGGCTAACAACTGGGCTGATTTGGCAGGACACATATATTATAACGACAATCTTGTGCCTTGTATTAATTTCGGCAAACATAAAGGCGAAAGTGTAGCAGAAGTCTTTAAGAAAGAACCTTCGTATTACGATTGGATGATGAAAGCAGACTTTCCTTTATCTACCAAGCGTATTATCAAGCAAATATATATGTTGAATAAGATTTAAGATTAGTTGAAGAAATTTGCGTAAAGAATGTATCGTTTCATTAAGAAGTGTGCATTCTTTACGCAAAACATAAAATACGACAAGAAGACTATGAAAATTTTGTGTATTGGCAGGAATTATTCCGAGCATATAAGAGAATTGGGTAACGAAGTCCCGGAAGATATAATTTTTTTCTTAAAACCGGATACTTCCTTGACCAAGGGTAATGAGGATTTTTATTTTCCTGATTTTTCTTCGGAAATTCACTACGAGTGCGAGATTGTTGTCAAGATTGATAAGACCGGAAAATGTATTCCGGTGGAGTTCGCAAAAAATTATTATTCTCAGATAGCACTTGGAATAGACTATACATTGAGGGATATACAGTCGAAATACAAGGCGAAAGGGCTGCCTTGGACTCTTGCGAAAGGTTTCGATTACTCAGCACCGATAAGCGATTTTGTCAATCTTAAAGATTTGAATAAGGATATTCAAAACATTGATTTTACGTTACAAAAAAATTCGCAGACGGTACAAGAAGGAAATAGCAAGTATATGTTGCATACAGTAGATGAGATAATCGCTTATATATCTCGTTTTATCACGTTAAAGACAGGCGATTTAATTTTTACCGGAACACCGAAAGGTGTTGGACCTATACAAAAAGGCGATGTTTTGGAAGCATTTTTGGAAGGTAAATCAGTTTTAAGACAAGAGATAAAGTAAAGGAATTTTGTGATAAATGCAATTGAATTATTGTTAATTGACATTATTAAATTATTTAGTGAGATTAGCAAAATAATCATTGAGATTAGTAAAATAGTTACTGAAACTAATAAAATAATTAGGGACATTAATAAAACGGTCAGACTGAACAATTTTGTCGCTTTATGATTTTGTAGATTTTCTTATGATATTAAGAAAATTGGATTGGTATATATAATTTTGTAAAGTCAAAAAGGATTATGTTAGAGACTTTGAAGATAGAAAACTATGCACTTATTCGTTCTTGTAATATTGATTTTTATGGTGGATTTACAGCAATAACAGGCGAAACGGGAGCAGGTAAAAGTATTATGCTTGGAGCATTGGCTTTGGTGCTTGGGGCAAGAGCCGATACGCAGGTTCTTTTGGATAAAGGTAAGAAATGCGTAATTGAAGCGGTGTTTTCTGTCGATAAAAAGTTGCAGAATGTTTTTGAAGACAATGATTTGGATTATGAACAAAAGAGTATCTTTCGTCGTGAGATAACACCCTCGGGCAAATCCCGTGCTTTTATAAACGATACTCCCGTGCAATTATCTGTTATGAAGATATTCGCTCAGTATTTGGTGGATATACATTCTCAGAGTGCGACGATAAATCTTAAAAATCACGATTTTCAATTGTCAATGGTTGATTCGTTGTTGGAAAATCACGATTTATTATCTTCTTATAAGGATTTGTATTGTCAATATAAGTCAATAAATTCCGAAATAGATGATTTGTTACAAAAACAATCGGAGTTACTAAAAGAAAAATCCTATAACGAGTTTTTGTTTGAGGAGTTGGAAAACGCCAAACTGCAAGAAGACGAGCAGGAAGAAGAAGAGAGATTGTTGGAACTTGCAACGAATGCGGAAACGATAAAGGAGAATATCGTGGAAGCGTTGAATTTGTTTGATAATGATGAGGATAATAATATTTTAGGATTTTTGAATGAAACCAATTCTCGTATTAGCAAAATATCTACACATAACAAGATTTTGGCAGAACTTTACGAAAGATTGGAGTCTGCACGCATAGAGTTGAAAGATATTTATAACGAATTATCGTCATTCAACGATGAATTGGAATTTGACGAAAATAAAGTTACACAATTATCCGACAGATTGAATTTAATATATGATTTGCAGAAAAAACATAATGTCCAAACCATTAGAGAACTTTTGCAAATAAAAGAACAATTGCAGGAAAAATTACTTAATGCGGATAATATAGATGGTGAAATAGAAAATAAGATTAAACAAAAAAAATTAATTATTAATCAATTAGAAGATTTATCTACGCAAATACATAATCAGAGGATAGTATCGAGTGAATTGCTTTGTAAAGAAATAAAACCTTTGTTGGATTCTATGGCAATGAAGGAGGCTGTTTTGAAAATAGAAGTCAGTTTTCAAGAAGATTTTAACTCGGACGGTAAGGATAAAATCAGATTTCTTTTTAATGCTAACAAGACAAAAGACAATTATTTGCAGGATTTATCTCATGTAATATCGGGCGGAGAATTGTCAAGACTGATGTTGGCGATAAAAGCCGTGATAGCAAGAAAATACAATGTGAATACTCTTGTTTTTGATGAGATAGATACGGGCATAAGTGGGGATATTGCTTCAAAGGCTGGAGATATTATGAAAATGATTGCACAAAACCACCAAGTGATAGTTATCACTCATTTGGTGCAAATGGCTGCCAAGGCAGAGAACCAATACAAGGTTTATAAGCAAGTGGTGGATAATCAAACACAAAGTAATATCGGACTTTTGAATGAAGAACAACGAATTGCGGAACTTGCCAAAATGCTCTCAGGTGATACAATAACAAAAGAAGCATTAGCCAACGCCAAAATTTTATTGGAAAAGTAATTAATAATTGAACAAAATAACAAAGCAGTTACCTGAATTGGAATAATAGTTACGCAAACTAAAAAATTAATCACTCTCATTAGAAAAATAATCACTATTATCAAAAAATTAATTACATCAACTAAAAAATTAGTTGCTCACATTAAAAAAGTGATTACTCATAACAATAAAGCAAACTCAATTTCTGTTGTTTGAGTTTGCTTTATTATTGTGTTTTACCGCCTTGTCAAAAAAATCTTAGTGCTGATTGACCGGCTGACTATTAAATTCACGTTCTCTATTAGTCGTTTTCTCGGTTTTATCTTTGATAACACGTTTGGTATCATAGTCTTTTTGGTCTTCATAGAAGTGAGTTTTGTCAAAGTATTCGATAGTGCGGACTTCTGTGTATTTGACAGCCCAAGAGTCATACATAACACGTTTTGTCCAATTGAAATACTTATCTTTTTTGAACTCATAAGAATAATCTATGGACTTAACATTTTTAGGATTAACGGCAATTTCGCTTATAATATTGAAATGCTCGTCGTATTCGTAAGTATATGTAAGCAGTTTTTTGTTTTTATTGTTGAAAACTTCCTTTTTGATAAGCATATTGGTAACGTCATCGTACTGGTAAGTCTCTCTTCTTGTCATTTTGTCGTTTCTTGACCAAGTTTTCTCCATAGCCAAATTATTGAATGCACGTTTGATTACAAGTTTCTCAACATTGGCGTTGTTACTGTACGTTGTTATGGTTGAGATAAGAGAATCCGCAGGACCGTAAGCATATTTGATGTTTTTGTTGCCGTACATATTGTCGCTTGTAATGTCCTTTTCAACCAAAAGACCCTTGGTATTGTATGTATTGACCTCTTTTCTTTCAACTCTATTGGCACCGCCACGGCTATTAGGGTAGGAAATTTCCGTCATAGTCGCCAAACGACCAAGATTGTTATAGGTATAAATTTTTTGTGAGGCAACTCTGCCGTCATTTTCCTTAATAGTTTCAGTAATCAATTGCATACGGTTGTTGTATTCATATTCAGTGGTTCTATCACGCTGTCCGTTTATGAAATTAACCCTTTGAGTTAAAAGTCTATTATCATTAAAAGTCAGTTGGTAGTCCTCGATATAAGAAGTTCGCTGCATCTTCAAACTCGAATCGGAAACAAATTTCATATATCTGACAGTATGCGGATAACCTTGCAAATTGTAATCCGTAGTTCTATATGCCACGTCCTGAGCATTGATATTAAAGGCAAAAAGTAAGGCAATGCCTATGCTGAATAAGGTCTTTTTGTTCATCTGTATTTATATTTTTCTGTAACAACGTGCAAAAATACGATAAAAATTATAAAAATCAATGTTTTTATTCAATTAAAAAATCTCTTTTGCTTTTTCAATGGCGTCAAGTTTGCCAACATCCAACCATAAACCCTCGTCAAAATACGCCTTGATGATATTGTGTTTGCTAAGTTCCAAGTACATATCTATAAGTGAGAAAGCTCCCTTCAAAGTTATCTTTTCAAAAATATGCTTACTCACAATATGTATTCCCGAAAAGGCGTAAAGATTTTCTTGCTTGCAAGGGCGTGTTATAATCCTTTCATTGGTTTTCAAATTAGTCCAACCGCAGAGTTCGTTATTCTCATTAAAAATCAAATATCGTTGAGTATCACGCTTTTTAACCGCTAAAAGTGCAAGGGGAGTGGTCTTATTGAACTCTTTTAACATCAAAGAAAAGTCAGTATCGGAAAGAATATCCACGTTATGAAGTAATATGGAATCGGAAGAAGAAGCCGAAAAATCAGTATCATTATCCGTTTTACTGATGTTTAATATTAATTTATCAGTGTTTAACACTATTTCACCGGTGTTTAACACTAATTTATCCGTATCACTGAATAATTTTTTTGCATTCAAAAAGCCGCCGCCGGTATTTAATAACTCTTTGCTTTCATCGGAAATCAATATCTTGCAACCGTATTTCTTTTCTATTTCGCCAATAGCCGCACGCATCTTTTCAGGGAAATGATGAATATTGACAACAATTTTATTAATGCCGAATGATAGCAGTTTTTCAATATTCCTTTCCAAAAGAGTTTTTCCATTAATCTCAACCAATGCTTTGGGCTTATTGTTGGTCAAAGGTCGTAAGCGTGTGCCTAAACCTGCGGCAAAAATCATGGCTTGCATAGTAGTTTAGTTGTTTTTCGGTGCGGAATTATTGACAGGATATGCAACTCTGACGTGATAAATACTCTGCAATTTCTTTTTTAAGAATTGTTTGATATTATCAACGTCCGCAAAAGTTATATTGGCATTTGACAATTGGTTATCCTTAATCTGAGAATCAATAATGCCATCAACCAAATTGGAAATAGATTTCTCGGAATGCTCTTTCATACTCCTCGAAGCCGCCTCCACACTATCAACCATCATTAGCACAGCTGTTTCTCTCGAAAAAGGTTTCGGACCTCGATAAGTATATAAACTTTCGTCAATGTATGTTCCCGGATGTTCGTTACATTCTTTGTTATAAAAATATTTAGTCTTTGAAGTGCCGTGGTGGGTACGGATAAAATCAATTATCGGTTCCGGTATTTTGTTTTTCTTCGCCAATTTGATACCGTTCAATACGTGGTCAATGATTACTTGTGCCGATTCCTCGTTAGTAAGTTCGTTGTGAGGGTTAAGTTCCATATTTTGATTTTCGATAAAGTACATCGGCATAAGAAGTTTTCCTATATCGTGATAAAGGCTGCCCGCTCTTACAAGCAAAGCATTGCCACCGATTTCGTGAATTAAATCTTCGGCGATATTAGCAACCTGAATACAATGTTGAAATGTTCCGGGTGCTTTAATGGATAACTCTCTAAGGAGTTTTGAATCCGTATTGGAATATTCCATTAAAGACATTTCGCTGACCAATGAAAATATTTTTTCCAATACAAAAACAATTGGGAAAGCGAATAAAATCATAACGGCATTGGCTGCGAAATAAACAAAACGATAAATATCCAATTGTTTGAAGTTATTGTCTTGAATAAGAGTCATAGCCAAATAAATGATAGAGTAGGTTGCAAAAACGATGACGGCAGTTTTGAAAAATTCCACACGTTTTTCCAAATGTTCAACAGATAAAATAGCCATCATACCTGCTATCAATTGATAGAATACGAACTCGAAACTATTGGGAACCGAAAAGCCGATAATGATTATTGTAACCAAGAAAACGTAAAGCGAAACTTTTATATCAAAAAATGTTCTGACCAAAATAGGAGTAAGGCATAGAGGAACGAGATATAAGTATTTTTGATTGATATGTAATACGCCCACTGTGATACCAACCATCATCAAAATAACGAAGAATATCAACAGAATTTTTTTATTATTTAAGAAAATCTCTTTATCACTGTTGTAAATAAACAACACCATTGCTCCCAAGGCAATAATAATAAGAAGATATTGACCTATCAACGCCAAATTTTTCTCTGTACTGCCTTTTGCGGCGTGAATACCTTCGTATTCGTTTTTTAACGATGAAAGAATTTGGTATTTCTCGGGAGTAATCAATTCGCCTTGTGCAATAATTTTTTGATTTTTCAATATAAGACCTTTTGTTTGGAAAATATCTTCTATTTGTGTGCTTAAAATGTCGTCAGTTTTTGTGCTGTTGAAAACAATGTTGGGTGAAATAACTTTAATTAAAATATCGGCGATAGCATTTTTCTCTTTTGAAGATAATGAAGCATTTTTGTTGATATTTTCATAAACTATTTTTTCAACATCATTTATGTTGTAAAATTCGGCTATTTCGTGTTCTTGTGCAACATTATTATTTACTACAATGATATTGTTATCGTAGTTTTTCATATCGGTGTAATCGGATATGATACCACGATGAATTATGGTTTGAAGTATTTGGTCTGTTGAATATAGCAGTTGTCGTTTTTCGCTTTCTTTGAGATTGTGTTTGTCAATGTAAGAAGAAATATTCTTGTCCAAATCTTCTTCCATCTTTGTATTTGCAGTATTATTGTAATCAAAATATAGGGTTTTGTTAGCAATTATTTCGTTTTTCTCTTGGGCGATTTCCTTTTCTGTTTTTAGTATTGCGAAATCAAAAGGAGATTCCAATGTTTCGTGTTTCCAATAATGCCCTTGCTGAAATTCGTATTTGAAAGAGGATTTTGTTGGGGTTATCAACACTATTACGGCAGCGGCAATCAATACTTGCAACACACGATTGATGCGTAAAAAATAATAATGGCGATTATAATCTGTAAAAGGTTTCATATACTCTTTTCTTTAATTTTCTTAGTTAAAGTACTACAAAAGATAAAATCATTAAGTTCTTGATTGGTAGAATTTAGAACATTAGTATAATCACCTTGCCAATGCAATCTGCCGTCGTGAATGTATATAATGTTTTCCCCTATCTCCATAACAGAATTCATATCGTGGGTATTGATAATTGTTGTCATATTAAATTCTTTTGTAATATCCTTAATCAAATTATCAATCAAGATAGAAGTTTGAGGGTCAAGACCGGAATTGGGTTCATCGCAAAACAAATATTTTGGTTGGGCGGAAATAGCTCTTGCAATAGCAACTCTTTTTCGCATACCACCTGACAATTGTGATGGAAACATCTTATTCACTCCTTGTAAATTAACACGATTCAGACAATATTCAACCCTTTCCAATCGAGCCTTTTTCTTCATATTGGAGAACATTCGCAAAGGAAACATAATATTTTCCTCAATATTCATTGAGTCAAACAAAGCCCCTTCTTGAAAGACAAAACCAATATCTTTACGAATATCAACTTTTTGCCCCTTTGACATATTGGCAAATTTCCTATCGTCATACGAAATATAACCTTCTTCGGGAGTATATAAGCCGGCAATACTTCTTAAAAGCACAGTCTTGCCACTACCGGACTTACCTATTATGAGATTACATTTACCCGGCAAAAATTCCGTTGAAATATCTTTCAAAACCTGCTTTCCTTGAAAATATTTTGAAACATGCGATACTTTAATCATAAGGCCTAATTAAATAATTCGGTTATCAAGATATTGAAAATCATAATCACGATAGAACTTTGAACAACGGCTTTGGTGGATTGTTGTCCCACTTCAACGCTACCACCTTTGATTGTGTAACCGCGATAACATGCAATAGAGGAAATTATTAGTGCATTGATAATCAGTTTAACCATTGCATAATAAAAATCTCCCATTGAAAATTCCAATCTCAAACCCTCTATATAATCAAAAGGTGTTAATGTACCAATTAAAAAGCCGCCCAACTGACCACCTATCAATGCCACAAAAATACTTATCACTCCAAGAATAGGGAAGAATACAACGCAGGCAATAACTTTTGGCAATATAAGATACGAAGGAGTATTGACACCCATAACTTCCAAAGCATCTATTTGCTCGGTTATACGCTGCGTACCAATTTCGGAAGCAATCTTTGAAGCACATTTGCCTGCCAAAATTAAAGATATAATAGTAGGAGAGAACTCTAACATCATAGCTTTTCGAGAAACAAAACCATATATCCAATTCGGATACATAGGGCTGTCTAAATTCAAAAGAATTTGCATAACTACCGCAGCGCCTACAAACACGCTCACAATAGTTACAATAACTATTGAATCCACACCCAATTCTTTCATCTCAAACATAATACGCCTTGCGAAGACCTTCCTATTTTGAGGTCTTTTGAACGCATCTTTCATAAGGATAAGATACTCTCCGAATGCTTCGATAAATCTTCTTAAACTCTTCAATATCTTAATTTTTATAGTATTTCAAATTTCAATTCTTTGTTCTTACCTTGCGATATTTTTATGTTTATTCGATGTTTGCCGCTATCGTGGTTGGCAAGCAGTAATTCGCTAAGAGGGTCTTCAATCGTTTTTTGGATAACTCGTTTGATAGGTCTTGCTCCAAATTCTCTGTTTTCGTCCATATCCAAAATAAATTGCTTTGCACCTTTGCTGATGTTTATTTCGTAGCCAATCTCTTTTATTCTTGAACGCAAAGAATTTAATTCCAAGTCAACAATATTCAATAGATTTTCCTCATTCAAGGCATTAAAGAATACAATATCGTCAATTCTGTTTAGGAACTCCGGTGCAAAAGTCTTTTGTATATCTTTATCAATAACATTTTGCTCCAACATTTTGCTATTATCCACTCTTACCGATGTTGAAAATCCAACTCCTGTTCCAAAATCTTGAAGAGTTCGACTACCAACGTTGGAAGTCATAATAATTATAGTGTTTTTGAAATCCACCGTTCTTCCCATAGAATCAGTTAAACGACCTTCGTCAAGTATTTGCAACAAAATATTGAAAACATCTTTATGAGCCTTTTCTATTTCGTCAAACAATATTATGGAATATGGGTGCAGTCTTACTTGTTCTGTCAATTGGCCGCTTTCTTCGTAACCGACATAACCCGGAGCCGAACCGATAAGACGAGATACGTTGAATTTTTCCATATATTCGCTCATATCTATTCTTATGATATTGTCTTTTGAACCGAACAAGTAATCAGCCAAAGTTTTAGCCAAATATGTTTTTCCAACTCCTGTCGGACCGACAAAAATAAACGAACCTATCGGACGATTAGGGTCTTTCAAGCCAGTTCTTGCTCTTCTGACGGCTTTACAAATCTTGCTAACGGCTTCATCTTGTCCAATAACTTTACTTTTGATAATTTTGTCCATGTCCAAAAGACGCTTACTTTCGTCTTTATCCGTCTTTTGAACCGTAATTCCCGTCATCGAAGAAATTACTTTGGCAATATCGTCTTCATCTATAATTATAGGGTTGTCTTTTAAGGATTGTTCCCATTGTTTTTTCTGCAAAAAATATGAATCCTGCAATGCCGCTATTTGATTTTTTATCGCATTGCATTGTTCATATTGTTGATTTTTCTTAAACAACTGCTTTTCTTTTTGAGCCTTGTCAATTTGCTGTTCCAAATCTACTATTTCTTGTGGTATGATAACGTTTTTGACATGGCATCTTGCACCTGCTTCGTCCAAAGCGTCTATTGCCTTATCCGGAAGAAATCTATCGTTGATATATCTGTCGGTTAAACGAACACAAGCCTCTATGGCAGCATCTGTATATCTTACTTTATGATATTCTTCGTAATAAGATTTTATATTTTTCAGAATATCTATTGTTTGTTCTACTGTCGTAGGTTCTATCAACACTTTTTGGAAACGTCTTTCAAGAGCCGAATCGCTTTCAAAATATTTTCTGTATTCTGTATTAGTTGTTGCACCTATACACTGAATTTCACCCCTTGCAAGAGCCGGTTTGAAGATATTGGAAGCATCTAATCCACCTTCTGCATTACCGGCACCAATCATTGTATGTATTTCATCGATGAATAAAATCAAATTAGGATTCTTTTGCAATTCGGTTATAAGTCCCCTCAGTCTTTCTTCAAATTGTCCTCTGTATTTCGTGCCTGCAACAACCGAAGCCAAATCCAAAGTAAATATCCTTTTGTTTTGTAATGTGTATGGAACTTTCTTTTGTGCTATATGAATAGCCAATCCTTCTGCTATGGCACTTTTACCAACGCCCGCTTCACCAACCAAAATAGGATTGTTCTTTTTTCTTCTCGAAAGTATCTGTGCAACTCTTTCGATAATATCTTCTCTACCTATGATAGCATCTAATTTACCATCTTCGGCGGCTTTTGATAAATCCTTGCCGAAATTATTCAAATATCTTGTCGAATCAGAATCCTCTTGATTGTTGTCTTTATTGGAAGATTTGTTTCTTTTCGGTGGTTGAATAGGGCCAAGTGCTGCCAATCCCATACCTGATATTTTCTCCAACATATCACTGTCATCTCCCTGCATAAATATTTCTATGCTTGTAGATATTTGTTTCGGAGTGTCGGAAGATTGAAAATCACGAATGTTGTCTAACGTTATATCGTTTTCTATTAATAAATTCTTTATGGCATTATCATCTATCAAACGCAATATACCTGCCAATATATGTGAAGTATTAATCTTTGATTGATGCTTTCTAAACAAAGACTCCAATGTTGCAAGTTTCATCACATTTGCATAATCATCGCTAAGCGGTATATTTCCGCTGTTTGGCGTAGATGAAATTGTATCATTAGTCTTAATAATCTTTTCAATAGTATCTTTGAACGAAGACAAGTCATCTACATATTTGCTTATGATTTGGTTCGCCGAGCAAGATTTAATTCTAAGCATTCCTAAAACTAAATGTCCCACATCAATAAAACTACTCTTTAATCTTTCAGCCTCATTGGTGGCATTCATTATAACTTCTTTGGCGTTATCTGTGAAGTTGTTAGTCATAAATATTCTTTTAGCAATTTTTGTTAAACTATTGTGCAAAAATACAACATTACATATATATAAATTCCAAATATTGTTTATTAGTTTTCAACAATTAATTGTGTTATTACTCACACATAACAAATAAGTCATCTCTTTGATTCAAAAACAATATTGGAACAAAATCAATATTTTTCAATACCAAACGTTCGTCAAGTCCGCTAAACCATTCTATAAAACTTTTGTTCTTGGTCGTTTGAAAGATACAAAGAGAACAAGAGTTGTTTTTGGCGTATTCCATTGCCTGAACGTCCAATTTATTTCTTTTATCCATACAATGGGCGTTGAGAGTCTGAATATCAAATCTGCGAAACATCTTTCTAAGAAATCCAATATTCAAATTCAGCTGCTTTTGCAAATACTCATCTTTGTAACGACGATAAAATATATGTGTAACACTCTTTGCAAATCTGCCAAAATAAGATGCCCATAGGATTTTTTCTTTACACTCTTTCATAGCATTCATCGAAAGCACGATGTCGTGGAAATTATTGCTTTTATCGTAATTGTCAAACACGAAGTAAGCAATCCTTGAAGTGTAAAAGTCTTTCAATATATTATTGTAAAAAATCGGAGATGTTTTCTCGCTATTTTTATCAACCTTTGTAACAATCATAACAGCGTTAAGCAATTCTCCAATGGAGTTGATAATGTCTTTTGTGTTGCCACTTAAAGCAGCGTAGGAGTGAATAAAGGGCAGGGATATGCTATCGTTTATTTGTTTTAACTTCTCCTGTGCTTCGTTAGTGGAAACGTTAGTGTATTTACTATCGCTGATATGCAGAAGTATCAATCCCTTTTTCAAAAGATTGCAGAACTTGATACTCCAACTAACGACGTTTTCGTAAGAGGATAAATCGGTAATATATGCAATGATGTATTGGTCTCTATATTCGCCTTTTTTGTAGTGCATTATATTCTTGATTTTTTTCTCCAATGCAACACCAAAAACAATCCTGCCAAAGCACCGCCCAAATGTGCAAAGTGAGCCACTCCATCACTTGTTGCTGCAATACCGTTAAACAATTCTATTGCACAATAGCCAATCACAAACCATTTGCATTTAATCGGCACGAAGAAATATAAGTAAATGTATTCGTTAGGGAACATCAATCCAAAGGCAAGTAATACCCCGAAACAAATACCAGATGCCCCTATGGTGTTGAATAAATTCAAATATTCGCCTACCGTAACTCTGCCATGACCGACAATATTTACGTATTCATAATTACCCAACAACAAATCCATATTTGACAGAAAATACGTTAATTCTTGCATCAACGCCGCACCTAATGCAGTTACCAAACAATATATAAGAAACCTTTTGCTGCCCCAAAGATTTTCAATAGTGTAACCGAACATCCATATTGCGAACATATTGAAAAACAAATGCGAGAAACTTCCGTGAAAAAAGGCGTATGTTATCAATTGCCAGATATGAAATCTGCTTGCCGAAAAGTAATGCAAGCCGAAAACAGCTGTTAAATCTATTCCCTTAGCCTGCAACACGATTGTAAGCAGATATAAAAGGGCATTTATAATCAATAGATTTTTACAAATCGGAGGTAATATGTTAAACCTTTGCGGTGAATAGTTATAGCCTTGTTCGTACATAAATTTTCAGTATTTTGTAATTCAGTGTGCAAAGTTATATAAAATTTTCATAAAACCATTCAAATCTTGAAAAAACAAAGGAAAGCGAAAACCAAATCGAGTTTTTGTCGAAATGATGCTATCTGAAATTTTATTAAATCACATATTTATTTTCCTTATTATACAGGCGAAAAAAACGATAGGTGAAATCACAAAATTAGTGTTAAACATTAGCAAAATAGTGTTAAACATTAAAAAATTAGTGTTAAACATCAGTAAAAGGATAAGTGATAAGATTTTTTGACATTCATATTATATGTTTCTTTTTTCTTATAAGACATCTTTTTATTTGATATGAAAAGTGAAAATAAGTGAAAATACGATAAAAAGGAGTGGATTTGTTTTTATGGATAGTCTAAAAAAAATTGTCAGGAATGAAAAAATTATTGTTATTTGAAAAGATTTTATTGCAAATACGTAATGAAAGGAAAAATTTTCTTACTTTTGCAAACTGAATTTATATAAAAATAGTTTTTTAATGGTAAATAGGCATTTTTTGCGGCAAAAGGTATTGCAATCGTTATATGCGTATTACATAGGTGGTGGGCAAAGTATCGAGCAGCAGGAGAAATTTATGCACTCCAATATAACCAAACTATATGAACTTGAAATAAATCTTTTTGCCGTTATCTTGGAGATAAGAAAATTAGAAGAAGCGAGGATAGAAGAGGCGAAAAACAAGTTTTATCCGACACAAGAGGAAGCAAATCCCAATTTACGTTTTGTAAATAACTCGTTTTTGAACGCTTTGGACGAAAACGAAGAATTGCAAAAGTCAAAAGAAAAACTTCATATTAATTTTTCTTTAACAAGTGAGGTATTGAAATCTTTGTTGCAGAGATTTCGTCAAAGTGATTCATATACCGATTATATGAAAAAGGACGACGTGAATTTTGAAGATGACAAAAGGATAATCGTTCAACTATTCAAGAACTATATAATGAGGAACGAGAATTTGTATGAGTCTCTTTGCGAAAAAGGATTTACATGGGAGTGCGATTATGATTATGTTTGTCAAGTTGTTCTCCAATTTTTGAAACTTTGGCAGCAAGATGATGCTCCGCAAAAGACACTTCCTTATCCTTTTGATAAGTCCGAAGAAGAGGCAACGGAGAATGACAGAGATTTTACGAGAAATCTGTTCCGTAACACTATCAACCATTCTGATGAATACGAAGGTTATATCACCAAATGCAGCAAGAACTGGGATAGAGACCGTTTGGCGTTTATAGATGTATTGATTATAAAAATGGCTATGAGCGAATTTATTTATTGTCCGAGCATACCATTGAGAGTTTCGTTGAACGAATACATCGAATTATCCAAAGAGTTTTCAACCGAAAAGAGTCGTTTGTTTGTCAATGGTGTTTTGGATAGGATTATTACAGAACTTAGAATAGATAACAAGATTCATAAAACCGAAGACGATGATGCTCTTTGTTTTGAAAGTACAGACAATGACAAAGAGGCTTATTCGCATTATCATTCACACTTGGAATAATGAAAAAGACATTAGTAATATCGGTATTGGTCGTTTTGAGCATGGTATTTGCATCTTGCGGCAACAAGAACAAAGACAATATCAACCTTGATGTTGTGGAAAATCACGCAACGATAAAGTTTGAAAACGATGTATTGGATTTTCATTCTATAACGGACGGAGAAAAAGTTACGGGAAGTTTCCGCTTCAAAAACACAGGTAAAACGGATTTGGTTATTTCGGATGTTAGTGCCAATTGCGGTTGCACCGTTGCGGATTATCCTCACGGAGCGATAAAGCCGGGTGAAGAGGGCGCAATATCCGTTACTTATGATTCAAAAGGCTCACGAGGTATGAAAATCCAAAAACTTGTTACGGTTTTATCCAATACAAACCCTTCAAGGACGGTATTGAAAATTGTTGCCGATGTTAAATAAAATTTATGTTTAAGACTTGGCGGTTTAATAGTGTGGCAAGTTGTTTTTTTAATGTTAAACACTGAGAAAATAATATTAAACACCAATAAATTAGTTTTAAACACTAAAAAAATGAAATTAAGTATAAAGAAAATAAAATAATAAAAAATTTAGACTGAAATGAACTTATTAAATGTAATGTTAATGGCTGGTGGTAACGGCGGTGCTAATGGTGCGGGTTCCGGACTTATAATGATGGTGTTAATCATTGTCATTTTTTACTTCTTTATGATACGTCCTCAAACGAAACGTCAGAAAGAAGAGAAAAAGTTCCGAGAATCTTTGGAAAAAGGACAGAGTATTGTTACAATAAGCGGCGTTCATGGCAAAGTTAAGGAAGTAAAAGAAACTACGGTAATGATTGAAATAGCACATGATATTGTTATCGAAGTTGAAAAGGCTTCTATTGCAATGACAGCACCTACGGCAAACAATCAACAAAAATAAAAACCGATAAATGAAATACTTGTGAAAGGATTATTCAGACAAGTAATTTCGTTTTTCCAAAAACACAGGCAGATAAACACTTTTGTTATCTGCTTGTGTATTAGTTTATTTTTGTGGCTTTTTATGACCTACGGAAGAGATTATCAAAATACCACAACATACACCTTGAAATTTACGGATAACAACCATAATGTGGAATATTTCTCTTCGGATAGCGTTATAACCGTTGGAGTGAAAACCAATGGTTTTGAGTATTTGGCAAAAGCATTGTCAAGGGAAAAAAAGAATATCGTTATAGACGTTGATCAACTTAATATCAATCTTTCAAAAGGTAAGGCGGCGATACCTTCTTCGCTTTTGAAAAGTCAAATAATACATAGTCTCGGATATAGAGGCAAGGACATAACATTATCGCCTGCAACAATAAATCTTTCTTGGAATAAATTGTATTCAAAAAAAGTAAAGGTAATAAATAACAGCGTTTTCAAGTTTAGACAACCTTATAATATTTATTCCGAACCGGAGATGATGATAAGTGATGTTGTCATTGAGGGAAGTAAAAACGAGATAGCGAAAATAGATTCTTTGCAAACAAAACCTATCGTCTATAATAATATAGATAGAAGCGGAATTTTTCTTGTACCATTGGATTTGAATTTACCAAGCGGGGTTATGTGCAGGATAAAATCCATTCCAATCAAAATTCATTGTGAGAAATACACAGAAGACATTGCTTCGGTAAATGTAAAAGTGCTGCGAAATGATGATTATAGGAATATAAAGGTGTTACCCAAACAAGTTAAAGTTCGTTACCGCATTGCGATAAAAGATTACGAAAAAGTTCAGAATAAAGACTTTAATGCCTTTGTGTTATGCTCCGACGAAGTTTTGGAAAGAAGCGATAAACTTAAAGTCAATCTTACCAATATTCCCGACTATGTAAAAATAGTCAGTATCTATCCCAAGAAAGTGGAATACATTTTATTCAAGTAGCACAAGTAATAAAATTTCATAAGATGCGACCTTTGATAGTAGGATTAACCGGTTCGATTGGATGTGGCAAAACTTTGGTAACGCAAGTATTCACACATTTGGGTGTTCCTGTGTATATATCCGACCAAGAAGCCAAAAAACTATACGAACGAAAGGAGATGATTTCTCTAATAGGTGATTTGTTTGGGCAGCAAGTGATAACGGATAACAAGGTTGATAAGCAAAAATTGGCGAACTTGGTTTTCAATGACCCTTTGTTATTGGAAAAACTCAACAATTGTATTCACCCATTGGTGCAACGTGATTTTGAAAAATGGGCAAATGAGCAAAATTTCCCATACGTTGTTTTGGAAAGTGCAATAATATTTGAAATTGGCTGGGAAAGGCTATTTGATAAAATAATATGTATATCCACTCCAATGGATTTGGTATTGCAAAGAGTAAAACTAAGGGACAATCAAACGGAAGAAGAAATAAAAAAACGAATCAATAACCAAATGTCGCCAACTCTTAAAGCGAAAAAAAGCGATTATGTAATTATTAACGACAACACTCGATTGGTTATTCCGCAAATAAGAGATATACATTTCAACTTGTGTAATATTGCACAAACAAGTAGAAACATTTAATAATAAAGAGATGAAAAAAAGATTTTCTTTGATATTATCATTATTGTTGCTTTGTTTGACGTGCTTGGCACAGATAAGCACAAAACAACAACCACGTTCCTTTAAGTTGAACAGTGTGAAATTTTCGCAGAATAATACAATCGTTTTGTCGTCGCCGGATGTTAGAGAATTGTTGTTTGAAGAAGAGCAAAAAAATGATTTATTCAAACAGCGTTCTTGTGCAGTCGTTATTCCAATGGAAGAAAACTTTTTTAACAGAGCCGAAAAGATTTCTTTGTCAGATGCAGATTTGTATTTATTGAAAATTAAATGCGAAGGAGCATTGGCGTTGAATTTTTATTCCAATGATTTCTATCTGCCACAAGGTGGAGAATTTTACATTTGGAATACTTCCAAAACTAAATGTTTAGGTGCTTTTACGTCCGATAATAATTCCTCTGACGGAATGTTTGCAACCGATTATGTGTATGATGATGAAATGATTTTGGAGTATTATCAACCTAAAAGCGTTACAGAAAATGCCAAAATAAATATTAGTTCTTTCGGTTATTTCTATCGAGATGTTTTTAACTTTGAACAAGAAAAAGCATTGATTGAAGATTTTGACGACAATGTTTCGTCTGTTCAAAATCTTCCTTACAAAGATTACCGAGAGTCGGGGAGTTGTAATGTAAATGTCAATTGTTCTGAGGGCGATAATTTCAGAGATGTTCAGCGTTCGGTCGTTAGAATGTTGATTTATACGAATGCAGCTCTTTATTGGTGTTCGGGAACTCTTGTCAATAATACCAATAATGATAGAAAACCTTATATATTTTCTGCCGCTCATTGCATAGAGAAGGTTGATAGGAATAGTTATTATTCGCAGATTGTATTTTATTTCAATTACGAGACTTCCGGTTGTACTAACCCGACCAAAGAGCCTTCGTATTCCACACTTACCGGTTGTACGAGGTTATCTTATGATTCCAAATACGGTGAAGGAGGAACAGATTACTTGCTTTTGGAATTGAAAAACAATGTTCCTCAAAGTTATAATCCGTATTGGGCAGGCTGGTCGTCCAAAGACGAATTGTTTAGGGGTTGCGTATCCATACATCACCCAAGCGGAGATGTTAAGAAGATTTCTACCGTTGATGGTGCTATACAAGATATGGGTTACGATGAAAACTATTGGGACTACGACACTCACAGAATGACCAAATGGAAGAAAACTGCCAATGGTTACGGTATAACCGAGGGAGGTTCGTCAGGTAGCGGTTTGTTTAATGCCGAAGGTCTGCTTATCGGCTCTTTATCGGGTGGCGAATCCTCTTGCTATGCTTCCGATAACAATAAAGTCGATTGGTATGGCAGAATGGACGTAACTTTTCCTAAAATAAAACAATGGTTAGACCCTCAAAACACAGGTTATACCGATTTTGCAGGAAGAGAATACACTGTTGGCTTGGAGCAATGCAATAAAGGAAGTTTTGAAATGGATATTTATCCTATTCCTGCCACCGACAACATAAATATAGCTTTGAAAAATATGAATAATAACGGAATAATAACCATTTTGGACGGATTGGGACGCAGCGTATATTCAAAAGAAATTTTTGCCGGTACTAATACATATTGTATCGATATTGAAAATTTTGTCAAAGGTGTTTATTATGTCAGAATTTACTCGAAAGGGGACTCTATTATCAAAAAAATAATTGTACGGTAATGAAAAGATTTTTTAGACACAAGGTTTTAATTACAGTTATTATGTTTGCACTTTGTTTTGTGGTAGGTTCTTGCTCATCGTGGCGGAAAAGCAAATGCGGAGAATGTCCGAGATGGACTTATGAACAGGCACCACAAAATTTTAACGACAGAGCATAAATTTTAAGCATTAGTTTGAATTAATGATATGTGTAGTTTTTATAAAAATTACACATATTGTTTTTTTATAAATTGATAAGAAAAAAAGGGTATATCAAAAGGCAAAATTAGTGTCGCTGATTAGTAAATTAGTGTTAAACACTAATGAAATAGTGTGGGACACTAATTTAACGTGAGTTCGACGAAATATAATCGTCTAAAAAATTGGTGATTAGCGAAAATTGTTGTAATTTTATAGTGTAAAAAAAA